>CBDUAL010000050.1:0-13609 GCA_965365125.1 uncultured Lutibacter sp.
AATTGCGAACCCTTTTTTATGTTATATAGTTTACGAACAGTGATATTGAATTGGTCACTGAGCGAAGTCGAAGTGTTGTTTCAGCATCTCACCAAACTGATAATAGATTACTATAAGAATCTTTATTTTTTAGGCAGCTTTTTTGTTTCAAACACCTCCGAAATAGAGGGTGTATTTTCGGCTTTTTTTAGTAAAATAAGCGCATCTCCCTTATTTACATTTCCTGTTTGAAGTACTTTAAAATAAACGCCACTTTTTGTTGAATTCCAAAATTGCTTCACCACTTTTTGCGTACCAAATACAATTCCTAGTTTAGAGCAAGGTTCTCTTGGCTTGGTAACTTCAATAATAGCTTCACCTAATTTATATTGACTTCCAACATATATTGCTGTTTCTTCAAAATTTGAAATTGTTAGGTTTTCACCAAACATGCCGTAATTCCAATCTAAATTTGGATACAATGCTTTCCAATATTCATAATGCTGTTCAGAGTAAGCATACACAGCTTTTTCAACGCCTCCGTGATACCTTCTATCAATAACAGCATCATTTACTACATCTTCTTCACCTAAAAAAATAGATGCGTTTACAGGCGATTTAAAAATACCTGTTTCAACTATTTTTCCTTTATAGTTAACAACCCTTTTTTCGCCAATATTTACCGATTTTACAATCAACTTACTTTAAATTTTGATAATTCATCAGCAATTTTACGATCGTTAGATAGGCGAGGCACTTTATTTTGCCCGCCAAGTTTTCCAACCGATTTCATATACCTATTAAAACCACCTTTTTCAATTACTGTAATTTTTAAAGGTTGTAAAACCCTCCCTTTAATTAAGTCGAAATAATACGAGTTTTGTTGTTGTAAATTTTCATCTACTTTATGCGCCAAACGCTCCAAATCTGTAGGCACATTCTCAAACTCAACAAACCATTCGTGATAGGGCAACCCTGAAGCTGGTGTAATTT
The DNA here is from genome assembly GCA_965365125.1 of uncultured Lutibacter sp. Taxonomy (GTDB): domain Bacteria; phylum Bacteroidota; class Bacteroidia; order Flavobacteriales; family Flavobacteriaceae; genus Lutibacter. Next base: position 973 of record CBDUAL010000050.1, read on the forward strand.
CTGGTGCTACTGTAAATTCATTAATTTGAATAGCTGTGTTGGCTGTTTCAGCATTCATAGCTCTTTCAACTTCCTTTCCAATTACGTGTTCACCAAAAGCTGAAATAAAATGCTTGATACGCCCTGTAACAACAATTCTTGGTGGATTTAACGACACAAACTCAACGGTATCACCAATATTATACCCCCAAAGACCTGCATTTGTATTTAAAATAATTACATAGTTTACTCCTATTTTTACATCAGCAATTGAAATTCTTGTTGGGTTTTCGTCAAAAAATTCTTCCGAAGGAATAAATTCATAAAAAATACCATTGTTTACTAAAAGTAACATGCCATCCTCATGTTGAGAATCTTGGTACGATATAAATCCTTCCGAAGCAGGATATAATTCAATAGCATCTACTTTTCTACCAATTAAATCTTCAAATTTATTACGGTAAGGTTCATAATTTACACCTCCATAAACAAATAGGTTAAAATTTGGAAACACTTCTCCTACACTTTTACCCGTACGCGCAACTATGCGTTCAAAATACATTTGCACCCACGATGGAATTCCACCAATTAAGGTCATATCTTCATTGATGGTTTCATCAATTACCGCCTCAACCTTAGTTTCCCAATCTTCAATACAGTTGGTTTCCCAACTTGGCAACCTGTTTTTAGTTAAATATTTTGGCACATAATGCGCTGAAATACCTGAAAGTCGACCCGTTTTAATACCGTTGGTATCTCCCAACTCTGGACTTCCTTGTAAAAAAATCATTTTTCCACTTAAAAAATCGGTGTTTTTAGTTTCTTCAATATAATGTAACAACGCATTTCTAGCTGCCGAAATGTGTGTTGGCATAGATTCTTTAGTTAACGGAATGTATTTTATTCCTGAAGTAGTACCTGAAGTTTTCGCAAAATACAACGGCTGTCCTTTCCATAAAACATCTTTTTCACCTGCAACTACTCTTTCAACATAAGGTTTTAACGCCTCATAATCACATATAGGCACTTGCTTTTTAAAATCTTCATATGTTTTTATTGCACTAAAGTTATGATCTTTCCCATAAGCAGTATTCTTAGCTTGAGAAAGTAACTTTTTCAATAATTTTTGTTGCACCTTTATAGCATTGTTACTTTGCTTGTAAATGCGCTTTGTAACCTGCTTTGCAAATGGTTTTGCTAAAATTGATTTAATACTCATTATTCAAAATCAATATAATTAATTGGATTTACAGGATATCCATCGTTCCACAATTCAAAATGTAAATGAGGTCCTGTACTTAATTCCCCCGTATCTCCTGCTGAAGCGATTACTTCACCTGATTTTACTAAATCTCCTTGTTCTTTATGTAGCGATGTATTGTGTTTGTAAGTAGATATAAAACCACCCGTATGCTCAACAATTATAACATGCCCTGTTTGCGCGGTCCAGGCTGCAAAAATAACAGTTCCGTCTGCTACAGATTTTACAGGTGTGTTCATTTCAACAGCAATATCTACCGCAAAATGTTTGGTTTTTGGATTGTATCCATCTGTTAAAGTGCCTGAAACTGGTGCAAAAAACACGATACCTGCATCTTTAGTTGCTTCATTAAAAATACTGTACCTATCTTCACTTTCAATATCTAACCTAAATTCTAAATCGGTTTCTGAAGGTTCTAAATTTACGGAGTCTTTATCATAATAAACAGACTGTAAAATTGAATCTTTATCAAATTGCACTTCAGAAATTTTCCCTGTAAGTAATTCTTTTACATTATCTATGTATAAATTATTCACTGTTAAAACTTGCTGTAAAGAATCTACTTTATACACCAATTGCGTAGCTTCTTTTTTTAATTTTGTTGAAGAATAACCCGGAATATATTCTTTTAAAGGTGTAAATGCTATTAAAAAAATAGTGCCTGTAATTAATAAAATAGAAAAAATTCCTCCAAAAATAAACACATTTAACCGGGTCAATCTAAATGTTAATCTTTCTTCAAAGGTGTTTTCATTAATAATTACCATGCGGTATTTATTAACTAATTTTTGCCGAATTTTACCTTTTTCTTTTAATTCTTTTGCCATATTACGAATAGAACAAATATACAACGAAAATTTCTTTCGTTCATTTGATTTGAGGTGCTAATAAATGTTAAAACTAAGCTAAATTTACTACTTGTAAAAATTCATTTCGTCTATATATTTCCAAACATTTGGAGTCAACATTGTCCTTATATCGTAATTTTCTTTAATAGATTTACGAATAAATGTTGAAGATATTTCTACAATAGGTGCGCTTACCTGATGAATTTTTGGGTGGTTTAAAAGTTCTGTTTCAGTGGTTCCTTCTGAAATTCTTGGATACACATATACTTCGTAATTTTGAAGTAGGGTTTTGTAATTTTTCCATTTATGAAGCCCTTTTAAATTATCTTCTCCCATAATTAAACAAAATTGATGGTTTGGATATTTTTCTTCTAAATGAACTAATGAATTTACCGTGTAATTTGGCTGCGGAAGCTTAAATTCAATATCTGAAGTTTTTAATTTTGGGTAGTCTTCAACGGCTATATTGGCTATTGCCAAACGATGATGATTTTCTAGCAACGAATTTTTTTTCTTGAACGGACTTAGCGGAGTTATCACAAACCAAACTTCCTCTAAATCTGAAAATTCAACCATATAATTGGCAATTATTAAATGCCCAACATGTATGGGATTAAAAGTTCCAAAAAACAGCCCTATCTTCATTTAATTGATAAAATTTTGAACTAAATTAATAGCCGCTTCTTTTGCTGTATCTAAATTATCATTCACTAAAACAACATCAAACTCTTTAGCAAATTTCAATTCTTTTTCAGCTTTTAAAACGCGTTCTTTAATTTTTTCTTCGCTGTCTGTATTTCTACCCCTTAATCTACGCTCCATTTCTTCAATTGAAGGTGGTTGCACAAAAATTGCCAATGTTTGTGCTGGAAATTTTTGTTTTATATTTAAACCCCCTACAACATCAATATCAAAAATTACGTGTTTTCCTAAACTCCAAATACGCTCTACTTCTTTTTTTAAAGTTCCGTAATAGTTATTGGTATATACTTCTTCATACTCAATAAAATCGTTGTTTTTAATATGCTGTTGAAATTCTTCCGAAGAGATAAAATAATAATCTTTTCCGTGAATTTCAGTTCCTCTTGAAGCTCTAGAAGTTGCAGAAATTGAAAAATCTAAATTTAATTGAGGCTGCTTTAATAAATGATGTACAATGGTAGTTTTACCTGATCCTGAAGGAGCTGAAAAAACAATAAGTTTCCCTTCTTTATTCACAATTATAATACGTTTAGGTTTTGCTCTTTAATTTTCTCTAGTTCATCTTTCATTTGAACCACTAATTTTTGCATTTCAACAAAGTTAGATTTTGAACCAATGGTGTTAATTTCACGTCCCATTTCTTGGGTAATAAATCCTAATTTTTTACCATTGGAATCGTTTGATTCTAATGTTTTCTTAAAATACGCTAAATGATTTTTTAAACGTACCTTTTCTTCCGTAATATCTAATTTTTCAATGTAATAAATCAGCTCTTGTTCAAACCTATTTTCATCCACCTTTACGGCCAACTCATCAATGCCTTTTTTCAATTTTTCCTTCACCTGTTCCATACGCTGAGGATCCATCTCAATAATACTGGTTAACAAGGTTTCAATGTTTGAAATTCGAACAATAAAATCATTATACAACGCTCTTCCTTCATCTGTACGATAATTGTTAATTTCAACAATTGTTTCGTTTATACCAGTTGTAATTTGAGCCCATTCTTGTTCATCTAATTCTTCTCTCTCTGTTTTTAATGCATCAGGTAAACGAACCGCCATTTTCAACAATTCAACTTCATTAGAATCAACAATATTTCTAAGCTGATTCATATATTCCTTTACAGCATTTTCATTTACTTTAGATGAAGTTTCCCCTCCATTATTTTCAATATATATTGAAAAATCAATTTTACCCCTTACCAATGCCGAAGCTAAATTTTTACGAATATTCAATTCTTTTTCTCGGTAATAAGAAGGAATTCGAACGTTTAAATCTAAATTTTTACTGTTTAACGATTTTAATTCAATCGTAATTTTTTTAGTAGGAAGTTGTAATACGGTTTTTCCGTATCCGGTCATTGATTGTATCATCTATATTCAATATTTTGGCAAATTTAATCATTTTAAAATAAGCGAACTATTTTTCTAAAGCTGTTATTGCTTTCGTGATTATTATAACTAAAAAAGGTTCGCAATTGCGAACCTTTTTATTATTAACAACTTTAGTTTAGTCTATTGCCGGAATTCTTAAAACCTGTCCTGGGTAAATTTTATCAGGATCAGTAAGCATTGGCTTGTTTGCTTCAAAAATCACAGGGTATTTCATGGCATTTCCATAATATTTTTTTGCAATTTTGCTTAAATACTCACCTTTAACAACTGTATGAAATTGAGCCTCAGGCTCTTCAACAACTACGGTCATTCTATCATCAACAGTGGCAATACCTTCAGTATTCCCAAGCACTAATACTACTTTTTCTTTTGTTTCTTGTGAATTGGCTTGCCCCCAAACGGTTACATTATCAGCCTCCACTTCAATATTTAAATCTAGCACTTCAAAACCTAAAGCTTCAACAGCACTTGTTAACTTGTTTGCTTTTTCTCTTGCAATAAACGCTGCTTTTTCGGCAGCTTCCACAGCCTCTTCTTCAGTAGTTTTACCTATCCCAAAGATATTAGCTCCCGCATTTTTAATAAACGAAAAGATTCCCATAATTTTTACTTTTTTTAATTAATATTATATTTTAATAGCAATGTGTAATATACAAAAAATTAAAGCACTATTTTCTATTAAAAGAATCATTTTAATGTGCTATTTTTGCATAAAAATCAAATCGGTATGACCATCAATATTTTAGATTCCAAAAACTCTATTTTAAATAAATTTATTGCTGAAATAAGAAGTGAAACAATTCAAAAAGATATGATGCGTTTTAGAAGAAATATTGAACGTATTGGTGAAATAATTGCTTATGAACTAAGCCAAAAACTGGCTTACAGTAGTGAAGCTGTTAAAACGCCTTTAGGAACTAAAATAATTCCGTTACCTAAAAAAGATGTTGTGCTTTGTTCAATTTTAAGAGCTGGTTTACCTTTACACACAGGCTTACTTAATTATTTTGACGATGCTGAAAATGCTTTTATTTCGGCCTATAGAAAACACACTTCTGAAACTGAATTTGAAATTATTGTTGAGTATTTTGCCTCACCTAGCTTAGATGATAAAACCCTAATTTTGGCTGATCCTATGCTAGCTACCGGACAAAGTTTGGTGAGCGTTTATGAAGGTTTAAAAAAACACGGCACACCAAAAGAAATTCATTTAGCTTGTGTAATTGGTTCAAAAGAAGGTATTAAATATATTCAAAAACATTTCCCTGAAAACACCACGCTCTGGATTGCTACGGTTGATGACACACTTAACAACAAAGGTTATATTGTACCTGGCTTAGGAGATGCTGGCGATTTATGCTTTGGCAGCAAACTATAAGAAATATACACTTATAGAAATCAGTAAAAATAAATACAAAATTAAATTTTTAAAATTTTCAGAAGTACTCACTCTTAAAAAGTTGGTAACTACAACACTTACTGGAAACACCATAAACAACATTTCCGAACCATCTTTTTGGGGTGCAAATGCAATTATAATTACTGAAATAATAAGATGATTTAATACTACGCGCCAAGTACGTCTTACATTAATTCCACTTACCGATACTTTTGGTGTTATAACTAAAATAGACCAAATTATTGTGGCTAATATTACCGTAATTGGTATTAATATTTTAAAATTATTGTAATTGTAATATTCAAAATTAGGCCTAAAAACCCAACAATTATAAAACTGTTCTAAATTATCAACATAAAAACAATAGGTAAAAAAGATGAAAATTGGTGTAGCTAAACCTATAAGGGGAATTATAAAATTTTTAATTGTGATTCTGTGATATATAATAAGTGTAACATAAATAAGTACTACATATAAAATACTCCAACAATAAACCAATGCAGCTACTCCAAACCAAAAACTAGCATCATATAATTTCGATTTTGTATTTAACCCTGACTTTAAGCTATAAATTTTCCGAAAACCAAGCAACAATAAAATAGTTGAAATAATTATATGATTGGCAAACATGACCTCATAAAATGTCCCTAACAAAACGGCCATTAATAGTATTGCATAAGAGTTGTTCTGTGTAAGAGTGTTTTTTCTAATTATGAAATTTGCCATTAATAAAAAAGCAACAAACAATAAGAAAACTCCTATTTTATGTAACAACCAAAAAAAGGAAAATGCTTCAAATTTAAACTGAAACAATGCCACAACGTAGTATAAAAGTAGCATTGAAGAAACTATAAAAAAGACTACTGGTTTAGTTTTATTAAAAAAATTGGCTATCATTACTATATTTTATACTTTTGCCTGTAAATATAATTAAGATATGATTGCAAACAATATTTTTAAAGTTATAGGTGACTTTTTTACGAATGTTTTATTCGCTCCTTTTAACAGTATTCGATTTATGGACAACTGGTGGTTGCAAAGCACCGTTAGTTGGATATTTATTTTAATTACCTTTATTGCATTTTTTTATTGGCTAGGTGAGCTTAGAAAATACAAAAGAGCAGGAAACGAATAGTTTCAAATTCAATTTACATATTCCTTTTTTAACATACTACTCACTGTGGGAAGCAAAAACAAACTCAAAAGATTTCGTGAAAACGATACATTTTCTAATGTAATTCAACCTGAACGAAAAGAAATATTAGATGGCTTCTCCTTAAAAGGAAATTGGCATACACATTTTAACAATAACAATCCAATAGTTTTAGAATTAGGCTGCGGTAAAGGTGAATACACCATTGCATTGGCTCGTAAAAACCCCGGTATCAACTATATTGGAATCGATTTAAAAGGAGCTCGTTTTTGGCGTGGTGCTAAAACGGCATTGGAAGAAAACTTAACCAATGTTGCTTTTATTAGAACTCAAATTGAACTAATTGATTTATTGTTTGCTGAAAATGAAATAGATGAAATTTGGATTACATTCCCAGATCCTCAAATAAAATACACCCGTACAAAACATAGATTGACAAACGCTGAGTTTTTAAAAAAATACAACACAGTTTTAAAACCTGAAGGTATTGTAAATTTAAAAACCGACAGTGAATTTATGCACGGTTACACTTTAGGATTATTACACGGCGCCGGACACGAAGTTTTATATGCGCATCATGACATATACAAAAACGCACATGCTCCTGAGGAAGTAACTTCAACTCAAACTTTTTACGAAAGCCAATATTTAGAAACCGGTAAAGCAATTACCTATATTCAATTTAAAATTAAGCAATAGTCGATTTTTTTTGATTTAAGATTTGCCAGTTACAATGTAAAATTTTAAACTCAAAAACACTTCAACAGCAACACTTTTACATACAACAATTTGGGCGTTACCCTGTGGGTCGGGCTTTCCGCTATATCTTTTTTACAATTCCACTGCGTTGCATTGTAATAAAGGATGCCGCTGCAATCCCTAACGCATTTTTTAATGAAAAATGAAAAAGTAAAAATGATTATTTTTTTAACCCTTAAACTTTAGACTTTTGACTTTTAACTTTTAACTAAAAACCATACTTTTATAAAATGTCAAAATCTGATAATTTTTTTGAAAAAGTTTACGAAGTCGCAAAGTTAATTCCTTACGGAAGAGTTACAAGCTACGGAGCAATTGCCAAATATTTGGGTGCAGCACGCTCAGCACGAATGGTTGGCTGGGCTATGAATGCATCGCATAACAACCAAGAAATTCCCGCTCACAGAGTGGTAAACCGAATTGGCTTGTTAACTGGAAAACAACATTTTGAAGGCACCAATTTAATGCAACAATTACTTGAAAATGAAGGTATTATTGTTATCGACAATCAAATTCAAGATTTTAAAACCATTTTTTGGGATCCTGCAATTGAGCTCGAATTGTAACAAAACATTTCTCTGCAACCTTAAATACATTTCTTTTTAAACCAACCTATTTTTAAATCCGTTTGAACTGTGTATATTTGTTGTTTAGAATGATTTTATATAAACAAGATGGCATATTCAAAAACAGATATCACAAAAGCACTTGAAACCATTACTGCACCAGGAGAAGGTAAAAGTTTAGTTGAAAGTGAAGCAATAAAAAATATTGTAACCTTTGAAAAGGAAATAATTGTTGACGTAACAATTGCAAACCCCACATTACAAGCAAAAAAGAAAGTTGAAGTTGAAATTATGAAAGCAATTCACCAACACGTGGATCAAAAAGCCGACGTAAAAGTAAATGTAACATCTGAAACTAAAAACGAACCTTTTAAACCTGAAAAACCAAAAGTTCCAGGCATTAAAAATATTATTGCAATTGCATCGGGCAAAGGTGGTGTAGGAAAATCTACCATTACTTCAAACATGGCAATTTCATTACAAAAAATGGGGTTCAGCGTTGGAATTTTAGATGCCGACGTTTACGGTCCATCAACACATTTAATGTTTGATGTTGCAAATGCAAGACCTTTATCAATAGAAATTGATGGGCGCTCAAAAATGCAACCCGTTGAAAGTTATGGGGTAAAAATATTGTCGTTAGGTTTCTTTACTGATGCCAACCAAGCAGTAATTTGGAGAGGCGCTATGGCTTCAAAAGCATTAAATCAAATGATTTTTGATGCACATTGGGGCGAATTAGATTTTTTATTAATTGATTTACCTCCAGGAACTGGTGATATTCACTTATCAATTGTACAAGCGGTGCCAATTACCGGAGCAGTAATTGTTAGTACACCTCAAAACATTGCCTTAGCTGATGCTAAAAAAGGAGTTGCAATGTTTCAACAAGAAAACATTAATGTACCTGTTTTAGGTATTGTTGAAAATATGAGTTACTTTACACCTGCTGAACTTCCTGATAATAAATACTATATATTTGGGAAAGATGGTGCTAAAAATTTAGCCGAAGATATTGATACTGCGTTTTTAGGCGAAGTACCATTGGTACAAAGCATAAGAGAGGCTGGTGATGTTGGGCACCCTGTAGCTTTACAAAACAATACACCTTTAGAAAATGCATTTGCTGAAATAACAAAAAATACATTGTCAGAGTTAGTTAAAAGAAATGATGACTTACCTCCAACTGAAGTTGTAAGAATTACAACTATGAGCGGATGTAGTTCTTAATTATGGAATATATGAGCGAACAAGAATTAAGATTAAATGTAGAAACTGCATTACAAGAAATAAGACCTTATTTAGAAGCCGATGGAGGTAATATTTCTTTAGTTGAAATTACAGAAGATACAGTTAGCGTTCAACTAGAAGGCGCATGTTTAGGTTGCTCAGTAAACCAAATGACCCTTAAAAACGGGGTTGAAGCCACCATTAAAAAGTATGCACCACAAATTAAGCGCGTTATTGAAATTAACGGAATTACTTTTTAACCAATACTAAAGTTTCCGTTTTAAAAACAGAATCAATATCATAAAAGCTTAACATCATTCGTTAAGCTTTTATGATTTTTGGAATAATAATTGTAATATGTAAAAGAAATATTTACTGAATATCCTATGAAAAAAATACTTGTCATACTACTTTTTTTTAACAGTTTTATAGTACTTGGACAAGCAAGTTCTAATAATAATACCTCCAATGAATTTGCTTTTCAAAAAGGAGAATGGTTAAAATTCAGAATGAGCTATAGTAATTTTTTAAATGCAGGTTATGCTACCATAAAAATTAGAAGTGCTAAAAACAATGGCAACGAAGCTTTTCATGTGATTGGAGAAGGTAAAACTTCAGGCTTAATTGGCTTATTTTTTAAGGTAAAAGACGACTACCAAACTTATTTTTATAAAGAAACGTTAAAACCCTATCGATTTATCCGAAAAATAAATGAAGGCGGTTACACAAAGGATAAAGAAATTTTATTTGACCATGACGCAAATAAAGCTCTTGTAAAAAACCACAAACACAATACTGAAAAAACTTTCACAATTGATAATGATATACAAGATATGCTTTCGGCATTGTATTATTTAAGAAATAAAAATCTTAGCAACTTAACTTTACATGAAGAAATTGAATTAAAATTATTTTTCGACCAAGAAACCTATCTTTTTAAACTTCGGTTTTTAGGAAAAGAAATTATTAAAACAAAATTCGGCGAAATAAACTCCCTTATTTTTAGACCTATTGTTCAATCTGGTAGAGTTTTTAAAGAAGAAGAAAGCGTCACCATTTGGGTTAGTGATGATAAAAACAAAATCCCGCTTCGCATAAAAGCCTCACTAGCAGTAGGATCACTACGAGCAGATTTAGACGAGTTTAAAGGTTTAACACACCCTTTTAACATTATTTTTAACAATTAAATTGTATTTTTGCGTTTTAAAAATTTTACCACCATTAATACGTAAAAATAAAACCCTTGAAGAAACTACTTTTACTAATTGTTATTATTGCATTTACCGCTTGTAAAGGCGAAAAAAAAGGAGAAGAAATAGCTGCTACAGTTATTCCTGAACCTGAAAAGGTTTTTGAATATGGTTACAATTTAAATGATTTCAAAATAATTCACGATACCATTCAAAAAGGTGAAAACTTTAGTGAAATTTTAGACAGACATCATATTGAATACCCAAAAGTATTAGAAATAGTAACTAAAATTAAAGATACTTTTAACGTTCGAAGAATTAAAAGTGGTATTCCGTATACAATACTAGCAAAAAACGATTCATCAGAACAAGCTCAAGTATTTATTTACAAACACTCTAAGGTACGTTATACCGTTGTTGATTTTAAAGATTCTATCATTACTGCTTTTAATGCAAAAAAACCAGTTACAAAAGTAATTAAAACTGCTTCAGGCGTTATCACAAGTTCTCTTTCACAAGCAATTGATGACGAAGGATTAAACGGTTATTTAGCTTTTGAAATGTCTGACATTTATGCTTGGACAATCGATTTTTTTAGACTTCAAAAAAATGACAGCTTTAAACTTATTTATGAACAGTTATATATCAACGATACCATACCTGTTGGAATTGGAGAAGTAAAAGCAGCATACTTTGAACACGGAGGCAAACCTTTTTACGCGTTTAAATATATTGCCGACACCAAATTAGGAATCCCTGATTATTTTGATGACGAAACCAATAATTTACGTCGTCAGTTTTTAAAAGCTCCTGTGAAATTTAGCAGAATTTCTTCTCGCTACAATTTAAAAAGAAGAATTGCTTATTACGGAAACAAAGTACGTCCACACAAAGGAACAGATTTTGCCGCCCCAATAGGAACACCAATTATGAGTACTGCTAACGGAACTGTTACAGAATCAAGATACAAAGGTGGAAATGGTAATTATGTAAAAGTAAGACACAACGGAACCTACAGCACACAATATTTACACATGAGCAAACGCGCTGTAAAAGTAGGGCAAGTAGTAAAACAAGGAGATGTTATTGGATATATTGGTATGACTGGAAATACTGGTGGACCTCACGTTTGTTATCGTTTTTGGAAAAACAACAAACAAGTAGACCCTTTAAGACAAAAATTACCAGCTGCCGAGCCAATGAAAGAAACTATCAAACCAAATTATTTAGAGTTTATAAAGCCTTTAAAAGCAACATTAGACTCCATACAATACCAAAATAAAACAACTAAAATTAGTATTCATACTGAAGAATTAAACTCCTAGATTATGGCAATGAAAAACATCAACCCAACAGAAACAAAAGCTTGGGGGAAATTATCAAATCATTTTAACGAATTAAAAGATGTACATTTAAAATCACTATTTAATGAAAATAGCAACCGAAAAAATGACTTCACTTTAAATGTAAACGATTTTGAATTTGATTATTCAAAAAACAGAATAAATCAAGAAACTATTGATTTATTAGTAGAATTGGCAAATGAAGTAGATTTAAAAAGTGCTATGGACGCTTATTTTTCAGGAGAAGAAATCAATCAAACTGAAAAAAGAGCTGTATTACACACTGCATTAAGAAGTCAATCAAACAATGAAGTTTTTGTTGATGGCGTTAATGTAAAACCTGAAATTAAAGCTGCATTAGATAAGATTGAAGTTTTTACAAACAAAATTGTTTCTGGCAATTGGAAAGGATACACAAACAAATCTATAACTGATGTTGTAAATATTGGTATTGGAGGTTCAGATTTGGGACCAGATATGGTTGTAGAATCTTTAAAATTCTATAAAAACCACTTAAACGTACATTTTGTTTCTAACATTGATGGAGACCATGTACAAGAAGTTATTAAAGACTTAAATCCTGAAACCACGCTTTTTGTAATTGTATCAAAAACATTTACAACACAAGAAACATTAACCAATGCAACTACCATTAAAAAATGGTTTATGCAATCAGCTTCTGAAAGCGATGTTGCTAAACACTTTGTGGCAGTTTCAACAAATTTAGAGAAAGTAAAAAACTTCGGAATTGCTTCAGAAAACATTTTCCCAATGTGGGATTGGGTTGGTGGTCGTTTTTCTTTATGGAGT
>CBDUAL010000051.1:0-13446 GCA_965365125.1 uncultured Lutibacter sp.
TCATTTAGAATGATTGTTGTTTCTATACTAATTTTCATAGTTTACACCCTTTTGATTTTATCATTTGTAATAGGTTTTGATAAAATTAAATCAACTCAAACTACTTTTGAAGAACCTAACAAGCAATTTTCTATCATCATTCCTTTTCGAAATGAATCTGCTAATTTAGAAACGCTATTACAATCTCTTTTAGAACTGGACTATCCAACCCAATTGTTTGAAGTTTTAATGGTTAATGATGACTCTAACGATGATTCTTGTGCAATTATTGAATCCTTTCAACAAAAAAACTCACACCTAAATATTCGTTTAATTCAAAATAATAGAAAAACAGGTTCACCAAAAAAAGACGCTATTAACACTGCTATTGAAAATGCACAATTTAATTGGCTTGTAACTACTGATGCCGATTGTGAAGTCCCAAAAAATTGGATTAACAGTTTTAATACTTTTATTGAAGAAAAACAACCTGTTTTTATAAGTGCTCCGGTAAAGTTTAAAAAGGGGAAATCGTTACTATTTCACTTCCAAAATTTAAATTTTATGAGTTTAATAGGAAGTACAATTGGAGCTTTTGGTATAAAAAAACCATTTTTATGCAACGGAGCAAATTTATGTTATAGAAAGGATATTTTTAAAAAAATAAACGGTTTTGAGGGAAATACCTCAATTGCAAGTGGAGATGATATTTTTTTATTAGAAAAAATGTTGAAAAATTATCCAACTAAAACATTGTTTTTAAAATCAACCAAAGCCATAGTTAGCACAAAATCTGAGAATTCTTGGAAATCATTTCTCAACCAACAAGTTCGTTGGGCTTCAAAAACGAATGCTTATAAAAATTGGTTTTCAAAACTTGTTGGAATCATTGTTCTTTTAATGAATTTAGCTTTAATCAGCTTTACAATTTTCATACTCTTTCATCCAGAAAACTGGAAACTTTTTACAGTTATATTACTTCAAAAAATAGTTTTTGATTTTATTTTAATTGTAAAAACAGCATTGTTTTTAAACGCAAAAAATTCATTAAAATATTTTCCGTTAATAAGTTTATTGTATCCATTTTTTCTAATTTTTACTGCAATTTCATCAGTATTTAAAAACTACAATTGGAAAGGCAGAACCTTTAATAAATAAAATTAGTTAGAGTTCAGTAGCTAAATTCATATATTAGATGTGAATAAAATTATTGGTTTACGGGAATTTTTAAAGGTTAAAAACTCCTAGAGTATACTAAGCTCTTCAAAACAGATGAAAACGGCAAAAGAATTCTAGTAAATATTCACTAAACATGATAGACAAACAGGCTAGAGTAACAACAGGTTTATGGAAAAGCTATCGTCTTTTGTCTAATGATTATGATATCACTCAAATAAAAAGCGATGGCGGAATCAACTTCAAAGCATTACACTCAGTAACACATTAAGCAAAACCTTGGATTTGAACAACCTAAACCAATAAAACCCTATTGAATATAAAAATATTCAATAGGGTTTTATTGGTTTTTTTATTTACTTGACACCTCAATTATTGGAGCTGCCCATTCTCTAGAGCCGTCTTCACTTATTTTAAAAATCAATTCATTATTACACCAAATTTTTTGCACAATAGTTGAATTACCTCCATACATCTCTAAATCATCAGATCGATATGTTTTGTAGACGGCTTTGAATGTTTTAGTTTCATTACCAATTTTAAGCTTTGTATAGGTAGCCTCTGGTTCACTTACCCAAGCCATTTTTTTTCCTTTACTTGTTTCTACTTCAATATATTCTTCTTTTCCAATATTATCAGGCATTATCAACCCCAATTCAGCATAAAAATAATCATCATCTTTATTTTTGAACACTTCCAAATACACTGCAGTTTTAGGCCTAAGAGTTGTAGGTCTTTCAGAAGAAGGTATATTTGTTATTTCCATATCTGAAACCTTGTAATATCCAGCTGTTGAAGCATTCAACAAATCCTTCCCATCACTATCTTGAAGTTGAAAATACATTTTATTGTCAAAATATGACAACGGAATTCCGTTATCAATCACATCATCTTTTTCACAGCTAGACACAAAGAATAATGTTAAGGTTATTATAATTAAATATCTCATTTTAAATTTAAATTTTAAATATGTTTACTCACTTTCGCTTTTCAACAAACTCGCCTTGCTATACTTTTTTAGATGGATTCACAAGGTATTTAACTCCATCTTTTTTCTAAGCAAAGGGAGTCAGCCTCTATTTTTTTGACATTTCAAACATTTTTATTTTTTAATTAGACTAAAATTATATCTCAAAAACACGCCTCCACTAGAATAATCAATTTTATAATCTGAAACGGGTTTTAAAGAATATTTTAAATAAGGCTCAATAATAATTGATTGCCCTTTTTTATTGAAGGGAATCTCCATTCCAAACGATAAATTAAAACTACTGGCAAAAGCAAAATTGGTTACATTATTTGAGGTCGACACTTTTGATTCAGTTTGTTGTACTTCGTATGAAGTTACACTATTACCAGAGCTGTCCAAAAAAGTTGATTGTACTAATGCGCTCAACAAATAATTAGATTCTAATATTTCATTTGTATATCTTGTTGATGATATACCTATAGTTGTAAACAACTTATTTTTATTTATCTTAAAATTGTATTTTAAATTTATTGGAATTTCAAAACCTCTTACAGCAATTTCTTTTGATTTCAACTGACTCCCATTACCCGAATTTAAATTATCATTTAAGGTACCTGTTTGTTCAAAAACATCAAACTTCTGATTTGAATACAACACTCCTGTATAAATATCAAATTTATTAAATATAGGAACTTCAAGTGAAATTCCTCCTGCAAGGCCCTTATTTGAGCCACTACTATTTTGGTTGTAATTTAGGTTCTTCGATAAATTTACTCCAATTTTAACCACATTTTCCTTCTCCTTTATAATGTTCTTTTCATCTTCAATAACTGATAACAAATTTTGTTTTTCATATAATAAAGAATCTAATGTTTGACGTTTATTATCGGCTAAATTGTTTTCACTTTCAGAAGAGATGGAGTCTTTTTCAATTAAAATTATGTTTTGTACAATTTCATTTTCAACATTATTTGTTATACTAAATTCAGATTCAAATCTTAATGAATCCTTAATTGAATTACAGCCTACAATCTCTTGCCTTTCAATACCATTAAGCTTCATCTCAGTCTTATCTGCAATTATCATTTGATTGATTTCTCTTATTTTACTACTCTTTTTAGGTTTTCTAATAATTATTGAATCAACCTTTATTTCTTCTTTAACTATTTTTAATGAATGAACTGAATCAATTTCACTTGTAGTAATTAGTATTTCTAAATCTCTTTTTAAAGAATCCAATCTAATAGAATCGTTACTTTTATCTTTTATAATTAGCGGACTTTCATCAATTCCTGTACCTATTGAGATATTTAACAAAAACTGCCCAACACCTCCTGCTAATAAAAATAACACCAAAACTCCAGCAATCCTCCAGTATAAAATAACCTTCCTTTTCTTTTTATTTTTTTTAGCCACTAATTGGTTCCAATGTTCAGGATTATATTGAATCTCATTATTTTCAATAACATCCTTAATTTTATCGCTAAATATTTTATCAAAATTATCTTCCATAATCTCTTAAAAGTTTTTGTTATATAAAACCCTTAACTTTTTTTTAGCTCGCGCTAAAAACACTCTTGATGTACTTTCACTTACTCCTAGTTTTTCAGAAATTTCATTATGCTTAAACCCTTGAATTTCATATAAATTAAACACTAAACGATGTGTTTTTGGCAACCCATCCAGTAATTTTAAAATATCTTCAACAGTTAAATTATCTATATAATCAACAGCTGTTTGATCATTTTCAACATCATCAATATCTAAATGGTTCAAATGTTTCAAATTCTTTCTATAATTGTCAATTGCTGTATTGATTAGAATCCTTCTCAACCAGTTTTTAAATGGAATTGAGTTATTAAATCCTTTTTTTTGAATTGAAGAAAACACCTTTAAAAAACTATCATTTAATATACTTACAGCATCATCATTAGAATAAGTATATAATCTACAAATACTTAATGCATAACCATAAAAATGTTTGTATAGCATTTCCTGATGCAATCCATTGCCTTTTTTACACTCAGCAATTAATTCTTCTAAATATAGTTGACTATCCTTTTTCTGTTCCAACTTAAACTAAGTTAATCTAATGTATATCTGGTTAGATTTTCTGTTTTGTAATTATTTTGAATTTTGACACTTTTCAAAAAATCAGTTTTAATTATAAATATTAATTAGAAACGTTTAATTCTAATATTCAAAATTCAACTACGATTTTTATACAAGTGCTGAATTAAATTTTGACCTTTATAATTCCTAAAGCCTGTGTTACATCATATTCAAAATTTTCCAATTTAAATGCTTTAACCTCATAATAAGTACAACAATCATCTTCTATTTTATCCATATCCAACTTAAATATAATTGAAACATCATCACTTAAAGCAACAGTATATATTTTGGGCTCCAATTCCCATCCAATTGAATTTAAAGACAAAATATATCTTTCATTATATAGCGCAATGGTAAATTTAACTTCCGTATCATTTTCATCAAAAACGGTTAAATTATCCTTATTGAATGTTTCGTTTACAAATAAATTTTCAGAAGTATCGGCATCTATAAATTCGAAATTAAATTGCCTTGGAGAAACTAGACAATCACCACAATCACTATTCATATCACAAGAGCTTAAAATGACTGAAACAATTATTAATAAAAAAATTCTTTTCATACTTTTAAAATTTTAAATTTCACATATTAGATAATAATCTAATTCCTATTTCCAATACGTTACAATAGTTTAAAACGTTACAGTGTATTCTGTTTTTTTTTAAATAAATATTTTTAGAGGTCTGCAGTTAAGCACATATTAAATGTGAATAGAATTAATGGGTTATGGAAATTTTTAAAGGTTTGAAACTCCTAGAGGTTGCTTAACGTATGAAAACAGATGAAAACGGCAAAGTATATTTAGCAAATATTCAATAAATACATAGATAAACAAATTAGAGTAATAACAGATTTATGAAAAAGCTATCGTTCTTTGTCTAATGATTATGATATCACCCAAATAAAAAGCGATGGCGGAATCAACTTCAAAGCATTACACTTAGTAAGTTATTAAATGAAACCTTCAATTAGAACAACCTATTCTTGGATAAGTGATTTTAATACCGATAATTAGATGAGTTTTGCTACCGTTTAAATCGTTCACAAAGCAAATAAAGCATATTCAACAATATTGTAGAGAGGATGGTAAAACCCAACAAAATATATCAATCCAAATTCATATGTACTTACACTCCTAACCTCTATAATTAGTTACTAAATAAACTGTTAATTATTGCGTCTGAATACATAAATAACAAGGCAATTACTACTAATAATAGTAATAAAAAAAATAGTCTTTTTTTATTTGGTTGTTTTCTTTTTTTAAACCGTTGATCTCCCATAATAATATTTATTAAAATTAATCTTTTTTAGCGCGTAACATTTCTCTTTTTCCCGGAGGACCAGGTAATCTTTCAACCGTAAAACCTACAGTTTGCAAAGCTCTTCGCACACTTCCTTTTGCACTATAAGTTACTAAAACACCTTCTTTTTTTAACGACTTAAACATTGCTTCAAAAATTTCTTCGGTCCATAATTCTGGTTGAACTCTAGCTCCAAAAGCATCAAAATAAATTAAATCGAAGGTATTTTCATCATTAATTTCATTAAAAAACTGTTTTCTTTTTGTTAAAGAAAATTCAGAAGAAATCAGCACTTTTTTATCCCAGTTTTGCTGGTGCATTTTTTTAAATATTTCAATCGTATTTTCAGCACCTAACTCTGAAACGTAATTTAATTTTTCAACTTCTTCTAAAGCTACAGGATATGCTTCTACCCCAACATAGTCAATTTTCAAATTTAGTTTCTGAGCTTCTAAAAACGTAATAAAAGTATTTAGCCCTGTACCAAAACCAATTTCAAGAATATTTAACTCGCTATTTGCAAACAATTGCAAACCACTTTTAATAAAAACGTGGTAAGCTTCTTGAATAGCTCCGTGTTTAGAGTGGTATTGCTCATTCCATTCGGGTAAATGTATGGTTGAAGAACCGTCGGCAGTTACAATAATTTCTCGCTTCAAAAGTTTGCTTTTTAAATTAAAATTTGAATACACAAATATCACAATTTTATCAACGCCATAAACAAAAAAGTAATAGTTTAATTTTTATAAAAAAATAAAACATATCTAAGTTATTGTGTTAATTGTGCATTTTTTTTTTTAGCTAATTACTTATTCATATACTTTTGGGGTATTAATTTAAAAATAAGATATTTACCTTTTTAAAAAATTGAATTACTAATGAAAAAAATATAGTAATTTTGTTTTAACTTAAAATACGATTAACAATGGCTTTACATATAGAAAAAATAGCGACCTCTAAAATTTCAGAAGTTGATTTTAGCAACTTAAAATTTGGACAAGTTTTTACAGATCATATGTTTGAATGTGATTTTGAAAATGGAGCATGGCAAACGCCAAAAATTAGACCATACCAAGCTCTAAGCATTGATCCTTCTGCAAAAGTTTTCCATTATGGGCAAGCAGTTTTTGAAGGCATGAAAGCTTATAAAGACGATAATAACGAGATTTGGTTGTTTAGACCAGATCAAAACCAAGAACGTATTAATAAGTCAGCCGAGCGTTTAGATATGCCTGCTTTTCCTAAAGAATATTTTATGGAAGGCTTAAATACCTTGCTAAAAATGGATAGTGAGTGGGTTAAAAAAGGAGAAAATAATGCTTTATACATTCGTCCGTTTGTAATAGCTACAGAAAATTGTGTTTCTGCATCTTCATCAACCAATTATAAATTTATGATTATTTGCTCTCCTGTTCAAGGGTATTATGCAGGTGAAGTAAAAGTAGTTTTTGCTGACAAATACAGTAGAGCGGCAAATGGCGGTGTAGGATTTGCTAAAGCAGCAGGTAATTATGCGGCTTCATTTTACCCAGCAAAATTAGCAGCAAATGATGGTTACCAACAGGTTGTTTGGACTGACGCTTCAACCCACGAATATTTAGAAGAAGCTGGTACCATGAATGTGTTTTTCAGAATAAATGACACCTTATGCACAGCACCAACAAGCGATCGTATTTTAGATGGTGTAACTAGAAAAAGTATTATTGAATTAGCAAAAAGCGAAGGCATTAATGTTGAAGTAAGAAAAATTAGTGTAAAAGAAATTGTTGAAGCTGCTAAAAATGGTGAATTATTAGAAATGTTTGGAACTGGTACAGCCGTGGTTATTAGTCCTATTTCTGCATTTTCAAATAAAGGTGAGAGTTTTAATCTTCCTAAGCTAGAAAACAGCTACGCAGCGTTGCTTAAAAAGAAAATGACAGATATCCAACGTAACTTATCTGAAGATAAATTTGGATGGAGAGTAAAAGTACTATAAATCAAAAATAGGGCGTTTTGCGAAATACCTTTAAATTTTATATATTACAACTGCTAAAACAATCGGAGTAACTTCCGATTGTTTGGCATATATTTTGGTCGAATCCAAATTAAAAACCAACCTATGAATACATTAAACGAAGCTAAAAAAAACTTACAGGAAAAAGGGTTTCTAGCTATTGAAACTCCAAAAAACATAAATTATGTTGAGGAAATTAACAAACTAAGAAAAGAGAAAAACGCCGTTATTTTAGCTCATTATTACCAAGAAGATGCCATTCAAGATATTGCTGATTTTGTTGGAGACAGTTTAGCATTGGCGCAAAAAGCTGCAACTACAGATGCTGATATTATTGTTTTTGCCGGAGTTCATTTTATGGCTGAAACTGCTAAAATTTTAAATCCAGAAAAAAAAGTAGTATTACCTGATTTAAAAGCAGGTTGTTCATTGGCTGATTCTTGTCCGCCAGCTGAATTTGAAGCTTTCAAAAAATTACATCCAAATCACTTGGTTGTTTCTTATGTAAATACTTCCGCAGAAATTAAAGCATTGACTGATATTGTTTGTACTTCTTCAAACGCTGAAAAAATCATCAATTCTATTCCTAAAGATCAACCAATTATATTTGCTCCTGACAGAAACCTAGGTGCTTGGTTGATTAAAAAAACTGGACGAGATATGGTTCTTTGGGACGGTGCTTGTATGGTTCACGAAGCTTTTTCTATAGAAAAAATATTGAATTTATACGCTGAAAATCCGGAAGCTGAAATTATTGCACACCCTGAATCTGAAGCTCATTTATTAAAAGTAGCCAAATATGTTGGCTCAACTTCAGGCTTGTTAAATTATGTAAAAAATAGTTCGGCTAAAACATTTATTGTGGCTACTGAAGTTGGTATTTTACATAAAATGAGACAAGAATCTCCTGATAAAATATTAATTCCAGCACCTGTTGATGACGATAACTGCAACTGTAGTGAATGTTTTTATATGAAAATGAATACGATGAAAAAATTGTATTTATGCTTAAAACACGAATTACCAAATGTTGAAGTTGATGCCGAATTAAGCAAAAAAGCATTAGTTTCAATTGAACGTATGTTAGAGCTTTCAAAATAAACAACCATTTAAATGAACGCTGAAAAAAAGATACACAATACTGATTTTTTAGTTATTGGATCAGGAATTGCAGGTTTATCATTTGCTTTGAAAACTGCAAAGCATTTTAAAGATGCTTCCATTACAATTATTACTAAAGATGAAAAAAATGAGTGTAATACAAAATATGCTCAAGGTGGAATTTCAACCGTTTGGGATAAAACAGTAGATTCATTTGAACAACATATTAAAGATACTTTAATTGCAGGCGATGGTGTTTGTGATGAAGATGTAGTAAAAATGGTGGTTGAAAATGCACCTGACCGTTTACAAGATTTAATTGAATGGGGCACACAGTTTGATAAAACTAAAGATGGCAGCTATACTTTAGGACGTGAAGGAGGTCATTCTCAAGATCGTATTTTACACCACAAAGACATTACAGGAGCAGAAATAGAGAGAGCATTAATTGAGCAGGTTGAAAAAACCGAAAACATTACCTTTTTAACCTATCATTACGCCATTGATTTAATTACAGAACACCAGTTAAAAAAGAAAAAAACTAAGCGAGCTGAAAAAATTACTTGTTACGGTGCCTATGTCTTAGATCAGAAAAAAAACATTGTTAAAACATTTTCAGCAAAAGTTACCATGCTTGCTACTGGTGGAAATGGTCAGGTATATAATACAACTACCAATCCTGTAATAGCAACTGGAGACGGAATTGCAATGGCTTATAGAGCCAAAGCTGAAATTTCAGATGTTGAATTTATTCAATTTCACCCAACAGCATTGTACAATCCAGGAGAATACCCTGCTTTTTTAATTTCTGAAGCTGTAAGAGGTGAAGGAGCTATTTTACGAGATTATAATGGCGAACGATTTATGCATAAATACGATCCTCGTGAAGAATTAGCCTCGCGTGATATTGTAGCCAGAGCTATTGATACTGAATTGAAAAAAAGTGGAACAACAAATGTATTTTTAGATTGTACATCTATTGATTTTGAAGCTTTTGAAAAACATTTTCCAAATATTACTGAAAAATGTTTGACTTTAGGAATTGATGTAAGCAAAGATTACATTCCTGTTTGCCCGGCACAACATTATATTTGTGGTGGTGTAACTGTAAATAAAAAAGCAAAAACATCTATTAAAAACTTATATGCAAGTGGTGAAGTAACACGCTCTGGTTTGCATGGTGCAAACAGATTGGCATCTAATTCATTATTAGAAGGACTTGTGTATTCTTACAATGCTTTTAAAAACTTAACCAAACGTTTTCATAAAATAAAAACTCCAAAAAATATTCCTGTATGGAATGATAGTGGTGTTGTAAAAAACATGGAAAAAATACTGATTACGCATGATAGAAATGAAGTTAAAACTATTATGAGTAATTATGTAGGTATTGTTAGATCTAATGAACGCTTATTGCGTGCTGAACGTAAACTACGCGTTTTATACGAAGATAATAAACGTTTATACGATCATTCTGAACTTTCTACAGACTTATGCGAACTACGAAATTTAATAACAACAGCTTACTTAATTACACAGTTTTCAAAAAATAGAAAAGAAAATAAAGGCGGTTTCTTTAGCGCTGATTTAATAAAAAAGGAGCTTTAAAAGCTCCTTTTTTATTTGTTATAATTTCAATAAGTTTAGTTATTCAACATTTTCCACAACGTATCTTTTAACTCTGTAAGTCCTTGTTGTGCAACAGATGAAATAAATAAGGTTTGAATGCCTTCAGGAAGGTCCTTTTTGATTTCTTCTTTCAACTCATCGTCTAGCATATCTGATTTAGAAATAGCAAGTAAACGGTCTTTATCTAACAATTCAGGATTGTGTTGTTTTAGTTCATTTAATAAAATACCGTATTCTTTTTTAATATCATCAGCATCTGCAGGTATTAAAAACAACAAGGTTGAATTTCGTTCAATATGACGTAAAAAACGATGTCCCAAACCTTTTCCTTCAGCAGCACCTTCAATAATACCAGGAATATCAGCCATTACAAAGGTTTGAAAATCTCTGTATTCTACAATTCCTAAATTAGGTTTTAATGTAGTAAAAGCGTAATCTGCAATTTTTGGTTTTGCCGAAGTTAATACTGACAATAAGGTAGATTTCCCTGCATTTGGAAAACCAACTAAACCAACATCTGCCAATACTTTTAGTTCCATTTGATACCAACCTTCTTGTCCTTCAACTCCAGGTTGCGCATAACGCGGTGTTTGATTTGTAGAACTCTTAAAATGCCAGTTACCTCTACCTCCCATTCCTCCAGGAAGTAATTTCTGTTCGGTATTTTCTTTAGTTATTTCAAATAAAATTTCTTGTGTTTCACCATCACGAATAATAGTTCCTAATGGCACATCAATATAAACATCTTTTCCGTCGCTACCTGAACTACGTTGCTTAGATCCATCTCCACCATGTTCAGCTCTAAAGTGCTTTTTAAATTTTAAAGGATATAGTGTCCACATATTCGTGTTTGCACGGATAATTACATGACCACCACGACCACCGTCACCACCATCAGGTCCACCTTTGTCAATGTATTTTTCTCTATGTAAATGCATTGATCCTCTACCACCTTTTCCTGATTCAGCGTGGATTTTAATATAGTCTACAAAATTTCCTTCAGTCATGATATCAATGTTTAACCTAATTTGTTGAATAAAAAGCTACGCAATATACGTAATATTAATTTTTAAAGCTTATCGAAAACGTTACTTAAACGCGCTGTAATTTCATTTATTTCACCTACACCATTAATTCCAAAATATTTATTTTGGGCTTGGAAATAGTCTTTTAAAATAGCTGTTTTTGTATTGTACTCGTTAAAACGGTTACGGATTTTACTTTCGTCTTGATCGTCCGATCTTCCACTCGTTTTTCCACGTTCTAATAAACGTTCTACTAGCAAATCTTCTGGAACTTCTAAAGCAACCATACCGCTAATTCCTTCTCCTTTTTCTTCTAAGAAAGCATCTAAAGCAGCTGCTTGAGATTCTGTACGAGGAAAACCATCAAAAATAAATCCGTTAGCATCGGCATTTTTTTCAACTTCAGCTTTTAACATATCAATGGTTACTTCATCTGGCACTAAATTTCCACCATCCATAAATGTTTTAGCTAACATTCCAAGTTTGGTTTCATTTTTAATATTGTATCTAAAAACATCTCCTGTTGAAATGTGTATTAAATTATACTTATCTTTTAATACATCTGCTTGGGTTCCTTTTCCAGCTCCAGGAGGGCCGAATAAAACGATATTCTTCATTGTTGGTTCTTTTGTTAGTTGATATATACTTTCTAGATTTCTTCCAAATCCATCATAATCTAAACCATAACCAACAATAAACTTATCTGGAATTGAAAGTCCGATATAATCAATTGGTAATTCCTTTTTGAAAACATCTGGTTTAAAAAATAAGGTTGCAATTTTTAATTGCTTTACTTTTTTATCTTTAAAAATTTCATAAATTTCTTGAAGCGTATTACCCGTATCAATAATATCTTCCAAAATAACAACTGTGCGTCCTTCTAAATCTTCATTAACACCAACCAATTGTTTTATGTTTCCTGTTGAACTAGTTCCTTCATAAGAAGCTAACTTTACAAATGAAACTTCACAATCAGAATTATATTTTCTTACAAAATCAGCTACAAACATAAAAGAACCATTTAAGATTCCAATAAACAATGGCTTCTCACCTTGCAAGTCATTTGAAACTTGATGAACAAGTGATTGAACTGCTTCATTAATTTTCTCAGCTGAAATGTACGATTTAAAGTACTTGTCGTGTAATTTAATAATACTCATAGTGTTACTTTGTTGCAAATTTAAGAATCAATCCTTAAACTTAAATTTTTTATTTTTAATATTTACTAATTTGAAATACAAAAACCGTTTTGAAGTTTCAAAACGGTTTTTGTTGTATTAGGTTAACACCTAATTATTTTTTCTTTTGCTCTAATTTCTTAGTGGTATCATACATAATTGGTGATGCAATAAATAGAGACGAATACGTACCTACTACTACCCCAACAATTAATGCAAACATAAATCCTTTAATTGAATCTCCTCCAAATAAGAAGATTGCCATTAATACCACCAACGTTGTTAATGAAGTATTAATTGTTCTTCCTAATGTGGAACTTAAGGCTACGTTTACAATTTTTGAGAATTTCCAAGTAGTATGAATTCCTGTAAATTCACGAATTCTATCAAAGATTACCACGGTATCATTCAACGAGTAACCAACTACTGTTAGAATGGCGGCAATAAACGATTGTCCAATTTCCATATCAAATGGTAATATTTTATAGAAAATTGAAAAAATTGCCAATACAATTAAAACATCATGGAAAACTGCAGCTACAGCACCTAAACTATATTGCCATTTTCTAAATCGGAATAAAATATATAAGAATACCACTAAAAGTGATCCAAAAATAGACCATCCTGCAGCAATTTTAATATCAGATGCAATTGTTGGTTCTACTTTTATAGAAGCTACAATTCCGGCAATTTTCTCACCATCATAACCAGGCTTAAACTGATCCATTGTTAACCCTTCAGGAAGGAATGATTTCAAGTTTTCGAATAATAAATCTTGAACTTCATCATCAATATGGTTTCCTTCTTCTTCAATTTTGTATTTTGTAGTTACTTTTAATTGACTAGCCTCACCGTAAGTTTTTACTTCAGGAGCACTTCCAAAAGCACCTTCTAAGGTTGTTCTAACATCAGCAGGGCTTGTAGCTTTATCAAATTTAATTACATAAGATCTACCTCCAACAAAATCAACTCC
>CBDUAL010000052.1:0-13336 GCA_965365125.1 uncultured Lutibacter sp.
AATTTAATAGTATGTTTACCTGGTTCTAATCGAATCATATCAAAAGCAGAAGGCACTTTTTTACCATTATGAATAAGATTTTTTCCGTCTAAAGAATTCAAAGAAAATTCTGCAACCATATTTGCTGGAATCTCAATTTCATAAGTTTGTAATCTGGCACCGTTAAATTTATAACTTGCTTTTATAGTTCCTAAAACAGTTGGAACTTCAATAGCACTCGATTTTAATTTACTCATTTGAGGTTTAATAGTTGCAATGCTAAATCCTGGCGTTTTTGGTTTTATTCCCCATAAACCTCTAGGGATTGTATTTGCTGGTACTGCTCCCCAAGCATGATTCCAATCTAAGTTGTTTTTATATTCTAAATCCCAAGCTTCTAAAGTAATGGTAGAACCAATACGAATCATGTTATACCAACTTCTTTTATCTTTACTAGTTAATAATTTTAATGCATAATCTGCTTCACCAGCGTTGTACAAACCATCCATTAAAAATTGAGAACCATAAACGCTACAAGCCATTCCACGCGATTTCACAAAATCAACAACCGATTGAAAATGTTCTTCAGGAACCAACCCAAATGCCAATGGCATCATATTAGCGTGTAAAGATGCGTGATCTGTACCAATTCCATCTACATAAATTCCACGTTCTTTGTCAAACATTTGTTCATTTACCGCTTTTTTAGCTTTAGCTGCTCTTAATTCAAAGTCTAGCACTTCTTGTGTTTTTCCAAGAATTTTAGCAAATTCAGCCATAATTTTCATATTCTCATAAAAGAATGCATTAATTACTGTACTGTAAGGTTTAAATACAAAACCATCACGTTCTCCTTTTGTTTTACTTCCATTAAAATTAGCTGATGGCCAATCTACAATATCAGTTAATGGTTTTTTATACCCATCAGGGAAACCTAATTTACGCATAAAATCAGCATCTACTTTTGTTGAAGTAATTAAACCATCTTCGTTAGATAATTCATACAATGATTTATGTTTTAAAGCTTCATAATAACGTTCAATAAGTTCCGTATTTCCTGTATACATATAATCTGCATAAATTAATAAAGGAACATGTTGTTGCCATTCTGTTGGCCAAGTTGGGTGTTGCATAAAATACTCTATGGTTCTTCTTGCCATAGCATATTCTCTATCGGTTGTATAGTGACTTAACTGATTTAAATAAGCATCGGCTTCATAAGGAATTCGCTCTCTATCACCATCAACATATAAACCGTTAAAAGTTGTTGCTTTTATTGAGTATTTACATAAATCCCAAACTTGATTTAAAATATCATTGTTACTTTCAAAGCTACTAGCTTCTTCATCCCAATAGGTGTGATAAGCCAACTGCACAAAGTTTTCAGCTGAAATAGGTTCTTGAGCACCTTCAATTTCTGCATACCTAAAAGGCACTAAAGGTGGAAATCCATCTGGTAATGGTACTGCCTTATTTGCTCTTGTATTACGTTCATCTTCATGAACTTTTATTTGATATTCAGTTTGACCTGGTTTTACATCAACTTTTATTTCTTGATAACGGATATGACTCTTTTTTGGTGGAGTTCTATTTACGTTCCCTTTATCATCTAACATTTCACTAACTCTCACTGTAATTGTGTGTGGAGTTTTTGCATTGTAAGTAAAATCCATTGTTGCAAAAGCAGCCTTTCCAAAGTCCATAAAATAAAAATCGCCTCTATTTTCAAACTTCACAGGTTTAATTTTACTGATAACAAATTTATTTTCAGTAGAAATTATATAACTGTCACTTGTGCCTGTAGTAAATTTTTGAGCCTCTGAATAATCTACTAACCTATTTTCTTCATCCCAAATTCTAACTTTCCAGTAATACGTTTTACCCACTTCTAATGCAGGGCCAGCGTATTCAACATTTGTTGATGCGTTTGAACTTACACGCTCACTATCCCAAACATCACCATTATTTGCATCAATTATTTCTTTTGAAGAAGCAACTAAAAGTTGATAAGCAGATTGAAATTTAGATTCATTAGCAACAGTCCAACCAAACTCAGGTTTTAAGTCAAATATTTTAACTTCTGTATTTGGTTCTCTAATCAATTCAATCGTTAAATCAGACGGAGCTGCTCTATATTTATCGCTATTTTTCTTAATTAACTCGTCACATTTTAATCTTAAATTTGCAGCTATCTTTTGGTATTTTTTCTTTCCAATAAGATTTTTAGTTTCTAAGGGGTCTTTTTTCAAATTGTATAATTCCTCAATAGATTTATCGTTTACATATCTAAAATATTTCCATTCTGAAGTACGCACACCTTCACTTGGTGGTATTTCACTAAAATCCCAAATATGCTCAATAAGAATTGTATCTCTTTCTATTGAAGTTTTTTCTTTTTTAACTATTGGCATTAAACTTTTTCCTTGCCAAGAGTCTGGTGTTTTTACACCTGCAATATCAGCTATTGTTGAAGGAATATCAATATTCAAAGCCATTTCATCAATATCTTGATGTTTGTTAACTCTTGGGTCAAAAACAATTAGAGGTACGCGGATAGAATTGTCGTACATTAACCATTTCCCTGCCATTTGACGCTCCCCTAAGAAATAACCATTATCACCCATTAAAATAATAACGGTATTTTTATCTAAACCTTTTTCTTTTAATTTCTCACGTATTTTAGCAATTTCTAAGTCTATACCAGCAATCATACGGTAATACCCTTTTAAACTGTGTTGGTATTTTTCAGGTGTATCATAACGCCATGTCCATCGCAATCTGTTAAACCCTTTTTTCACAATATCAGGTTGCGCTTCAAAATACTTATCATCAGCAAGTGCAGGACCAGGAATTGTAGTATCGGTTAATAAGTTATCGGTTGTATTTTGCCAAAAGTACTGATCTTCAGCTCTATCATGTGCGTGTGGTGCACTAAAACTTAGCGACAACAAGAAAGGCTGCTCACTTGATGTTTTATCGATAAAATCTAAGGCTTTTTGCCCAGTATAACGTGTTAAATGTACTGTGTCTTTATCAATTGTTTTGTAATAATAACCTCTTCTGTCTGGGTAACGGTTATTTCTGTCATAATCTTCATATTCATCAAATTGACTTTCTAAATCACCATATTTCACACCAAATTTCCCGTAAAACCCAGTATGATATCCGTTATTTCTAAGTAAAATCGGATAAGAGTTTGCCATATACTCATCTCTTATATTTCCAGTTTGAAAATTATAATTATGAGAACGCTCATGTAAACCCGTCCATATTGAAGCTCTACTTGCAGCACAAATAGGTGTAGTTACAATTGCATTATTGAAATAAGTTCCAGCTTCCGCCAAATCATTCATTTGTGGTGTATGCACATAGTTATTACCTACATAACCAATGGCATCAAACCGTTGATCGTCTGTAAGTATGAAAATAATATTTGGCTTATCTTTGTTTACCTGTTTTTCTTGAGCTAAAACATTTTTAAAACAAGTTAAGGATAATAAAATTCCTAATAAAAAATTGAATTTTTGCATAAAAATACGATGTTATTATGTGTGATTTTTTTTAAATATAATTGAGGATAAATATAACATTAAAACTATTAATTTCCATCCTGTACTGTCCTGAGAAAAATATAACAAAAAAAAATCTTTAATAAAAATTAATTTTATTAAAGATTTTTAACCAAATCTAAACAAACTATTTATGAACTTATCAATTTTCATACTTTAAAAATAATGTACTGCACCTTTAGAGGTTTATAATACCTACTTTTAAATAGCTATACAAAATAACTATTTATATTTCAAGCAACTATCTTGTACAATCCTGATATTCATGCTTTTTTTTATTTTGCAATCTTTTCTATTTTCAATTTTTGAATTATTAACAACTTGCCATTTAAAAACAATAAACCTCCTATACTGTAACATATAGGAGGTTTAAAAAACTTAAAATAATCAATACCTTAGTATGGTTTATTTCTTACTGGATCAGCAATAATATGCCCAATTCCATTGTTAAATACATAATTGTGGTATCTAACATTTTCCCACCAAGCTAATGCAGTGTCAGGAAGTGGAGCTGGTGCTCTATTAATAGCAACTCTATATCTGTTATCTCTTCTAAGAGCAATTAAACCATCATCGCCAGGAATTAACGTTTGAAATAAATACCAAACATCAAACACTTCTAAAGTAGGTACCTGAGCAACATACGTTTTTATAATGTGATATTTTAGAACAGTTCTAAGTTTGTCTACATCTGCTCTGGCCATTGTTTCGTCAGGAGTTTCTCCTTCAGGTACAGTTGATGAACCAGTTACAATTTGTATGATATCTCCACCACCTGTAAAAGCATTATTGTTTAATAACAAATATGTTCTATCTGTATTGGTACCATTATACTCTTCTATCATACCTGCTCTTTTAATCGCAGCTGCTAAATAGTTAAATTGTTCACCATCAAAGCTACCAGTTTCCAATAACTCATCTTGAGTTTGTATCCATTCCCAGGCAGTATAAATATCTAAAGGATCGTTTATATCAACCTCAGGAACAAAGTCAAATGACTCCTGCAAACCAAGTTCACATGCTGTTAGCGAGAATATCAAAGATATCAACCCAACTATTTTTAAAGTTTTTAATTTTATAAATTTCATTTTTTTATTTTTTTAAATTAGTAACCAGGGGTTTGCTCTAAAAGAGGATTCTCAATTAGGTGATCAATAAATACAGGGAACAATAATCTTTCTTTAGTTAATTGCACTCCACCTTCTATTGTATCAAGAATAGGATTTAACACCTCCATTGCTTTATTTGTTCTACGTAAATCCCACCATCTTTTAGCTTCTCCTAAAAGCTCTAATTGTCTTTCATCTAAAATATAGCTTTCACGAGCTTCGGTGTCTACTCCAAACTCTTCAGTTGTAACAAGAGGTAGTAATCTAGCAGCCCTTACTTCGTTTACCAATTCTAAAGCTCTTGTAGTATTTCCTAATTGATTTTCAGCTTCAGCTAATAATAATAACATACCAGAGTAACGATATAAAACAATGTCTGTATCATCAAAATTTCTGTTATAATTTGTTTGGTTCCATTTAGCTACACGTGCTTCACCTAGCTCTCTACTACCAAAAGCTTCAAACCCGCCTTCTCTACAAGCAAAATAACGCCAGTCACCATAAACAGGAGCTAATGAATCTTGTAACACACCATTTTCGTCAGTATACGTAACCGTTCTATTTACTGCTGGATCTACATCAGGATACTTAGTAACCCAACCTAAAGAATCTATAGGGAATTTGTCTTGCCATTTAAGCTCTAATACTGGAGAAATATAATATGATGGTATCCCAGCAAAAAATAACCCCATAATTCCTGATCTATTTGCAAAATCACCACGATCATTATCTCTAGCTTCAGCTAAATCATATTTAATAGATAACATTAATTCTGGTCCTGTTTGAATTTTACCTCTACCATCTGGCACAGCAGCAACAGGTAAGTTATTATAAAATAAATCTACCCATGCATCAACAGTTTTCACTAAACTATGCTCACCTAATGCTACAATTTTATCTAATGCAATTTTTGCCTTATCATAATCTTGAAGCCACATATAAACCTCAGCTTGCATAGCTAATATACTTGATTTAGAAAATCTAAAATCATTAGAAAAAGCAGCCATTAACTCTTCTGCCTTTAACATATCAGGTATTACTACTTCATTTATAATTGTAATAGCATCAGTTCTCGGCTTTTGAACTCCAACAATACCTTCTGTTGGTTCAGTAAATAAAGGAGCTGACCCCCATACTCTGGTAACATCAAAATATGCAAATGCTCTTAAAGCATAAGCTTCTGCTAATAAATTTTTATCGTACCCTGTAATGGTTGGAATATTTTTAATAGCTTGATTTGCTCTATTAATCATTTGATATAAAGCCCCCCATCTTAATGCTTGACTATTACCATCACTAAGGTCTTGTAATACCAATTCTGATAAGTTTTGCGCTGCAGAACCCTGAGAACTTTGCACATGGTTATCTGATCTAAACTCACCCCATAAAAAATACTTTTGGCTATATGCTTCCTGCATTCCGTCATAAATAGCAGCAACACCAGACGCAGCATCTGTATTATTTTTCCAAAAGTTTTTTGGTCCTATTTCACTAATAGGCTGTTGATCTAAAATGTCCTCGCAAGAAACACTTAATACCAATAGCGTTAATGCTACTGCAGTGATCTTAACTATTTTATTATTAATATATTTTATCATTTTTTTATTTTTTTAAATTATTATTGAAATTGAATTTTTAACCCAAGAATAATTTCACGGTCATTAGGATATCTTAAATTATCAACACCTGGATTTAAAGCATTACCTCTATTCCCTAATTCAGGATTGTAACCAATATAGTTTGTCCAAGTTAAAACATTGTTAACTGCTAAACTTAAAGAAACTTTATTTAAACCTTTAAGACTATTTAACACATCCTTTGGTAAACTATAATCTAGTTTTACATATCTTAATTTGATATAATCACCTGATGTTACAAAATAACTATTAGGTCTTTCTCTGTTTTGTGGAACTCTAGTTAATCTAGGAAATTCAGTAATATCTCCTTGCGCTCTCCAAGCACCTTCAATACGGTCTGGACCAGGAGTTTCGTTAGATGAGTTTAAATCATTTCTCTGCTCATCCCATCTTCTATATAAATCGTTTCCAATATTATAATCAAAAAGAAATCCAAGTCTAAAGTTCTTGTATTTAAAATCGTTTGAAAAACCTCCAAAATATTTAGCAAGACCGTTACCAATAACTTGTCTATCAACAGCTGTTATATCAAAGTTGTTATCTAAATCTTCCCAAATAATATCACCACCTTCTAAGGTACGACCAGCATTTTTCATTTGACGAACAGTTCCTGTGTACTCAGCACCTTCTAATGTGTAATTCACAAAACTTCCATCTTCAAAGTTTGGTGTTAATCTTACTCCTTCAGGTGTATAAGCATTAGACTCATCATATTGGTAAATACCTAAATTTTTAAATCCATACATGTTACCTATAGGCTGACCTTCTTCAATATAGAATTGTCCAGATTCAAAAGGAGTTCCTCCATCTAACTTTGTAACTTCATTTTTTATGAATGAGATATTGAAACTACTGTTCCAAGAAAAGTTTTTAGATTTAAGCACTGTTCCACTAAGTGAAATATCAATACCTTTATTATTTACAGCACCTACATTTTTACGAATACCACTAAAACCCGACTCTTCAGGTAATGGTACAGTTGCTAAAAGGTCTGTTGTATTTTTTTCCCAAGCATCTACAGAAATATTTAACCTGTTTTTAAACATTGCCAAATCTACCCCTAAGTTGGTTGAAGTTGTGTTTTCCCAAGTTAAATCAGGGTTTCCTAAACGAATTGGAGCAACTCCATTAACACCATTGTAAACCGATCCTGGTAAAAAAGCTCCTGTAAAATCATAATTTCCAACACGCTCATTACCTGTAACACCGTAACTTGCTCTTAACATTAAGTTATTAACTGTTTCACTATTTTCTAAAAATGATTCATTACTTATTCTCCAGCCTACAGTTGCTGATGGGAAATATCCATATTTATTGTTTTCACCAAATCTTGAAGAACCATCTCTACGAATAGTACCTCCAATTAAATATTTGTTTTTATAATCATAGTTGAATCCTCCAAATAATGAATACAATGAATTTGCACTATCAGATCCATTTAAAACAACTAAAGTAGTAGGATCAATATTATTAAAAGTTTGAATATCATCAGAGACAAAATCAGCCCTTACATCAAAACTTTCAGCATCATATTTTTGAATTTGCATACCTGCAAAGGCAGCAAATGAATGATCACCCCAGTCGTTGGCATAATTCATGAACGTTTCTTGTTGAATATCATAAGTCATTCTAAATCTTTCACGCCCTTGAGGAACAGGATTGTTTGGATTCACTGTTATTATAGGACTAAAGTCATTAAACTTATTTAATCTAAAATTAACACCTAATGTAGCTTTAATAGTAAGCTTAGGCATTAATTCCAATTGAACATAACTAAATGATTGTGCTCTAAAATTTCTAGTTTTTAACGTTCTTAGTGTTTCAGCCAAAGGGTTTTGACGACCTGCAATTTCAGGTGTAAAATCTCCATTAGGCTCAATTGCTGGAAAATAAGGAATACGCTCAACAATTTGCTGAAAAACAGAACCTTCGTCTAAACCATTTTGCTCTTCATAAGTAGTATTCAATTTAGTCCCTGCTGTAAATTTCTTAGAAAATTTAGCATCAATTTTCATAAGTGAGTTAAATCTTTTGTAATCACTACTTAAAACAACACCTTCTTCATCTAAATACCCTGTATTCCAATAAAAGTTTCCTTTTTCTCCACCACCACTAACAGCAACATTTACTTGTTGTCTAATACCAACTCTTGTGATCATTTTTTGTAAATCATAAGAGTTTCTATTTAGTAAACTTAATGAATCTCTTTCTTGCGTAGTTAAATTATCAGGATTACCTTGACGTAACTTTTCGTATAAAATTCTTTGACGCGTATTTGCAACACGTAAATCACCTACAAGTGATGTAAAACCTGTAACACTGTTTACATCTACTTTAAGCTCGCCTGATTTACCTGATTTTGTAGTAATTAAAACTACACCATTTGCAGCCTTAGAACCATAGATAGCAGCTGTAGCTCCATCTTTTAAAACCTCCATCGTTTTAATATCATTAGGATCTAAGTTGTCAATATCATCTAGTTGTTGACCATCAACCACATATAATGGTGATGTTCCTCCTCCAAATGTTGAAACCCCTCTTACTCTAATATCAAAACCTGAACCAGGACCTCCATTAGTTAAAATTTGCACACCTGATAATTTACCTTGAACAGCATCAAGCGCTGCTGTAGGAGTAGCTTGCTCAATATCATCAGATTTTACTGAAGCCATTGCCCCTAATACTTTTTCTCTACTTATTGGTGCATAACCTATTACTACTACTTCGTCTAAACTTTCAGCAGCTTCTTCAAGAACAATAGTTATATTTGCTCCGTCTGCTACTGTTATTTCCTTTTTATTAAAACCTACATAAGAAAATACCAATACTTTTTCTCCACTTGGTTGTAATTTAATTTGAAAATTACCATCAAAATCCGTTGCCCCTCCATTAGAAGTTCCTTTTTGTAAAATGGTTACACCTGGTAATGGTTCGCCATCATTTTGCGTTACCTTTCCACTTACACCTACCCCTTGGGCTTTTACGGTTAAAGCAAAAAGCAAAAGAAAAAAACAAAGCCCTATCTTCAAGTGCTCTTTGTAATTATTTTTTTTCATAATCATACTTTTGTTTAGTTATTTATTAAGATTAACATAATTTTAATACAATTTTAAGGCAATTAGAATACGATTGTAACCTGCACTATCCTGCACTGTACTGCACCGTTCTGCAACAAACTAAATCTGTACTATCTTGTATTATGTTGCACTTTTAGAAACAAAAAAAACACCTTAATTAAAGGTCTTTCAAAAAGAATAAAAAATGTAATAAAAAAAGTTGTTCATCTTACTGAAAATCAGTGAATTTATTTAACCATTAACAATAAACAATTCAGATGAAAATCACGAAAGAATATAAAAGTGTTAAGAAAAATATCAAAAGAGTAGCTTTTTAGTTCATAAAAGTCGACAACCCAAATTTAGTATTTTGTGCTTATTAACTTAAATTTTACTACTAAATTTAAGAGACTAGAAAATGTAAATGACCTTTTTAGAAAACTTCTAGATTCCATATTGTCAAAAACAGAAAAAGCGTCTACAATAGAAGAATACGAAAATTAACAAATAACCTCAACAGTATTAAGTTGAATTTAGCTTCTTATTTTAATGAATTTAAAGATTATTTTGTTTTAAATTGTATGCTCTTATAAGTTTATAAATTACCACTCAGTTATCGTTCAAAGATTTTTAAAAAAACACTTATGCGTTTCCAAACAAAGGTTATTGACTTGAGTTTGGCACCTCTACACAATATTAATTATTTTAAAGATGATAAGAAGTCAATAAACGATTGTAAATTAATTGGTGGTAGAGGCTATTTATCCACAGAAATACAACTCAACGTAATTTAAACCTAAAACACAACACTAAATACACTTATAAAAATCAACCTAAAACACTACAAAAAACATCTTACACATTAAAAGAATAGGATGTAAAAAATATTCCCTCAACTTTGTGACCAATTTATAATTAGAAGAAATTACACTAAAACTTTTGAAAGTTTTAAAACTAGAAAGTAGCCAAGATAACTGCTTTAACAACTATTCACTACATTAATAATATTAGAATTATTTAAAATGCATAACGGTTTTTTAGATTATCTACACAAATAATCATTTCAAGTCACAAATTTAATTGACTTATTATTACTACCTTAAAACAGTATTTATCTTAAAAAAAGAAGAAATTACACCTAAAACAGCAATTAGGTATCCTAATAATTCTTATTTTTGAAAAAACTACCTTTTATGAGGATCGTTATCCTGTTTATTTTTGTTTTTATTCTTCAATCGATTCATGCTCAAAAAGAAATTGATTCGTTGCTTGTTGTTTTAGAAGAAACTATGGAGCGTAGAAATGAATATGATATTAAAAAAGA
This sequence comes from uncultured Lutibacter sp., assembly GCA_965365125.1. GTDB lineage: Bacteria > Bacteroidota > Bacteroidia > Flavobacteriales > Flavobacteriaceae > Lutibacter. Next base: position 10,675 of record CBDUAL010000052.1, read on the forward strand.
ACTTCATATAAAAAATTTAAAAGACCTTTTAATTGATGAAAGTTTAAGTTTAGAACAAATTTATCAAATTAATGCTACTATTATTAGTGAATATGAAGCCTATTCTTTTGATGAAACCTTATCGTATATAGAGCAAAACTTATCTATCGCAAATAATTTAAAAAACTTATTTTATATAGATGAAACTAAATTAAACTTATCTAAATTATTGGCATCTTCTGGTAGATACACTGAAGCTATTGATATTTTAAACCAAATAAATAGAGGGAAACTGTCTGATAAATTACTAAACAACTATTACAGTAATTATAAAAAAATATATTTGGGGTTAAGTTTTTACTCGCTTGCTAAAGAAAACAAAGAAAGATATGCTAATTATTACAAAGCATATACAGATTCATTGTTTAACAGATTAGACCCAAGTACCGAAGAATACTTAGCTATTGTTGAAACTAAGTTTAGAGATAATAGGCAACTATTAGAAAGTTTAAAAATAAATGCTCGAAGACTAGCAATGACAAACATTGGTACCAGAACTTATTCCTTAGTGACTTTTGAAAGATCTCTTTGTTATGAACTTGAATCTAATAAAAATGAACAAAAAAAATATTTAATTTTATCAGCAATTTCAGACATTAAATCTGCAGTAAAAGACAATGCATCACTTACTACATTAGCCTTGTTGTTATTTGAAGAAAATGATATTAAGAGAGCACATAAATATATTAACTTTTCTTTTGAAGATGCTGATTTTTATAACTCTAGCCTTCGATTTATTTTAATATCAAACATTCTTCCCGACATTACAAAGGCTTATGAAGAACGAAGTGAAGTTCAAAAAGCAAAACTTCAAAAATTTTTACTTATTATAAGTATTTTAGGGCTTATACTACTAGGTACTGTTTTTTATATTTTTATCCAAATGAAAAATTTAAGACGTGCAAAAAATGAGCTTTTAAAAGCAAATGAACAACTTAAAGACCTTAACATAACACTGAATAAAACAAATAACAAATTAGAAAAACTGTATGATGATCTTTCAGAATCTAGCTTAGTTAAAGAACATTATATTGGTACCTTCTTAAATATTCATTCAAATTATATTGATAAGTTAGATGCTTATCGGAAAATGGTTAAAAAACATATTGTAACCAAAAAAGTAGCCGACTTATTTGAAAAAACAAAAACAAACCAATTAATTCAAGAAGAATTAAAACTTTTTTACAAAAACTTTGATGATACGTTCTTGCATATTTATCCAAATTTTGTTGAAAAATTAAACGATTTATTGGTTGAAGAAGGAAAAATAACTCCTAAAAACAAAGAATTTTTGAATACTGAACTTCGTATTTTTGCATTGATACGTTTGGGTATTACAGACAGTTCTAAAATTGCTAAATTACTTAGATACTCTGTAAATACAATTTACAACTACCGTGTTAAAATTAAAAATAACGCTGCTGTTCCAAGAGATAATTTTGAAAATGAAGTAATGAAAATTGGTGCTTCAAAAAAATAAAACCAATCTACATAAAAGGTAATTAAATACATAAACCTGTTAAATATAACTATTTTTCAAGTTACTATTTCCACTTTTTTTTATTTCAAAAAAACAGTTAAAATACTACATTTCAGTATTCTACATATTATTTAACATCCAAAATATCCACTTTTACACTACTTCAAATTGTAATACGCTTGTTTTTACAATTTCTTTACATCATCAATTAAAATGACTTGTATTTAAAAGTCACGAAATCGATATAGAAATTAAATAGCACACTATGTGCAAAAGCAAAACAAACTCAATTATTATCATTAAAAACAATCAAACATGAAATTTAATGAATGTCCGAATTTAAAAGCATCGTTTAAGTACGTTGTTTTAATCATGTTAATTTCCTTTTCAACGTATGCGCAGCAAAGTTCAGTAAAAGGAAAAGTAACAGACAGTGCAGGTGAACCTATCCCTGGAGTTTCTATCTTATTGAAAGGAGCCGCATCAGGAACAACCTCTAATTTTGACGGAGAATATGAACTCTCTATTGAAAACCCATCAAAAGCAGTACTTGTATTTAGCTATGTTGGTATGACAACGCTTGAAATTAGCGTAAACGGAAAAAACACCATTAACGCGGTTTTAGAAGAAAATGTGATGGCAATGGAAGAAGTGGTGGTTGTAGGTTACGGATCTCAACAAAAGAAAGACATTACAGGTTCTGTTTCTGTAGTGAAATCTGAAGATTTTGATTCAAGACCAAATACGCAAGTAGCTTCTTTAATTCAAGGGCGAGCTACTGGTGTTCAGGTACTTTCTAGTTCAGGTAAGCCATCACAAGGCCTAAGTATTCGTATTCGAGGAACAAATTCAATAAACGCTGGGAGTGAGCCTTTGTATGTTTTAGATGGTGTTCCAACTACCGACACAAGATCTATCAATCCTTCTGATGTTGAAAGTATTACCATTTTAAAAGACGCATCTTCAGCAGCAATTTATGGTGCACAAGGGGCTAATGGGGTTGTAATTATTACCACTAAAAGAGGTACTTCTGCAAAACCAACAATTACACTTGATACTTATGCTGGTGTTTCTCAGGTTTGGAATACATTACCTGTTTTAAACGGTGAACAGTATAGAGATTTAATGACTGAAATGGGTCAA
>CBDUAL010000053.1:0-13322 GCA_965365125.1 uncultured Lutibacter sp.
TTTAAAGGCGTTAATTCTGCACCTAATGCAAATACAAATGGAACGTTATAATCAGAATTAAAATCTTTTCTAATTTTCGCATTAATGGAAGCTATATTATCAAAATTAAGATTGTAAATAATAGATTGCGAAAACTGTTTTCTGTTTTTTTTAATAATTTCATCAGTACTTCCAAAAACAGATTCAAGCTCCGTAACACTTTCAATACTTGAATTATCCGAAATTTGAATGCTAAAATCATATTTTAATAAAAACGTTTTTGATTTTCCGTAATTATAAAAATCTACATTTTTATCAGCAAAATATCTATACTCTTGCGTTAAATATGCAAATCTAACATCGAGGGTAAATTCATTTTTACGATAATTATAGGCTATTAAGTTTCTAAAATTATAATCTTTATATTTTTCTTTTGCTGCGGAAGGGTTTGGTAGTGTTCCTGAAAATTCACGACTCCCATTAAATTTAGTAGAAAATACACTTAACTTGCTAAAGTTATCGAGCCTATAAGCAAAACCTAAACTAAAACTTAAATTATTATACGCTCCATTTTCATTTTTTAATCCATCAGTTCCTAACCAATCATAATCGTTTTCAGATTGATTGTAAGATGCTCCAAATTTAGCAGCAATACGTTCACTTCCAAATGAAAACTTATATAAATTATTGTAGGTATCATAGCTTCCTACAGAAGCAACTAGTTGATTATCTAAATGATTTCCAAAACGCAATTGATCATTTAAGTGAACAGTTCCTCCTATGGCACCTGATCCAAATTCAATACTTCCACCACCACTTCTAACATCAATATTATCAAACAAATTAACCGTTAATGCGTTAAATCCTGTTTGCCCATTGTTAATTGAATTTATGTTTATTCCGTTCCAAATAACCGCCGTATTTGAGGCGCTTGTACCTCTAAAACTTGCAGTACTTGTACCTCCAGCTCCGTATTCTTTGATATATATTGGAGTGTTAAAACGCAATAACGTTGTAAAAGACTCTGTGTTTTTTAAAATTATGGAATCAGACAATGCTAAAACCTTAAAACCTTTAGAGTTTTTTTGCAATTTTGCTGAACTTAAGTTTACAACCTTTAACTGTTGAATACTGTCAAGTTGCGCAAAAGATTTGCTAACAATTAATAAAATAAAAACGAACAAAATGTTTCTCATCATAATAACCTTTCTCCCGAAAGTTTTAATTAATTAAGATTAAGGCAGGTCTCCTGGCTTGCGTATTGTTATTTACCTTCCCGTTTAATTAACAGTGGTTTAAGTTTAATAACAACCATCGATTTCGTCGACTAAGCATACAGTTGCGGGAACAGCTTCGGAGTTTAACCGAATTCCCTTTTAACTCGTTTTATGCAAATAAAATTCGAGAACCATAATCGGGTGCAAAAGTAATTAATTAAGATTAATTAGTTTCATTATTTCATAATAATATTACATTTGCTAAAAATTTCAACTCTATGATTTATTACATAACAGGCGGAGAACGATCAGGAAAAAGCAGTTACGCTCAGAAATTAGCAGAGCGTTTAAGCGACTCTCCATACTATTTAGCAACATCGAGAATATGGGATAAAGATTTTGAAAAAAGAGTTGAACGTCATAAAAATGACAGAGACCAACGTTGGACAACCATTGAAGAGGAAAAAGAAATTTCAAAAGTAATTCCTGAAAATTCAGTGGTGGTTATAGACTGTGTTACACTTTGGCTAACAAACTTGTATTTTGATGCTGAAAATAATGTTGAAAAAGCCTTAGAATTAGCTTCCATAGAAATTGAAAATTTATCAAAATTAGAGAGCTACATCATCATCATTTCAAACGAAATTGGAATGGGTGTTCATGCGCAAAATCATATTGCCAGAAAATTTACAGAATTACAAGGTTGGACAAACCAACGTATTGCAAATAAAGCAGATAAAGCCACATTTATGGTTTCAGGATTACCACTTAAATTAAAATAAAACGAACAAATGAACACATTTAAAATCACTCCAACAAACAAAGAATTTATTAAAGAAATAAAACATAAAATAAACAATAAAACAAAGCCTATAGGATCTTTAGGATCGTTAGAAATTATTGCGCAAAAATTATGTTTAATTCAAGATACATTATCTCCAAAATTAAGCAAGCCAACAATGCTTGTTTTTGCTGCTGACCATGGTATTGTAAACAACTATCCTGTGAGTTCTTGTCCGCAAGAAGTAACTCCACAAATGGTATTTAACTTTTTAGAAGGTGGTGCCGGAATTAATGTTTTTTGCAAACAACACGGGTTTGATTTAAGTGTAATTGACGCTGGTGTAAATTTTGATTTTGAAAATTACGATGTATTAATTAACGCAAAAATTGCTAAAGGAACTAAAGATTATTCTGTAGAACCAGCTATGACAAAAGCGCAATGTGAGCAAGCTCTTAAAATTTCGGGGGAAATTGTAGCTGATAAACATGCAAAAGGAAGCAATGTAATTTCATTTGGAGAAATGGGAATAGGAAACACATCTTCTGCTTCTTTATTAATGAGTGCCGTTACAAAACAATCTATTGAAACATGTATTGGCAAAGGTGCTGGTTTAACTGATGAAGGTTTGGCTAACAAAATAGCGATATTAACTAAAGTTCAAAATTTTCACGGAGTTAGTGAAAACCCATTAGAAAATTTACAAAATTTTGGTGGTTTTGAAGTTGCTATGATGGCCGGTGCAATGTTAAAAGCCGCTGAGTTAAAAATGACCTTAATTATTGATGGTTTTATTGCTACTTCTTCCCTATTGGTTGCACAAGAAATAAATAAAAACGTATTGGATTACTGTTTATTTTCTCACGTTTCAAATGAACAAGGACATATTAAAATGTTAGATTTTTTAAACGCCACACCTATTTTACATTTAAACATGCGTTTAGGCGAAGGTACTGGTGCTGCTATTGCGTACCCAATTATTCAATCTGCTGAAACTTTTATAAATCAAATGGCTAGTTTTGAAAGTGCTGGTGTAGTTAACCCTGCTGATTAAGGATGAAAAAAGAGCTCGCTATTTTTTTTACAGCAATCATGTTTTTTACACGTATTCCGTGTCCTAAATGGATAGATTACTCAGGTAATGTACTTCAAAAGTGTACTAAATATTTTTCTCTAATTGGGATAATTGTTGGTGGTTTTGGAGCGTTAGTTTATTGGGGAGCTTCTTACATTTTGCCACAAAACATCTCTATATTAATAAGTTATATTTCAACAATTTGGATTACTGGAGCATTTCACGAAGATGGCTTTGCTGATGTTTGTGATGGTTTTGGAGGTGGATGGACCAAAGATAAAATTTTAGCAATAATGAAAGATTCCTTAGTTGGAACTTATGGTATTGTTGGTTTAATTTGCTTATTTACGCTTAAATTTTTTGCCCTTGCTGAAATTAGCAATCAACTAATTATTACCATCATTGCCGGGCATAGTGCAAGCAGATGCATTACTACATTTATTTTGTATTTATATCCGTATGCAAGAACTGATGCTAGTTCAAAATCTAAAGCCGTTGCTAGTAGTTTTAAACTATCCTATTTAATTTTTAATATACTAATTGGACTTGCTCCGCTATTACTTTTTAAAACATATTGGGTGTTTTTAGTTTTAATTCCACCATTTATAGCAATGCTACTTTTAGGTCGATTTTTTAAAAAATGGATTGGCGGTCAAACGGGCGATTGTGCTGGTGCTACCCAACAAATTACTGAAGTTGTATTTTATGTAAGCTTATTGGTTTTATGGAAATTTATTTAGTTAGGCATACCAGTCCCAAAATAGAAAAAGGCATCTGTTATGGTCAATCAGATTTAGATGTAGCAGCTACATTTGAAAACGAGGTTGCTGTTATTTTAAATTCATTAGAAATTACTGAAGAAACAATCGTATATTCTAGTCCGTTAAAACGCTGCACAAAATTAGCGCAACAATTTTCCGAAAAGCTTATTATTGATGATAGATTAATGGAACTTAATTTTGGGGATTGGGAATTATTAAATTGGGATCACTTACCAAAAAAAGCATCCAATATTTGGATGAACGATTTTGTAAATGTTTCAACTCCAAATGGCGAAGCTTATATAGATTTAGCAAAAAGAGCCAACGAAGTTTTCACTGAAATTATTTCAACTTCAGCAAAAAAAATAATTATAACAACACACGCAGGAGTTATTAGAAGCATCCTTTCAAAAATGAATAACATTCATTTAAAAGATTCATTCGACATAAAAGTTGAATATGGTCAAGTATTCAAAATTATAAAACAAAATAATACACTTACCCTACTTTAAATCTTCAATTATGAACATATTCAAAACTACTTTTTTTATAAGTCTAACAATTTCCTTAATTGTTTCGTGCAATTCAAACAGTTCAAAAAAAATTGAAGAAAAAGCAATTTCAACCGTAAAATACGCCAAAGGTTTTGATATTTTAAAAACTGAGAATGAAACAAAATTAATTATTAAAACTCCCTACCCTGGAGCTACCGAAGACGTGGTTTACACCATTGTTTCTGAAAAATCTTCAGACAAAAACACCCTACAAGTTCCTTTAAACTCTATAGTAGTTACTAGTACTACACATGTACCTAATTTGGAATTATTAGGTGTTGAAAATAAATTGGTTGGTTTTCCCAATACCAATTTTGTTTCCTCAATAAAAACTCGAAAGCTAATTGATCATAATCAGGTAAAAGAATTAGGACACCCTGAGCATATTAATACGGAAACATTACTAGATTTAAACCCTGATTTAGTGATGGGTTTTTCCATAAATAGTAATAATAAAATGTTTACTACAATTGAAAAAATTGGAATTCAAGTGCTTTTAAATGGCGATTGGCTTGAAGAAACTCCAATTGGAAGAGCTGAGTGGATTAAGGTTTACGGGGTGTTATTTAACAAAGAAAAAGAAGCTGACAGTATTTTTAATAGCATAAAAAACAACTATTTAGAAGCAAAAGCTATTGCTCAAAAATCTAAAAACAAACCTTCAATTGTATGTGGTGGATTGTATAAGGATATTTGGTATTTACCTGCTGGAAACAGCTTTGAAGCTACTTTTTTAAAAGATGCCAACACCAATTATTTATGGAAAGATACTGAAGGAGAAGGAAGCTTATCTTTAAATATTGAAAATGTTTTTGAAAAAGGAAAAGATGCTGATATTTGGATTTCACCTGGTTTTTATGCAACCTTAAACGATCTTGAAAAGAGTAATATAATAAGTTCTAAAATGAAGGCTTTTCAGCATAAAACTGTTTATTCATACAATAATACAACTGGAGAAAAAGGCGGAATTTGGTATTTTGAATTGTCTCCAATTAGACCTGATTTAGTATTAAAAGATTTGATTAAAATTGCACATCCAGAATTATTACCTGAGTATGAATTTACTTTTTATAAAAAATTAAACTAATTATTACAATGAAAAAACTTCGCCCAAAATCTAATCTAGATGAATTATGCTACCCCTTTATTTATGAAGATTCTTTATTGTGTGATTATGAAATTTTAACTGATGATTTAACCAGAATGGTTGGATGGGCAATTAACGATCTTGGAGTTTTAAGACAACAATATGCAGAAAATATTGAATTACAAACGTTGGAAAATCAACTTAATTGGTTACTACCACTTTGTTATCATTTAAACGGTTCTATTCGTGGTGAATTAGCAATTACCGAAGAGGAACATCAACAATTATTAGAGAATTACCGAAGTTTTAAAACCATTACTGAAAAATCTATTTCAGGATTTGTATTACCTGGCGGCGTTTCACCTGTTGGAGTTTTAAATAAATGCTCGTCTATGTGTAAACAAGCTATCCGATTAATGGTGAAAATTCACAACGAAGAACAAAAAGAAGTTGCCGAAATTTTACCAAAATTCGCCAACTTATTATGTAATTATTTTTTTTTAGCCACTGTTTTAATCAACCAAGTTACAGGTTTTAAAGAAACTCCTTTTATAAGTAAAAGCTATAAATAACTTTAAAACAATTTAGTTTGATCAGCATCTTCATCATTTAACTTTTTTTTCGGAGGAATTATTACAGGTTTTTTCTTATTCTTATCAACAATTGATGGTTCAATTTCTACAATATCTTCTAGCGGTAATGCATCTATAACCTCTTCATCATTCACCTCAACCTCCTCAATAACTGGAGGTTCATAAGGCAACGATTCTAAAAAATTTACCGTTTTAATTTTGTCGGTAGTTAATTGATTTCCTTGTGCTTTAATTCCTTTAACAGCAATAAACTCTTCCATATTAACTTCCATATTTTCTAAACTACGCTTAGAAAATACAATTTCGGCCATTGGTCTATAATCTGTAGAAACAATTTCCAGTTGTGATTTTGGATGTTCAGATATAAAAATTTCCTCTTTATTAGGATTGTCTATCATAAAACGCTTTACGTAGTAACGCTCTTTCTCACCATCATAATAAATTGCTGAAATAGGTTTTTCAGGCACCCATTTTTCTAGCACAATCATATCACTGTCAAAATGCGTTGTTAACTCAGGCTTAATAGTTTTAACCTCTCCTTTTTGATTGATAATTAACAAGCGATCTTCTCCTTTAAATTCGCCTAAAAGTTCTCCTCTATCATCAACATTTAAACGCTGAACGGTTTCATCAAACCAAATTTTACGTGGTTTTAAGGTAGAAACACCTTCCGATTTTAATTCAATTTTTCTGATTGGATATTTTGTAACTGTATTCCCTTTTACCCCACGACCTTTTATTGCTAATTCAGAAAAATCAATGTCCCATTTTAACTTTTTAACACTTCCTACAGCACGTAAATTTATGGTAACTACTTCAGCCTCACCATTAGGGTTTGCTGTAAAATACTGAACAACAGAAGCCTTACTTCCCGCTGTTAAATCGTACTCTTTATCTCTTGTAACCCCTGTAACATTAAAACGTTTCATATAACTTGGCCCGCTTCTACCATCACGATAAATCATATTGTACACCGTACGTTTATCATTCTTTTTAAAGATTGCAATATGAATAATATCTTTACCAACAAAGGTTTTTGCATCAACCTTAGTAATCATCATAATTCCGTCTTTTCTAAAAATAATTACATCATCAATATCGGCACAATCATCCACATATTCATCACGCTTTAAAGAAGTTCCAACAAAACCTTCTTCTCTATTTACATATAATTTGGTGTTTCGCATGACCACCTTAGTAGCAACAATATCATCAAATAACCGAAGTTCTGTTTTGCGTTCTTTTCCTTTACCATATTTAACTTTTAGGTTTTTAAAATAATCAACAGCATATTCAATTAAATTATCTAAATGATTTTTTACAACAGCAATTTTATCTTCTAAACTCTCAATAAACTGTTTGGCTTTATCAATATCAAATTTTGATATCTTTTTAATTCTAATCTCAGTTAAACGCACAATATCTTCCTCGGTAACGGTACGTTTTAAATGCTTTATATGAGGTTTTAAACCTTCATCAATAGCTTTTATTACACCTTGCCAAGTTTCCTGTTCTTCAATATCACGGTAAATTCTGTTTTCAATAAAAATACGTTCTAAAGAAGCAAAATGCCATTGTTCCTCTAATTCATTTAATTGAATTTCTAATTCAAGTTTTAGTAATTCAACCGTATGCTCTGTAGAGGTTTTTAATATTTCAGAAACACCAATAAAAACAGGCTTGTTATCATCAATTACACATCCTAACGGTGAAATAGAATTTTCGCAATTTGTGAAAGCATATAAAGCATCAATTGTTTTATCTGGTGAAATACCACTTGGTAAATGCACTAAAATTTCAACGTTGGCAGCTGTATTATCTTCAATTTGTTTGATTTTTATTTTTCCTTTTTCATTGGCCTTTAAAATAGATTCTATCAATGAAGAAGTGGTTGTTCCGAAGGGGATTTCAGTAATAACCAATGTTTTTTTGTCTTGCTGAGAAATTTTAGCACGAACCCTTACTTTTCCTCCACGTTTTCCATCGTTATAATTAGAAACATCAGCAATTCCACCAGTTAAAAAATCGGGAACCAATGTAAAACTTCTACCTTTTAAATATTTAATTGCTGCATCAATTAATTCGTTAAAATTGTGTGGTAATATTTTTGTTGAAAGACCAACGGCAATACCTTCGGCTCCTTGTGCTAATAGCATTGGGAATTTTACAGGTAAATCTATCGGTTCTTTTTTTCTTCCATCATAAGAAGTTTGCCACTCTGTAGTTTTAGGATTGAAAACAACATCCAATGCAAATTTAGATAATCGAGCCTCAATATAACGAGAAGCAGCTGCACGGTCACCAGTTAAAATGTTACCCCAGTTACCTTGCATATCAATCAGTAATTCTTTCTGACCAATTTGCACCATTGCATCTGCAATAGAAGCATCTCCGTGAGGGTGATATTGCATGGTATGCCCAACAATGTTCGCTACTTTATTGTAACGTCCATCATCTAAATCTTTCATGGAGTGTAAAATTCTACGTTGCACAGGTTTAAAACCATCTTTAATACCTGGTACTGCACGTTCTAAAATCACATAAGAAGCATAGTCTAAAAACCAGTCCTTATACATTCCAGTAACTTTGGTAATTGTTTCTTGACTACCAAAATCGCTAGCTAGCTCTTCGTTAAATTCTTCGTTATTATCTTCTTGCATTATTACTTATGGTATCTAGTATTTGGTATCTGGTTTTTAGCAAAAATGATTTCGACTTCGCTCAACCACCATTATCTATTTTTTTAAACTTTTACACCCTTAAACCTTTTAACTCTAAACTTCACTCCTCAACAATATCTAATTCAACTTTTAGGTTTTCTATGATAAATTTTTGTCTATCAGGTGTATTTTTTCCCATATAAAACTCCAGTAATGTTTCAATAGATGTATCTTTATCTAACATTATAGGATCTAAACGAATATCATCTCCAATAAAATGCACAAATTCATCGGGTGAAATTTCACCTAAACCTTTAAATCGAGTAATTTCTGGTTTTCCTTTTAATGATTTTGTAGCGTTTCGTCTTTCTTCTTCTGAATAACAATAAAATGTTTGCTTTTTATCTCTTACTCTAAATAGTGGCGTGTCTAAAATAAATAAATGTCCTTCTTTAATTAATTCAGGAAAAAACTGTAGAAAAAAAGTAATTAACAACAATCTAATATGCATACCATCAACATCGGCATCTGTTGCTATTATAATATTGTTATAACGTAAATTTTCAAGACCATCTTCAATATTTAATGCTGCTTGAAGCAGGTTAAACTCCTCATTTTCGTACACAATTTTTTTACTCATATTGTATGAGTTTAATGGCTTTCCTTTTAAACTAAAAACCGCTTGCGTATTTACATTTCTAGATTTTGTAATTGAACCACTTGCTGAATCTCCCTCGGTAATAAATAAAGAGCTTTCTAGCCTATTATCTTTTTTTAAATCGCCTAAATGCACCCTGCAATCACGTAATTTTTTATTGTGTAAACTCGCTTTTTTAGCACGTTCACGGGCAAGCTTTCGAATTCCTGATAAATCTTTACGTTCTTTTTCAGCTTGTAAGATTTTTTTTTGAATTTTTTCAGCAGTATCTGGATTTTTATGCAAATAATTATCCAAATTGGTTTTTACAAAATCGGTTATAAAAGTTCTAACGGTTGGTAGATCTCCTCCCATTTCTGTTGAACCCAGTTTTGTTTTTGTTTGACTTTCAAAAACAGGTTCCATTACTTTTACACTAATTGCTGAAACTATTGATTTTCTAATATCAGATGGTTCGTAATTTTTCCCAAAATATTCACGCACCGTTTTTACAATGGCTTCTCTAAATGCATTTTGATGTGTTCCTCCTTGTGTGGTATGTTGTCCATTTACAAAAGAATGATATTCCTCACTATATTGTGCTTTGCTATATGTTAACGCTATCTCAATATCTTCACCTTTTAAGTGAATAATTGGAAACATCATAAACTCATCAGCAATATTTTCTTCTAATAAATCTTTTAATCCGTTTTCAGAATAATATTTTTCACCGTTAAAAACAATGGTTAACCCTGTGTTTAAATACACATAGTTTTTAATCATTTTTACAATGTATTCATTTCTATATTTGAATTTTGTAAAAATACTTTTATCAGGAACAAAGGTTACTTTAGTCCCTTTTCTTAACGATGAATCTTGCGGTTTTTCGTTCAAGGTAATATTTCCTGCGGAAAATTCAGCAAAGGCCATTTGACCATCACGAATAGACTGTACTTTAAAATATGAAGACAAAGCATTTACTGCTTTTGTACCTACCCCATTTAAACCTACAGATTTTTTAAAAGCACGAGAATCATACTTTCCTCCAGTATTCATTTTTGAAACAACATCAACCACTTTTCCTAAAGGAATTCCCCGACCATAATCACGAACAGTAACCGTTTCATCTTTAACTGAAACCTCTATTGTTTTACCTGCGCCCATTACATACTCGTCAATAGAGTTGTCTAATACCTCCTTTATTAAAATGTAAATACCATCATCAGGCGATGAACCATCACCTAATTTACCGATATACATTCCAGGACGCATTCTTATATGCTCTTTCCAATCAAGTGATCGAATATTATCCTCTGTATACTTAGTTTGTTCTGTCATTAAAATTGTAAAATTCTTGAAGAACTGCTAATGTACCATTTTGCAGTAAAAAATAAAAAAAAGTATGCTAAAATATTTTAACGTAGTTACAAAAAAACAATTTCTAAATTTATTACCAAACTTTCTACATTATTTAACTATTTTAGTTTCTTAATTAATTGCTAAATTAAAAACACTAATTTTTCACATTTTATGAGTTTATCACAAAAAATAATTATCTCTTTATTACTTGGGGTTTTTATCGGTATATTTTTTGGAGAATATTGTTCTTTTCTTTCAGTTTTTGGAGATGGTTTTATAGGTTTATTACAAATGACCGTTTTACCTTATATTATGGTTTCTATTATCTTAAACCTTGGTAGAATGTCTCTAGAAGATGGAAAAATCCTAGTATTTAATGGTTTAAAGGTATTGGCTTTTCTTTTATGTATAGGTGTTACAACATTGAATCTAAGATTGTAAAATTGTCTTCACCAAGAGATTTTTTTTAAGAGTAAAACCTACAATTTAGATGCCTATTTATTCTCTGCTGAAAGCAGTGGCGCTTGGACAATTATTTACCCTGAATTTAATGTTGCTATTCCACAACCTGCCATTATAAAAGTCCCAATGGCATACCCGCTTCCTAGAGATGAAAGTTGGATTTTATTTGTAAATACTTGGATTGAATTAAAAAAGAAAGATAGCACAATAGATAAACTTTTTAGTCATTATATTGAAGGAAAAGGAGCTGATATCCCTAAACCAAGATGGTCTATAATAAAAGATATTTTACACTGGGTATCGTAGCATTTTACAGGTAATTTGTGTAAAAAAAAAGACATTCAACATTTAACTTTTAGCGTTTCAAATTCTTATTATTTGTGTTTTATTTTAGTTTGGCCTTCAACTAAAACCATTAAAATGGGTTGGGTTACCTACTCACTATTTTTAATATAAAATCTAAAATTATCGTAGTTTTTAAAAAGTAAAAAGCCCCATAACTTAACGAAGTTTAGTACTTTTGAAATTATTATGAAGCAATTATTTATTATTGGATTTGTTTGGCCTGAACCCAACGCTACTGCTGCCGGAAGCAGAATGTTAGAACTAATTAAATTATTTCAAAAAGATGGTTACACCATTACTTTTGGAAGTACTGCCTCTAAAACCGATACAACCTTTAATTTAGAAAGTATTGCTATTAACACTGTGAAGATTGAACTTAACAATACCAGTTTTGATGATTTTATTAAAGAATTAAATCCGAAAATAGTAATATTTGATCGCTATTTAACTGAAGAACAGTTTGGCTGGAGAGTTTCAGAAAATTGTCCAAATGCCCTTCGAATTTTAGATACCGAAGATTTACATTTCTTAAGAAATGCACGTATAACAGCTTTTAAACAACAAACAGAAGTAACGTTACCAATTTTAATGAATGAGGTTGCTAAACGTGAAATTGCGAGTATTTACCGCTGTGATATCACCTTAATAATTTCAACCTATGAAATGAAATTATTAAAAAAAGTATTTAAAATTAACAAGTCTTTATTACACTATATTCCTTTTTTAGTTGATTCTGTTGAACCTTCAACTTTAGCAACCCTTCCTCCTTTTGAAAAAAGAACTCATTTTATAACAATGGGCAATTTTAAACATGAACCAAATTGGAATGCTGTTTTATATTTAAAAAACAATATTTGGCCCTTAATTAGAAAACAACTACCAACTGCTGAAATGCATATTTATGGAGCGTATGTTCCAAATAAAGCGCAACAACTTCACAATATAAAAGACGGTTTTTTAATTAAAGGTTGGGCCGAAAATACAGAAACTACTTTTAAGAATAGTAAAGTTTGTTTAGCCCCTTTAAGATTTGGCGCAGGCTTAAAAGGAAAACTAATTGACGCCATGAAATATGGAACACCAAGTGTAACTACACCAATTGGTGCTGAAGCAATGCATCAAAATTTACCTTGGAATGGTTTTATTTGTAATTTACCACAAGAATTTGCAGACAAAGCTGTTGAACTTTATACTAAAAAGGAAGTGTGGAGTGAAGCTCAAAAAAATGGAATTACTATTTTAAAAAAGTGTTACAACAAAGTAACTTATGAAGAAAAACTGCTAAAAAAAATCGCAAAAATTGAACCTAAAATTGAAAAGCATCGGTTAAAAAACTTTACAGGCGCATTATTAATGCACCACACTTTAAAAAGCACCAAATATTTAGCAAAATGGATTGAGGAAAAAAATAACTAATTTATTTTAATAATATTAGAATTTCTAAAGGAATGCAAACAGATTTCATTGATTCCACAGTTAATAAACACCAGGTAATCTTTGCTTTAGCTAATAATTTAGCTCTTTTTTTATCTCAACAAAACGCTTATATTTTACACCAATACTAGTTCCTATCCAAGTTTTAATGGTTATCTCATCACTTAAAATTCCTGATAAAAAATAGTCGATTTCATGGCGTAAAATCACCCAAACATATTTCTCATTAATAGTTTTAGTACTTAATTTAGCTCAAATTAATTCAGCTGATTTAAAAACCTATTGAATATACATGACATTATTTACATGGTTTAAATAATCAATTTCATTTTTTAAAACGCTTAACTGAAAGGTGAATACATTGTTCATTAAATCTTA
>CBDUAL010000054.1:0-13303 GCA_965365125.1 uncultured Lutibacter sp.
TGTTGTTGGCGGTAATTTTATCAGCAGCAATGTCTAGTACCGCTTCAGAGTTAAATGCGTTGGCAAGCACTACGGCAATGGATTTGTATAAGCGAAATGTAACTTCTGAAAAAACAGATGATCATTATGTAAAAGCTTCAAAATGGTTTACGTTGGCTTGGGGTATTTTAGCTATTTTGGTGGCTAGTGTTGCAAGTTTATTTGATAATTTAATACAGTTGGTAAATATTATTGGATCTATTTTTTATGGGAATGTATTAGGAATTTTCTTATTGGCATTTTTTATAAAGTATGTAAAAAGTAATGCTGTTTTTGTAGCTGCTTTAATTACACAGGGAATTGTAATTTCGTTGTATTTACTAGATAAATATGAGTACATAAATTTGCCTTATTTATGGTTAAATTTTGTAGGATGTTTTATCGTCATGGCGCTTGCAGTTTTTATTCAATCGTTTAGTAAAAACAAATTGGAAACCGTTTAAATAGTAGTTGTTATTACTGTAAAAACAGTGAATTAGTATCCTCCTTTATGTTTTTAAAACGATCATAAAATAAGTCTTAGCTAGATAATGAGATGCTGAATCAAGTTCAGCATGACGTATTGGAAATAGCATTCCTCAGGAGGTATTAATCTCTTTGGAGCTTTCAATATTTTATTGGATTTACAGGATTTTATAAAGTGGGTCAAAGGTGTCAATCGTGAAATAATTTGCGATTAGAAATGAAAAAGACGTTTAAAAACAGTATGCTTACTTCAAAAGGAGATATAAAAAAACGCCTTTTTGAAATTTTCAAAAAGGCGCTTTTAATATGTTTTAAATCTCAAGAATTTAATTCATCCATTCAGCAATTGATTCTTTATTCATTTTTACGTAATCAGCGTTACCAGCTTTTTCAGCAGCAGCTAAAGATTGTTGAGCAGTTGCAATAGCACCTTTTACATCACCTAAATCAGCCTGAATTAAGCTCATTCTACGTAAATACCAAAATCGAGGATTCTCACCTTTAGTAGCTAATTTCATCCACTCTAAGGCTTTATTTAAGTCTTTACCTTCAGTATGGTAATAAGTAGCCGCCTGAAAATAATCGTTTGCTGAAGGGCCAGCCATTACTGTTTCAATATTTTTTGAAGTAATAGCATCAGTAGGAACATCAACTTTTACACCAACATATACATTTTCCCATAAAAATCCAATAACCGCCGAACTTGTAGCTAAATCATCTATAGATATTGTAAAAGATTCAATTGGCATTGGCATTGTTTCAACTTTAGCCGTTGTTTTAGCTGCAACTTTACTGTCGTCCCATTTTTGAGGAGCTCCCCAGTTATTAGATTCGCTATAAAAAATTACCTCCCAAGAAGTTTCCGAAGGAATTGTATACACGGCATAAGTTCCTTTTTCTAGTTCTTGTCCGTCTATAGTTACATTATCGCTAAACGTAATTTTAGTATTTGCATTGGCACCAGTTCTCCAAACAGTTCCAAAAGGTACTAAATCACCAAAAATAGTTCTCCCCCGCATGGCAGGTCTAGAGTATTCAACAGTAACATCCGTTAAGCCAACAACTTGTTCAATTTTAGCAGCAGGGCTAGGTTGTGGTGTTTTAATTTGTGCAGTTAGTGTTGAAGACAATCCAACAAATAGGCAAATGGTAAATAGTTTTTTAATCATTGTAGTATATTTTAGTTTAATAACAAATATAGTACATATAGAAACCTTCAAATTAAGTAGCTTTAATTTTAACAATATTTTAAGAAGAGATGAATTTTAATTATTGATACTTTTTCTTTCTGAAGTAATTAAAAGAAACACCAAAAACACCTAGTATAATTAAAGGAAATAGAATGTTTAAAAGTTGCCATTTACGCGCTTCATTAAAAACTTTTTCTTTGTCTAAAAAGTTGATTTTAATTGTTTTTGAACGAATGTTTATCAAGCCGTTATCATCTAATAAATAGTTCACGCAATTCAATAAAAACTCCTTATTTCCAAAGCGTTGGTTGGTCCATTTATCTACACCTAATTCTAATGGTTTACCTTTAGCAACTTCATTTGCAATAATGTCACCATCAGCAATAACAATCATTTTAGTAGCGCTACTTTTGTCTTTTGAATTGTTAATTTCAAATGGTTTTGTACGACCTGCATAAGCCGATTTAAAGTTGCCTTCTAATAAAATTCCAATAGGAATATTCCCATTTTTATATTCTGCCGGATTTGTTTTTTCGGCAATAGATTTTAATGAAATTATTGTGGGTGTTCCTATGGTTTTTGAAAGTGGAGAACTTTGTAATAAAATTGTTTTTTGAATGTCATTCTTTAACGTATCAATGCTATTCGGGAATTTTAAATTAACAGCTTCAATATTGTTAGTAATTGCGTGGTCGTTTTTGGAATTTACCAATGGAAAATAATTCCAGTTGAAAGCATTAAATTGTGTTTTATTTCCAACATTTCCTGTTGCTAGTGGAATTTTAGAACTGTACACATCGTTTATTAAATCATAATTAATACGTACACCATAATTAAAAAATAAATCGGTTAAATTTAAATCTCTCGGATACGCTAAAGATTCTCCGGTAAGCATTAAACTGTCTAATTCAGCCTGCACATTATCAATTAACCACAGTGATTTTCCACCATGCATGCTAAATTGATCTAATGTGTATTTTTCTTCTTCGGAAAACTTTTCTGTAGGTTTCGAAACAATAATTAAATCAAACTCTGAAAGCTCTTTCAGTGTTTTTTGTGGTTGTTTTACAACGGAATCTAGCGTGAAAGGAGCCAGACGATAATATTCACTTATTTTTCTTAAAAAATCGGCAATATAAATATCGTTTAATTCGCCATTTCCTTTAATAATGGCAATTTTCTTTTCTTTTTTTGAAGTTAATTTATGAATGGAATTTGCAAAAGCATATTCTAAATTTTGAATGGAACTTTCTAATTGTTCATCTTGAGAATTGGCAAAAATATCTTTTAAAAGCGAAACTGTTTCGCTCTTATTTTTATACTGAACAACGGCCCAAGGAAAAATGATAATTTCAGATAATTTACCATTTTCTTGTACTTGCAAACGGCTAGGTTCAAGCCCTTCTTCAATTAAATCTTCGGCAATATCAGTTGGGTTTGCAAACTTAAATTTAATATTTTTATTGATTGCTTTTAACTCTTCTAAATGCAATTTAGTTTCAACCTGAAGGCGTTTAAATTCCGCAGGAAAATTACCTTCTAAATAAATTGTAATAAGAATATTTTCTTCAATATTTTCAACAATTTCTACGGTAGTTTCAGAGAGCGTATATCTATGATCTTCAGTTAAATCAAAACGTTTGTAAAGTTTTGAACTTACATAATTTATAAGAATCAAGCTTATAATCACTATTACTATTTTAGCATACTTATTGTTCATGTTGAATGCTAAATTTGGTTAAAAATAAAAACAAATAAGTAATAGATGTAAAGTACAATAAATCGCGAGAATCTAGCACGCCTTTACCAATACTATTGAAGTGTTCTAGCATTCCAAATTGTTGAATGGTATAATTAAAATCACCTAATAAATTCAAGGTTGAAATAGCTTCAAATCCGTAAAAAATGAAAAAAGAAATGCAAACTGCAATTAAAAATGATACAATTTGATTTTTAGAAATGGTTGATGAAAAAACACCAATTGCCACATACGCACTGCTTAAAAATAGCAAGCCAATAAATGACCCAAATGTGCTTCCAAAATTTATATTTCCAACGGGGTTTCCTAATTGATATACGCTATAAACATATACCAAAGTTAACGCAATAGCCAACAACACTAAAATAAGCGAACCCAAGTATTTTCCAAGAACAATGTGCCAATTTCCAATGGGTTTGGTTTTTAAAACTTCAATAGTTCCAGTATTTATTTCATCAGAAAAACTACGCATGGTAATGGCTGGAATTAAGAACATAAAAATCAACGGTGCTAAAAAAAAGTAGCTATTTAAATCGGCAAAACCAGCGTGTAAGATGTTAAATTCTCCTTCAAAAACCCATAAAAATAAGCCGTTTAGAATTAAATAAACAGCAATCACCAAATAACCAATTGGTGAAGAAAAGAATGAATTTAGTTCTTTTGTTAAAATAGCTTTCATTTAATTAAGGTAAACTTTCAAATTTAGTAACACTCCAAGCTTCAGGTTTGTTGTTAAACATTATTTTTGTTTTTGCCCAAACATTTTTAAAAAGTTCAGAGTTTCTATAGTTTTCTAAATGTGTTTCAGATTCCCAATAGCTATAGCTGAAAAATATATTGGAATCTTTTTTATCGTTGTACAATTCTAATAAACGGCAACCTTCAAAATTTCGTATGTTATGTTTGTTTTTATTGAAATTCTCTAAAAATGCATTAATTTTTGAAGGGGCAAAGCTTAATTTTACAATTCGTACTAGCATAAATAAAAGGTTTTAACTAAATTTTATAGAAATAGTATCTCTATAATTTAATCCAAGTAAAGAACAAGCTCCGCCAACAGTATTTAAATTGCTTCTGTAAATGGCAATTTCCAAATAATTTGCTGAATTAAAAATAGCCAATCGAGTACCATCTTTTTGACGAATATTTTCAGGTACAGAGAAATCTATAATATCGCTGTATTTTGCGTTAATTTTATTGAAAACGTATTTATTTACAATTATTTCAAAGTCGCGCCCTTTTCCAACTTCTTGAAACAACTTTTTATTAATGTTGCTAATAGAATTTCCGTAGTTATCAACATAGATAATATTTCCTTGTACAGTTTTACCATCTGCAGAAATTGCAGGCTGTAACTCTACTAGCTTTTTATAATCAGGAATTATTTTCCCAATCACTTCTAAAGTACCACCTCTAGAAATATGACAAGCAACTTTTACAAACACATCAAGTACTGGGAAACTTGTAGAAATACGATCGTGAATATTAATTTCAACAATTTTTTCAGGTTTAATTTCTGAAGCTAATAATGAAATAATTCCGTTATCAGGACAAATAAAATAATGATTGTCTAATTTCAACGCAATGTGCTTGTTTTCTTCATTTAATTCAGAATCAACACCAATAATATGAATGCTTCCTTCAGGAAAACTTTTGTAAGCGTTTTTTAAAATATACGCCGTTTCTGTAATGTTGAATGGAGATATATGATGTGATATATCAACAATTCGAGCATTAGGAAGCTCACTATATATAGTGCCTTTTATAGCACCTACAAAGTGGTCTTTCGTTCCAAAATCAGTAGTTAGCGTAATTATCGACATATAAAATGCGAGCGATTTTTTTAAATTAACAATAGTTAAAATACTTAATAAAATGTTTAAAACTTATTAGAGCAGGTTAAAAATTTGTTATTAGATATAATTAAATTTGTTATGCAAATCTAATCAATTATTCGGTTATTTTGCATACAATTTTTCATTTAAACTTAACACTTTGTCATTTGAACGAACGTCTAATTGAACTCACAGAAATTAATCCAAACGACTTGTTTGGTACGCATAATTCCCATATAGAAATTCTAAAGAAATTTTTTCCGAAGTTAAAAATTGTTGCAAGAGGCAATACCTTAAAAGCTTATGGTGAACCTGAAATTTTGGACGAATTTGAAAAACGGTTACAAATGCTAATGAAGTATTTAACTCGTTATAATAAATTAGACGAAAATAGTATTGAGCGCATTTTAACTTCAAACGGAACAGAGCATAAAAGTGCAAAATCTGCCGATGGTGTTTTGGTTCACGGTGTTGGAGGTAGGCTTATTAAACCTCAAACCGTTAATCAGCGTAAAATGGTTGAAAAAATGGGCAAAAACGATATGCTTTTTGCTATTGGTCCGGCAGGAACTGGTAAAACTTATACAGCTGTAGCTTTGGCCGTAAAAGCATTAAAGGAAAAAGAAGTTAAAAGAATTATATTAACACGTCCAGCAGTAGAATCTGGTGAGAATTTAGGCTTTTTACCAGGAGATTTAAAAGAAAAATTAGACCCGTATATGCAGCCCTTGTATGATGCTTTACGAGATATGATTCCGTTTGAACGGTTAGATTCGTACATTGAAAAAGGGATTATTCAAATAGCACCTTTGGCATTTATGCGTGGTAGAACTTTAGACAATGCTTTTGTGATTTTAGATGAAGCTCAAAACACCACTCACAACCAAATGAAAATGTTTTTGACGCGTATGGGAAAAAGTGCTAAATTTATCATTACTGGTGATCCAGGGCAAATTGATTTACCAAGACGGCAAGTATCGGGTTTAAAAGAAGCCATGTTAACTTTAAAAGAAGTAAAAGGAATTGCATTTGTTTATTTAGACGATAAAGATGTAATTAGACATAGATTAGTAAAAGAAATAATTTCAGCATATAAAAGTATTGAAGTAGGCAATGAGTAATACAATTAATAATACCGATTTTAACTTTCCAGGACAAAAAACAGTGTACAAAGGGAAAGTTCGTGAAGTTTACAATATCAACGATGAAACGTTAGTTATGATAGCCTCTGATAGGCTTTCAGCATTTGATGTAGTAATGCCAAAACAAATTCCGTTTAAAGGGCAAATTTTAAATCAGATAGCTTCTAAAATGTTAGAAGCAACAAGTGATATTGTTCCAAATTGGATTTTAGGTATACCAGATCCTAATGTTGCTGTTGGGTATATGTGCGAACCTTTTAAAGTAGAAATGGTAATTCGTGGTTATATGAGTGGTCACGCAGCGCGTGAATACAAATTAGGAAAAAGAATGCTGTGTGGTGTTGCAATGCCTGAGGGAATGAAGGAGAATGATAAATTTCCTGAGCCAATTATTACGCCAGCTACAAAAGCCGAAGATGGTGATCACGACGAAGATATTTCGAAAGAAGATATTATAGCAAAAGGAATTGTTTCTGCGGAAGATTATGCTGTTTTAGAAAAATACACAAAAGCATTGTTTCAAAGAGGTACTGAAATTGCAGCCGAACGTGGTTTAATTTTGGTAGATACAAAATACGAATTCGGAAAAACAAAAGACGGTAAAATTTTATTGATTGATGAAATTCATACACCAGATTCTTCTCGTTATTTTTATGCGGATGGTTATGAAGAAAGACAACGTAGAGGTGAAGCTCAAAAACAACTGTCGAAAGAATTTGTGCGCCAATGGTTAATTTCTAATGATTTTCAAGGGCTTGAAGGGCAAACAGTTCCTGAAATGAGCGATGAAAAAATCAACGAAATTTCTGATAGGTATATTGAATTGTATGAAAAAATTACAGGCGAACCTTTTGTGAAATCAGATGTATCTAATATTCAAGAGCGTATTGAAAATAATGTATTGGCCTTTTTAAATAAATAGGAATTTATACAAATAATTTTAGGGCTGTTTGGGGAGCGTTAAACCCGTCATTCTGAATTTATTTCAGAATCTCAATCATGCTAATTTTAAAATAGTATTTGAACTTGAATCAAGTTCAGGTTGACGAAAAGTTAACAATCTAAACAGCCTCTTTTTTATTGATATTTAAAATAATTAGTTACCTGTGAATAATTTATTGTAGCAGTATTATTTTCTAAATAATTGATAATTGTTTCTGCAGTGGTATACGGTTTAATAGTTGGTGTTTGCGTAAAGTAACTATCGTACACAGCAGGAATGTAATCATTCAACCCAATTGTTAAAGTTTGGTTGTCGCTTAATTCTTGTCCGTTTTTAATTAATGTAATAAGTCCGTTTTCTTGCTCAATTGTAACTCCAGCATAGTAAATAGCGACTTTTGTTTCTTTTAAAAAATCTTTAATTTCTCCAACAGTCATAGTGTACGTTACACTTCCGTTGTTAAAAGGATCAATGCTATAGATTTCACTTTTTAAAATATTGCCTTCATCTAAATTATTTCTAACACCACCTGTATTTTGAATGCTTATATCAACATTTAGTTCATTTCTTAAAGCGTCTGTATAAAAACTTCCAACAGCATTTTTTGAATGGTATACTTCAGCATAGCCAATAACTTCATTTAAGTTTGCATTTTTAATATATGTATCAATAACGTCTTTTATAGAGGTGTTGTAATTACTGTGTTTTTCTAAATCTATGAGTTCGTATTTGAGACTTTCAATTTGTTTATTTTTAATTGTTAGTTTTATTTTTCCTAAATAGTTTAAATTAGAACCTGCCTGAAAAATGGGAATCTTATTTATAACTTCATTGTTTTTGGAGTGTGAGTGACCACCAATTATTAAATCAAAATAAGGAAATTTAGTCGCTAAATATTGGTCCGAAGAATAGCCTAAATGTGTAAGTGCAACATATAAATCGGAGTTTTCTTCTTCTTTCACATTCTGATAATTCACCACTACATTGGTGTATTTTTGAAATGTTAAATTTTGAACGCGCCAAGGGTGTGTTGATGGTATAACAGCATCTTCCTTTCCGTTTGTTTCTACAAGGCCTAAAAATGTTACTTTTACATCATTTTTTGTAATTGTTTTATATTCAAAAGGAGCTGGAATTCCAGTTGAATTCATATTCACATTGGCGCAAACCCAGCTAAAATTGGCTTGTGTAAGCCTGTTTTTTAAAATATCTTCACCGTAATCAAATTCATGATTTCCAATAGCTGAAATATCAAAACCAACTAAATTCATCAAGTCAATCATTGGAAACCCTTTTTCTTCATAATTATCAACAACTGGGTTTCCTGAAAAAATATCGCCACTACAAGTTACAAGTACATTTGTTTCTTGTTTTTCCTGATCGATAATGTATTTAATTTTTGAAAAATTATCTAAGCGTCCGTGTTGATCGTTGATGTGAAAAATAGTAAGTTCTTTTAGTGTATCTTTTGAAGGTAAAATTGTTGTGTTTTCATCTTTTGTACAACATGTAAAACAAAATACTATTAGGGCAAATACTATATTTTTTAATTTCATAAGGTTGAAGTTTATCCTAAAAAAGATAATTTAAAATATTATTTATAGACAGGCTAATATATCCTTAAATTTTTCTAAAGAAATAGGAGTTGTAATAAGCCATCGTAACGCATTTTCATTGGTAGAAAATATTTTTATGTCTTGATTTTTTTTGTTCAACAGTGTTTTATATATTGTTGTTGAGACCACTTGGTTAGGTGTGTCTGTTACTAATGCAATTTTTCTTCTCTTTAAAAAAGAAGGACGTTTGTTGTTGAACTCTGCAAATTTTTGAATATCTTCAGTAGGAATAGTAAAATTCACTTTTTTTAGATTGATATAGTAATTCATTCCCGATTTAAACTCTTTATGAGAAAATAAATCTTTCTTAAATTGTAAGTAAGATTCTAAATTTAGAGTGCCACTATGAAATTCAGCTATTAAATTATATTCAGAATAGATTTTAAATTTATTTTTTTGTGCATCCATTAGTAATTTTTCTTCTAAAGTTAAAAAAAAAGTCCCAAAGTTTAAAACTTTGGGACTTTAACATTTCAATAACTTAATGAATGGTTATTTTTTTCGTTTTTGTTGCGCTTGTTGATCTTGCGCTTGCTTCATAGCATCATTTAAACGCTTCTTAAATTTACCTTCTTTCTTAGGTTTTAATTTATTTGCTTGAATTTTTGCATGAATTTTATCTTCATCAATAATGTAATTCTTAATAATCAACATAATTGTAATAGTTAATAAGTTAGATACAAAATAGTATAAACTTAAACTACTCGCATACATGTTGAAGAAAATTAACATCATAACAGGTGAAAAATACATCATCATTTTCATCATCTTTTGCATATCAGGCATCCCCTCTTGTGTAGGTTGCTGCATTCCCATTTGTTGACTTTGACTCATTCTCATATAAAAGAAAATTGCGATAGATGCCAATATTGGGAACAAGCTAATATGAGACCCATACATTGGAATATGAAATGGCAACTCAAAAACAGAATCATAAGCAGATAAATCATCGGCCCATAAAAAACCTTTTTGACGTAAATCTATATTTGAAGGGAAAAATCTAAACAACGCAAAAAATACAGGCATTTGTAAAACTGCAGGAATACAACCAGCAAGTGGACTTACACCAGCTTTACTTTGTAGTGCCATAGTTTCTTGTTGACGTTTCATAGCATTTTCTTTTCCAGGTAAACGCTTGTTAATTTCTTCCATCTCAGGTTTTAACACCTTCATTTTTGCACTAGATAAGTACGATTTGTATACTAGCGGAGACATGAAAATACGAACAACAATAGTTAATAGGATAATAATTAATCCGTAATTTCCTATAAACCCTTGTAAAAAGTTAAATACAGGAACAAAAACTACACGGTTAATAAAACCAAAGATTCCCCAACCTAGGTTTACGACTTCTTTTATGTTTCTATCGTATTTTTTTAGAATTTGGTAATCATTAGGTCCAATATACCAATTCATATTGTAATTAAATTCTCCACCTTTAAGTGCTAACGGAGCTTTTAAAGAAAATGCTTTTGTATAGACAGTATCAATTTCTTCGTCTTGTGTAAGTGTTTTAGATTCTAATTTTGCATTGTCAAATCCTTGTTCAGAAATTAAGATGGTTGAAAAGAAATGTTGTTTAAAGGCTATCCAGTTTACGTCAGATTCTTCAGCGTCATCTTCACCACCTACAGAAAGGTAATCAATTTTTTCATCTTCTTTTTCATAATACATCTCAGTTTGCTGGTTCTCGTAACGAATACTCTTTTCGTGACGATATCCATCTAAACTCCAATCTAAAGTAATAGGTTGAGAACTGTTTATGGTGGAATTTAACCCTTGAGAACGCATATTGAAATCAACCATATAGGCTCCTGGTTTGATTACGTAGCTATATTCTAAAAACTGTGAGTTAGAAACTTTTAACTTCATAGAAAGTACTTGTTCTTCGCCATTTTTAGTTAATGTAGGCTCAAAAAGTAAATCTTTTGTGTTTAATGTTCTATTGTCTGTAGTTCCAAAGTTGATGTTAAAAGAGGCGTTATTATCTTTAATCATATACAATGGTAATGAGTCGTATGTAACGTGAGATTTAATTAAAGCTTCTTTAATTTGACCACCTTTGTTAGAAATTATTAGTTTTAAAACGTCGTTTTCTAAAATAGTTTCAGCATTAGTTAATGTTGCTGAAGATGCAAATGCTCCTAAAGCTGTTTTAGCTTTTGCTAAACTTAAAGAATCTGTTGCTTGCACAGGAACTTCAGCAGTAGTATTAAAACTTGCCGCATTTGTAGCAGCTGTTTCTGTTTCTTTTTGTGTTTGTTCAGTTTTTGCTTTTTTCTGAGCTTCTAATTCCTCAGGAGTAGGTTGGTTGGTATATGCCCACCAAATGAATATTACAAATAATAAGCCGAAGCCAATTATAGAATTGTAATCGAATTTTTTTTCTTCCATCTTTGTTTTTAAAATGTCAATTTGTCATTAGCTTTTTAAAACTTTTTAAAAAGCCCGACAAATGTAGTAAATGTATAGTTAAATATTGATTTTTATTGATGATTGTATATTACTTCAAAGAGTGTTCCAAACCTGCTTTTACAAAATCAACAAATAATGGGTGTGGGTTTAATACCGTACTTTTATATTCTGGGTGGTATTGAACACCAACAAACCAAGGGTGAGAAGGAATTTCAACAACTTCAACCAAATTAGTTTTAGGATTTCTACCAGTGGCAATCATCCCAGCTTCTTCAATTTGAGTTAAATAGTCACTGTTGAATTCGTATCTATGTCTGTGACGTTCACTAATTAATTCTTTCTTATAAATACCTTTAATTTTGCTATTTTCTTTCAATTCACAATCCCAAGCACCTAAACGCATAGTTCCACCGTACTCAGTAATGTCTTTTTGCTCTTCCATTAAATCAATAACAGGGTTTTTAGTTTCACTATCCATTTCTGCTGAACTGGCATCAGCTAAGTTTAACACATTTCTAGAGAATTCAATTACCGCCATTTGCATTCCTAAACAAATTCCTAAAAAAGGAATGTTGTTTTCACGGGCATATTTTACAGCATCAATTTTCCCTTCAATTCCACGTTCACCAAAACCTGGAGCGACTAAAATACCGTTTAAATTTTTCAATTTTCTTGGAACATTTAGTGTTGTTAAGTCTTCAGAATGAATCCAATTGATATTTACCTTAACTTCGTTTTGAGCACCAGCGTGAATAAAGGCTTCGGTAATAGATTTGTAGGCATCATGTAATTCAACATATTTACCAATTAAACCAATTTCAATGGTGTTTTTCGGATTTTTAAATTTCTTTAAAAATTGATTCCAAGCTTTTAATTCTGGTTGTTTGTCGTTAGGAAGTTGTAATTTTTTTAATACAACGGCATCTAAACCTTCTTTTAGCATTAAGTTAGGAACATCGTAAATAGTTTCAGCATCAATAGACTCGATAACATCTTCTTTTTTTACATTGCAAAATAAAGCTAACTTATTTTTAATAGATTGTGATATGTGGTGTTCTGTTCTGCAAACTAAAATATCAGGACTTACCCCGCTTTGCATTAGCATTTTAACAGAGTGCTGTGTTGGTTTTGTTTTTAATTCTCCAGCAGCAGCTAAATAAGGAATTAATGTTAAATGAATTACAATGGCATTTTCATGACCTAATTCCCATAACAACTGTCGAACAGATTCTACATAAGGTAATGATTCAATATCACCAACGGTACCTCCAATTTCAGTAATAACAATATCAAAATCGCCCGTATTTCCTAGAATTTGAATACGGTTTTTAATTTCATCAGTAATATGAGGAATAACTTGAACGGTTTTTCCTAAAAACTCACCTTTACGCTCTTTATCAATTACAGATTGGTATATTCTACCAGTAGTAACATTGTTAGCTTGTGAAGTAGGAATATTTAAATAACGCTCGTAATGCCCTAAATCTAAATCGGTTTCAGCACCATCATCAGTTACATAACATTCGCCATGTTCATAAGGGTTTAAAGTTCCTGGGTCAATATTTATATATGGATCTAGTTTTTGTATGGTTACAGAGTAGCCTCTGTCTTGAAGTAATTTGGCTAAAGAAGCTGCAATAATTCCTTTCCCAAGTGAAGAAGTAACCCCACCGGTTACAAAAACATATTTTGTGTTTTTCATTAATCTTACGTTTGGGCAAAAGTACTAAAGCTATTTTAGTTGACAAAAAGGAAAAGTAATAAATTTTTAAACTTCATTTAAAATACATATTATATATTTAGGATTCCAAAAGCTTCTTTTTAAAGGTATTTAAGGCGTATTTTATTTTTTTTTATTTTTTTTTATATTCTATTTGTCAAACACAAAACTAATTGTAT
>CBDUAL010000055.1:0-13075 GCA_965365125.1 uncultured Lutibacter sp.
AGTGTGCGATTTAACTTTGGCGAGTAAAGAACATGCTATTTTTAAACAAACTGATGCTGATGTTACCAGTTTTGATGGTGGTTACGGATCGGCTTATTTAGCAAAAATGGTTGGACAAAAAAAAGCGCGTGAAATCTTTTTCTTAGGACGAGATTATTCTGCTCAGGATGCGTATGAAATGGGAATGGTAAATGCAGTAATTCCGCATAATGAGTTAGAAGATACCGCTTTTGAATGGGCACAAGAAATTTTAGCAAAATCGCCAACCTCAATAAAAATGTTAAAATTCGCTATGAATTTAACTGATGATGGTATGGTAGGGCAACAGGTATTTGCTGGTGAAGCAACGCGTTTAGCCTATATGACGGATGAAGCTAAAGAAGGTAGAAATGCCTTTTTAGAAAAACGTAAGCCTAACTTTGAGAAAAAATGGATTCCTTAATGTAAAATGGATTTTTACTTTTAACACAGATTTAATAAGAATGATTCCTGCGAAAGCAGGAATCTTATAAAACAATACTAAGTTACTTATTTATGAAAATTATTTGCATTGGTCGTAATTATGCCAAACATATAGAAGAGTTGGATAGTGAAAAACCAGTAAATCCAGTCATTTTTTTAAAGCCAGATTCTGCTATTTTAGCAAAAAACCAGCCATTTTTTATTCCAGCGTTCTCAAATGAAATTCATTATGAGGTAGAAGTATTGGTTAAAATAAATAAAGTAGGAAAGTACATTCAAGAAAAATTTGCCCATAAATACTATGATGAGATTGGATTGGGAGTAGATTTTACAGCGCGTGATTTACAAAATCAATTAAAAGATAAAGGATTGCCTTGGGAAAAATCAAAGGCTTTTGATGGGAGTGCTTTAATTGGGAAGTTTGTAGCTAAAGAAACGTTAGGAGATTTAACAAACTTAGATTTTACGCTGCATAAAAATGAAACTCTTGTACAAGAAGGTAACACCAATGCAATGCTTTGGAAAATTGATGAGTTAATAGCGTACGTTTCTCAGTTTTTCACCTTAAAAAAGGGAGACGTGTTATTTACAGGAACTCCCGCAGGCGTAGGTAAAATTTCAGAAAACGACATACTTATAGGAGCCATTAAAGGCGAAGAATTTTTTTCGGTAAAAATTAAATAGTTACTTTTTAAAAAGTAAATAAGATTGGACGCCCGTTTTCAGTAGGTTCTTCTTTTCTGTGCTCTTTTAAAATATTGTAGCCGTAATGTGTTTTTACTAAATTTTTAAAATTGTATTTCAATCTAGGAAATTCACGTAATAATTTTTCAAAATCATTGGTTGAAGAGCGTTCCATAAAATGATGTAAAATTTCAGTATAAGCTTTGGTTAATGTAATATTGAATTTATCGTTTCTTAAAGCCGTTTTAAAGTAATTTTCTTTAATTTCTTTGTTTTTAACAATAGCTACATCTAAACCATACTTGTTAATTAAAACCCAAGTAAGTCTTAATAATGTTTCGTGTGTAAAGTCTGTAGGGTCTAGTGTACAGTCTTGGATTCTTTCAAGTAATTGGTTGTCAGTTAATTGAGTTTTGTTGGTCATAGCTTAAATTTTAATTTTAGTTTGTAGTAACATTCTTTTGTTTATAAGATACAAAAATGTGAAAAAGGTTGCGTTGTATTTTGTATTTTTAAGGCAAATATTAAAGTAGAAATGCAAGCAGAAATTATTACCATTGGCGATGAAATTTTAATTGGTCAAATTTTAGACTCAAATTCAAAATGGATCGCTGAAGAATTAAATAAAATAGGTGTTTCAGTATATCAAATAACATCTATTCAAGACGATAAAGAACATATTTTAAAAGCACTAAAAGAAGCGCAACTAAATTGTGATATTGTAATTGTTACTGGTGGATTAGGCCCTACAAAAGACGATATTACAAAGTTAACTTTAGCTGCATATTATGCAGACAAACTTATTTTTAATGAAGAAATCGCAGCACATATTAAGGCATTATTTGCAAAATCAAATTATCCTTTTACCGAAGTAAACAAAAATCAGGCTTTAGTTCCTTCAAAATGTATTGCTTTTAAAAATGAATTAGGAACTGCGCCCGGTATGTGGTTTCATGAAAATAATAAAGTAGTAGTTTCACTTGCAGGTGTACCTTATGAAATGAAAGGACTTATGACAAATAGTGTGCTTCCTAAATTAGTTGAAACATATCATTTACCTTTTATTGTTCACAAAACAATTCTTACTTATGGAATGGGAGAGAGTATGCTAGCCGAAAAAATAGAAGATTGGGAAACTAATTTACCGAATTTTATAAGTTTAGCTTATTTACCATCTTTTGGAAAAGTGAGGTTACGTTTAACAGCAAAAGGACCTAACAAAGAAATTTTAGAAGAAGCAATTGCTGAAAATGTAATTATTTTAGAGGAAATTATTGGTGATATTATAGTTGGATATGAAGAAAATGAGAACTTAGAAGCTTTAATAGGTAAGTTATTGGTTGAAAAAAATAAGACTTTAGCAACTGCCGAAAGTTGTACAGGAGGAAATATTTCCAAAATGATTACCTCAATTCCGGGTTCTTCAAATTATTTTGTTGGTTCAGTGGTCGCATATCAAGCTGCGATAAAAATAAATGAATTGAATGTGTCAGAGGAGATCATTACCAATTATTCCGTTGTAAGTTCTCAAGTAGCTGAAGCCATGGCAATAGGAATTCAGCAAAAATTTAAAACAGATTATGCCATTGCAACCACTGGTAACGCTGGGCCAACTACAGATTTAACCGATGAGACAGTGGGGGTGGTGTTTATTGCAATAGCCACACCAATTGGAGTCTTTTCCGAAGAATTTAATTTTGGAAAACCAAGGGAAAAAGTGATTGAACGAACTTCAATAAAGGCTTTAGAATTGTTAAGAAAAGAAATTTTAAAAAACTAATTAAATAAGTTTGTTTATTCCATATTAAAAATTTAATTTTGCATCTCGTTTTGAGAATACATTAAAAAGGTATAGAATTATGTCAAGAGTTTGTGAACTTACTGGAAAAAAAGCAATGGTTGGGAACAATGTTTCTCACGCCATGAATAGAACAAAAAGAAAATTTGACGCTAACTTAATAAAAAAGCGTTTTTATATTCCTGAAGAAGATAAATGGGTAACTTTAAGAGTCGCTACATCTGCTTTAAAGAATATTAACAAGAAAGGAATTTCTGCTGTTATTAAAGAAGCAAGAGAAAAAGGTTTTTTAAAAAAATAATTATATTAGGAAATGGCAAAGGCTAAAGGAAATAGAATTCAAGTAATTTTAGAGTGCACAGAACACAAAGCTTCTGGTAAAGCAGGAACTTCTAGATACATTACTACTAAGAATAAAAAGAACACACCTGATAGAATGGAAATTAAAAAATTCAATCCTATCTTGAAAAAAATGACTGTTCATAAAGAAATTAAATAATATAGGACCATGGCAAAGAAATCAGTAGCATCGTTACAAACAGGATCAAAAAGATTAAGTAAAGCTATCAAAATGGTAAAATCTCCAAAAACAGGAGCTTATACTTTTGTTGAAGCTATTATGGATCCAGCAAACGTAAAAGACTTTTTAAGCAAAAAATAATTTTTTGCTCATAAAAATATTCAAGCTACTTTCTTTATTGAAAGTAGCTTTTCTTTTTTATATTTACCATGTTAATAATTAAAAAATGAGTTTATTTAAAAGAATTTTTTCGAAAGAAAAAAAAGAAACATTAGACAAGGGTTTAGAGAAAACAAAATCATCCTTTTTTTCTAAACTTTCTAAAGCAGTTGCAGGTAAAACCAAAGTAGATGACGATGTTCTCGATAATTTAGAGGAGGTTTTAGTCTCATCTGATGTTGGTGTAGAAACTACTTTAAAAATAATTGAGCGCATTGAAAATCGTGTTGCTAAAGATAAATACTTAGGTACTGAAGAATTAAACTCAATACTAAGAGAAGAAATTGCAGGACTTTTAGCCGAAACAAATGTTGGAAATGATACAGAATTTAACATTCCAGCAAATAAAAAACCTTATGTGATTATGGTGGTGGGTGTTAATGGTGTTGGTAAAACTACAACCATTGGTAAGTTAGCAGCTCAATTCACTAAAACAGGAAAGAAAGTTGTGCTTGGTGCAGCAGATACGTTTAGAGCGGCTGCTATAGATCAGTTACAAGTATGGGCAGATAGAGTAGGGGTTCCTATTGTACGACAAGAAATGGGAAGTGATCCTGCCTCGGTTGCTTATGACACGTTAAAATCGGGTGTTGCTCAAGATGCAGATGTTATTATTATTGATACTGCGGGTAGGTTGCATAATAAGGTAAACTTAATGAATGAGCTAACAAAAATTAAACGGGTTATGCAAAAGGTAGTTGTTGATGCGCCACATGATGTATTATTAGTGTTGGATGGTTCTACCGGTCAAAATGCTTTTGAACAGGCAAAACAGTTTACAAAAGCAACAGAAGTTACTTCTTTAGCCGTTACAAAATTAGACGGTACAGCAAAAGGTGGTGTTGTTATAGGAATATCAGATCAATTTCAAATACCAGTTAAATATATTGGTGTTGGTGAAGGGATTGATGACCTGCAAGTTTTTAATAAAATTGAATTTGTAGATTCGTTCTTCAAATAAAAAAAATAGAATAATTTTAAAGACCTTTTGTATTTTTAAGATATAAAAGGTCTTTTTTTATATGTAGTTAAATAATTGGTTTACAAGTAAAAAGTAGTAATTTTGCGCTCCTTAAATATAGAAGATGAGAACTAAATCTAAGAAAGAAAATAAAATTAATGTAGTTACTTTAGGATGCTCTAAAAACGTTTACGACAGTGAAGTTTTAATGGGACAACTAAAGGCTAATGATAAAAATGTAGTACACGAAGATGAAAACGATGATGGAAATATTGTGGTGATTAATACGTGTGGTTTTATTGGTGATGCTAAAGAAGAATCTATCAATACAATTTTACATTACATAAACAAAAAAGAATTGGGTGAAGTAGATAGAGTTTATGTATCAGGTTGCTTAAGTGAACGTTATAAACCCGATTTGCAAAAAGAAATTCCTGATGTTGATGCGTATTTTGGAACGCATGATTTACCTAATTTGTTAAAAGTTTTAGATGCAGATTACAAACACGAGCTTGTTGGAGAGCGTTTAACAACCACACCTACACATTACGCTTATTTAAAAATAGCAGAAGGTTGTGATAGACCTTGTTCTTTTTGCGCCATTCCTTTAATGAGAGGTAAACACGTTTCTACACCTATTGAAGATTTAGTGACTGAGGCTACAAAATTAGCGAAGAAAGGGATAAAGGAGTTAATTTTAATTGCACAAGATTTAACCTATTACGGTTTAGATATTTATAAAAAACGTGCGTTGGCCGATTTGTTAAAAGAATTGGCGAAAATTGATGGAATTGAATGGATTCGTTTGCATTATGCATTTCCTACAGGTTTTCCATTAGATGTTTTAGAGGTTATTAAAAACGAACCTAAAGTTTGTAATTATTTAGATATTCCATTGCAACATATCAATGATGAAGTTTTAAAGTCGATGAGACGTGGAACTTCACATGAAAAAACAACAAATTTAATTGCTGAATTTAGAAAATCGGTTCCAGATATGGCAATTAGAACCACTTTAATTGTTGGATATCCAGGTGAAACAGAAGCTGCTTTTCAAGAATTAAAAGACTGGGTACAACAAATGCGTTTTGAGCGTTTAGGTGCTTTTGCGTATTCACACGAAGAAAATACGCACGCAGCTAGTTTGGTTGATGATGTTCCTGAAGACGTAAAACAGCAACGTGTAAATGATATTATGGATATTCAAAGCCAAATTTCTTTTGAATTGAACCAAGAAAAAGTAGGTAAAACGTTTAAAGTTATTATTGATAGAAAAGACGGTAACGATTTTGTTGGAAGAACAGAATTTGATTCTGCCGATGTTGATAATGAAGTTTTAATTGATGCTACAAAACATTACGTACAAGTTGGTAAGTTT
Organism: uncultured Lutibacter sp.; assembly: GCA_965365125.1. Lineage (GTDB taxonomy): Bacteria > Bacteroidota > Bacteroidia > Flavobacteriales > Flavobacteriaceae > Lutibacter. Next base: position 6,023 of record CBDUAL010000055.1, read on the forward strand.
GCCAATATAAAAATTACTTCAGCAACTGAGTTTGATTTATACGGAGAACCAGTTTAGTAATTTGAAATTAAGGATATAAAAAAGAGGCTGTCTAAAAAGTATTAAAATGCGTCATTCTGAATTTATTTCAGAATCTCATCATGCTGATAATCAATCATTATGAGAACTTGAATCAAGTTCAGGTTAACGCAAAGTTTACCTTTTAGGCAGCTTCTTTTTTGTTTAGCTCTATGTTTAATTCAAGAAAACGGCATTCGTAAAAAATAATTTTCCATTTTCCCAAAACGATCTAAATAAAGGATTGTCAGTCATATAAATAAGTTTTCCTCGTCCTTTATTTTCAATTCCAAAAAGTAAAGAGTTCGAAACATTTTTTAATGCTTTTTCTCCTGCATATCCAGAAATTGGAGTAGTTTCTTTAGGGAAATATCCAACATTTACACCTTTTTCTAGTAATTTATAAGCATTTGAGTTTAATTTTAAACTGTAATAATTTTGTTTGTAACCAAATGCTAAAGGGTGAGTATTATCAATAGTACTTTTAAAAATACTTCCCGTAATTTCACCTTCAAAATAAGTTGACTCAAGTTGATTATAAGGTGTTAAATTTTCGGTAATGCTATCTTTATCAGTGTTGTCTTTTTTACTTTTCAACACAAAACCTTCTTTATCAGCAAAACTTTTTAAAGCACTTCCAATAGCTATTACTGTACCTCCATCAATAGTGAATTTTGATAGTAATTTTAGGTTTTCTTTATTTGAACGATAGCCGTCAGGTAAAATTAATACTTGATATTTTGAAAATGTAACCTGATTCAAATCGTTAGCGTTTATAACATTCAAAGGATACTTTAATTGCGTTTCAAAAAAGTGCCAAATTTCACCAAAACTTAATGATGATGTTCCTTTGCCGCCTAAAACTGCTACTTTTTTAGGTTTAATTAATTTCATATAATCTGAGCCAAAATCGGGTCCGGCATCAGAAAAACCTGTTTCAGTTGTTTGTAGATTTTGAGAATTTGAAGCAGCTATTTTCAGAACAGTTTCATTAAAATTTTGAAGGTGTTTATTTTCACCTTTCATAATAACTAAAGCTCCTTTATTAAATGCCTTTCCTTCAACAGTAAAATCTTTTTGACTAAAACGTACATTAAAACCTTTTTCTAATAAATCGCCTAAAAAAGCTGCATCTTTTACAGTATTCCAATTGCTTATATAGGCATATATATTTTGATTACTAGGTGTTGTAAGTGTATTGTTTTGATTCGTTTTTTCTGATTTTTGAAGTGAAACTTCCGAAGAAAATCCTTGTAAGCCATAAGCAAAAGGAATATTCCAAGCGGTAATATCATAAGTAATTGGTGTAGAAAGTTCAGCTTCTAACTCAAACAAAACTTTCACCATTTTTCCTTTTGGTTGATTTGTTGGTACAATTAAATCATTGTTAGAGATATGAAGCTTACTACTTTTTTCTGTTTCATAATTAAAAGCTTTGATGGTTTTTTCCGAAGAAAAATAACTAATAATTTCATGTTTATTTAAAAGTGCAACAACAGCATTTATTTTTTCAGGGGTACCTTTTAAAATATAGCTTTTGGTTTTTTGGTTAGTGTTATCAAAGAATTTACCAAATTCAGCAATCATTTTCGAAGTATTTTTTGATGCAACTTCAACAGTTGAAAGTCCTGTTGTTGTATGGTGAGCAATTCTATCTTTTAAAGTTAGCACAGTATTGTTTTCGGTAACAATTCCTAATCCAGCCATTCCGTGACCAGCTTGCTCGTAAGTCATACCAATAGCTCCCATATAAGTTGGGTAGGTATCTCCATAGCTTGGGTAAAATAAATCAAACGATTCTTTTGTAAAATATCTCCAACCTTTTTTGTCGAAGTATTTGGCATGGTTTTTTCCAATTTCAGTCTGAAAATTGCGTTGCCAATCTGTTATTATTTCGTGAAAAGGTTCAGCGCCTGGAGCAAAATAATAAGGATTGTTAATAAATTGCTCGTGAAAATCTACGTGAATATGAGGTATCCAAGCATTGTAAACTTTCAAACGTTGTTGTGTTTCTACTTGTGTTGCCCAAGCCCAATCTCTATTTAAATCGAATAAATAATGATTTGATCTTCCACCAGGCCAAGGTTCTTGGTGTTCAACAGCATCTGGATTGGTGTTAAACGGTGCGCTCTTAGTTTGGTTGTACCAGTTTACATAGCGATCTCTTCCGTCTGGATTCACAGAAGGGTCAATAATAACCAAGGTGTTTTTTAACCAATCTTGTTTTTCAGTTATCAATTTATACAAAGTTAGCATGGATGCTTCAGAACTTGAAGCTTCGTTTCCGTGCACATTATAACTTAACCAAACAATACCTACTTCTAAAGTTGCGTTACCATCTAAAAGTCCAGTTCTTTTTAAATTATCTTTTCTAATTTGTTCTAAATTCTCAATATTTTCTTCCGAAGAAATAAAAGAGAGATATAACGGTCGGTGCTCATTTGTTTCTCCATATTTTTTTAATTCAATAGCTTTTGAATGTTCACTTACATATTTAAAATATGCAACAACTTGGTGATTTCTTGTAAACCGAGTTCCTAATTCGTAGCCTAAAAATTCTGACGGAGATTGAATAGTCTGTGCTTTTATTGATAGAGAAAATAAAACAACAGTTAATAATAGAAAGATTATTTTTTTCATTTAAGAATTTATTTTAAGTATCAAATGTACTTAAATTTTATATAGGTTGATTTTATACAAAAGTGTTTTTAGTTAAAATAATGTTAGATATATTCGTGTTAACCGACAAACTATTTAAATTTAGTATTTTTATAAAAATTAATACCCATTATAATGAGTAATACTTTTGAAGAAGATTATGATTTTGAAAAGCATTGGACTAATGCTTACAGAAAAACCCCAGTAACAAGCTTAGGTTGGTATGAGGAAACTCCAACCAAATCGTTAGAGTTAATAGGTGAATGCAATTTAGCAGAAGATGCATTAATTTTTAATGCTGGAGCAGGAGCAACAACCTTAATTGAATGTTTGTTAAATGATGGGTTTACAAATATAGTGGTTAATGATATTTCAGCATCAGCTTTAATTGAATTAAAAAATAATTTATCAAAACACAATCATTCAAATATAGAATTTATTGTTGATGATTTAACGAATCCTTCTTCATTATTAAAACTAAAAAATGTTGATCTTTGGCATGATAGAGCAGTTTTACATTTTTTTACTACAGAAGAGCAACGAATAAACTATTTTAGCCTTTTAAAAAAGATTGTTAAAGTAGATGGTTTTGTTATTTTAGCTGAATTTAATTTAGAAGGAGCTAAAAAGTGTTGCGGTTTAGATGTTTTCAATTATAATGAAGTTATGCTTCAAGAGTATTTAGGTGCTGATTTTGAGTTGTTAAAGTCATTTAATTATACCTATACACAACCATCAGGAAACACACGAGAATACGTATACACTTTATTTAAAAGAAGCGCATAAGAATACATGAAAGTACATAATATTCCTTTTCAAGAAACAGGTTATTTTTCAAAATTAATGGGAGATTATTTAGATAAGAACCCAAAATTAAGTGATTTTTACAATAATTTTCCAGACTTAAACGGATTTAAAAATCAGTTATCATTAAAACAATCGTTTCCAGTAAAAACTAGAAATGTGTTGGTTGATGCTTTAAAAAAGCAATATGTTTCAATAGCAATTTCAGATGCTACAACTAAAAATATTGAACAGTTACAATTAGAAAATACCTTTACAATAACTACAGGGCATCAGTTAAATATATTTACGGGACCGTTGTATTTTTTATATAAAATTGTTTCAACCATAAATTTAACAACGCAGTTAAAAAAGCAATTTCCTAATAGCAATTTTGTGCCTGTATATTGGATGGCTACGGAAGATCACGATTTTGAAGAAATTAATTATTTTAATTTCAAAGGAAAAAAAATAGCTTGGGAACGAGAGAGTAGTGGTGCTGTTGGGAGATTAAAAACAACCGATTTTGATACTGTTTTTAAAAACTTTTCACAACAGTTAGGCAATTCAAACAACGAAAAATATATCAAAGATTTATTTCAGAAAGCATACATTTCTCATAGTAATTTAACCGAAGCTACACGTTATTTGGTAAATGAACTTTTTGGAAGTTATGGTTTGGTAATTATTGACGGTGATGATAGTGCATTAAAAAATGAATTTTCACCCATTGTAAAAGATGAATTGTTGCATAAAACTTCGTTTAAAAATGTTTCATTAACCAATCAAAAATTAGGTGAAAATTATAATATTCAAGTAAATCCAAGAGAAATAAACTTATTTTATTTAACCAATGAACTAAGAGAACGTATTATTTTTGAAAATAATGTATTTAAAATTAACAATACTTCTATTGTTTTTTCAGAAGAAGAAATACTTACTGAACTAAAAACTCATCCCGAACGTTTTAGTCCAAATGTAATTATGCGGCCGTTATACCAAGAAACCATTTTACCGAATCTTTGTTATATTGGTGGCGGTGGAGAAATAGCATATTGGTTTCAGTTAAAAAACTATTTTGAAGCTGTTAAAACACCATTTCCAATTTTATTGTTACGTAATTCTGTTTTATTAGCTTCTGATAAACAGTTACTTAAAGTGGAGAGGTTAAATATTTCGCTTCAAGAAATATTTTGCAAGCAAGAAGATCTAATTACCAAAAAAGTAAAAGAACTTTCAAAATTCCCGATAGATTTTTCGCAACAAAAAATATTTTTACAAGAACAGTTTAAAGGTTTAAAAGAGCTTTCAAAACAAACAGACGCTTCTTTTTTAGGAGCTGTAAATGCGCAAGAGAAAAAGCAATTAAACGGATTGGCTAATTTAGAAAAAAGACTATTAAAAGCTCAAAAAAGAAAATTAACAGACCAAGTAACCAGAATTAAATTCATTCAAAATGAACTGTTTCCAAACCAAAGTTTAGAAGAACGGACACGAAATTTTTCAGAAATTTATTTAAACCTAGGAAGCAATTTAATTCCGATGTTAATTGAAGCTTTAGATCCGTTAAAATTAGAATTTACGATTCTTGAATATTAGCAACAGGTTTTAAATGAATGTTTGTTTTTTTGTAGTTAATTACAACTTCAATAATTTTTTCTGCTTGTAATTTTTTAGATTCGTCTTCCGTTAATTCAAAATCTACAGGTGTATAATACACGCCACTTTTTTGTATTTGATTAGACTCTATGGTGGTGTTATCTGAAGTTAATGTTAATTTCCCTTCTTTAAAAATAAACGAAATGGTACAGCCAGTTCTTTTAATATTAATTTCAGTGATGCCAAACAATACTGTTTTTAAATACGGAAATCCACCTAATTCTTCAACGTCAGCATATAGAATATGTGTAGCACATACAGCATACTTAGTACCTTCTTTGTAATCAATTTGATTGAGAATTTCAGAGGCGTCAATAGTTGGTTTTGGTTTAAATAAGTTTGAAAGAGAAAAAGCCATAGAGAGGAATTTGTATTTTATTAATTATGATATAATTGATTGTGTGCTAATTTATTACCACAAGATTTACAATCATCAGAAGTTCCTGAACCACCAGCACAGCCATTTGTACAAGTATAGTGATAAACACCGCTTGTATTTTGAGCAGGAGTAGGAGCTTTTGGAGCTGCTTGTGGCGTTTTTTGTGTTGGATTTGTAGCGTTACTCTCAACTTTTAGAGGTCCCGATTTTAATAAGTCGTTTGCGTGGTAAGCGGTATTATGTACATAAGGATTTTTACATACAGGGCAATTTCCAGCCGCATCACCACCACTATTTTCACACTTGTTGTCACATATATAATGTTGTACTTTTTTAACAGTATTTTTAGAGTTTACAGTCTTAGGTTTCTCCTCTTTACATGAAATAGTAAGTACGGCAGTTATCAATACTAAAAATTTTAAAAGTTTCATAAACGTATATTTTGTGAGTTGTAAAAATCAAATATACTATAAAAACTAAAACTGTTTAATTTTTAATGTTGAAATTCTAAATAACGCCAGTTATTCTTTAATTGAAAAACTTTGAATGGCTTTATTTGGCTCAATAATAGTTTCATCAGCCCAAAAGTTAGCATCGTATTTTTCTAAGTGTGTTGGTTGAAAGTCTTTATTTTCGGTAATAGTTTCAAATTCAGCTTTATCAATTGTGTGGGTTTCATATACAAGGTATTCAAAACGTTCAAATGAGTTGATTTTAGCTTCAATTTTTAAAGCGACTTCATTTTGTTTTTTTCTTCCTTTTACATGTTTATTCTTTTCAATAATTGTTAAAGGTCGTTTAATGCCAAAATCCATACCTTTATCTAACTGTATAAAATAAGGGAAATAGTTATTGTTTTCTTTTTTGAAAAAAACTTTTGATTGGTATAAATTTGAATTGTAAGACAGCCCTAGAAGTGAAAAATCTTTTAAGCTTTTAATATTTTTATAGTCCATTTGTACAATGGCAAAATCATTTACATTCACAAACAAGGTTCCTTTGTACTCCTTACTTCCTTTAGGTTCAAAATTAATAATATAACAAGGTTCATTGTTTACAATGCTATATCCTTTAATGGTGTATTCGTACTTATTTAGTTTGTCTATTAAATTAAACGTAGGATCTTCAGCATAAAATAAAGATTCGTATAGGTTTTTGATACTTGATTTTAGATAAAATAATTTTCTTTTAGATTTTTCAGCAAGCGCGGCAGAATCTTTGGCTTTTAACTTTTCTTCAATTTCTTTTGACTCCTTGTTTTCTGCAATAATAGAATCTACTTGTACCTTGCTACCAAATATGCCCGATTTAATTTTTAAGTACGAATTTTTTTTTACATTTTTATTTAGAATTTCTTCTAATTTTTTAGATAATCCTTCCATTGAAAGGTTTGCATCTTTATCGTACAATTCAGCGCCTTTAGAAATAATTAGCTTTTGATTTTCTGAGTTTGTATAATAATTTCCAAGCGTTTCTTGATAGTAGTCGGATTTACGTGGAATTAAGCCGTTAATACT
>CBDUAL010000056.1:0-13055 GCA_965365125.1 uncultured Lutibacter sp.
TCCACCAGGCGCACCTGAGTTTTGCATTACGGTAACACCAGAAACTTTACCTTGTAAAGCTTGATCTAGCCCTGAAAAGGGTTGATCTTCTATGGCATCTCCATTTACAGTAGCAATAGATCCTGTTAAATCACTTTTTTTAACAGATCCATACCCAATAATTACTACCTCGTCTAAAGATTCGGCATCTTCGTCTAAACTTACATTTAATACAGATTTACCATTTACTGCCTTTTGTTGAGTTTTAAACCCAACATAACTAAATGTTAATGTAGCGCTTGACGGAACATTTTCTAATGCATAATTTCCATCAAAATCTGTTACAGTACCATTGTTGGTTCCTTTAACTAAAATACTTGCTCCAGGCAGTGGATTACCTCCTCCGGTAACCGTCCCTGTAACAGTTTGACCAAAAGTTATATTTGCTGATATTAATAGGATCAGAAAAAATAACTTTTTCACCAATTTGTTGTTCATAATAAAATTTTTACTGTTTGGTTAAATAAATTTGAGTTTGAATTTTAGGTCTCACTAAAACGTTTTATTAAAATTCAAATTTAAAGGTACATTCAACAATAAATAAATTTTAACAATTTTGTTGCATTCAATAGCACTATTGTGTCAATATTCAAAAAAACACTGAATACCAACACATTAAAAGCCTTTTTTTTATAAAATACATCAAAATTAGTAGGACTAATTTACTTCTGTAGGTAATATTCCAAATCGTTTTTTAAAACATTTAGTAAAATAAGAAGGGGATGCAAAGCCTACTTTAAAGGTAACTTCACTAATAGAAAATTGTTTACTTTCTAATAACTCTTTTGCTTTTTCTAAACGCACATTTCTAATAAATTCATTTACAGAAGACCCTGTAAGTGCTTTTAATTTTCGGTATAACTGACTTCTACTTAAAAACATTTCTTCTTCTAAAGATTCTGAACTTAAATTGGGATCACTTAAATGCGCATTTATATATTTCAATACTTTTTGAATAAATTGATTGTCTAATGAAGTTGTTTTTTCTTTTGTTTTATTTGAAATGCCTGTATAAAATTTATTGAATAAAATTTGTCTACTCGATATTAATTGGGTTAAGGTAGATTTTAAAATTTCCATATTAAACGGTTTATTAATATAGGCGTCTGCTCCAGAATCTATTCCTTTAATTTTATCTTCAACCATAGATTTTGCGGTAAGCATTAACAACGGAATATGACTTGTTTTTAAATTTGTTTTAATGGCTTTGCATAGCTCTATACCATCCATTTCAGGCATAACCACATCTGTTATAATTATATCTGGTAATTTTTCTATGGCTCTATCTAATCCTATTTTACCGTTTGAAGCTGTAATTATTTTATAATAATTACTTAAAGACGATTTTAAATAATTTCGTAATTCTGCATTGTCTTCTACTATTAGAACGGTGTATGCTTTTTTATCTACTACTTCAACATCTTCAGTATTTGAGCTTATATTGGTTGTATTCATTGTTAGAATTACATCTGTCAAATCTTCTTCAATATTGGTTTTGTCAACATCTAAATTCTCTATAATTAATGGCAAGGTTACTGTAAATTGAGTTCCTTCTTTTACTTTACTGCTTACATTTATTTCTCCTTTGTGTAATTCTACAAAATCTTTTACTACCTCTAATCCAATTCCTGTACTGCCGTAATACCCTTTATTTAGTTTATTTACCTGATAAAAACGTTCAAATATTTTTGTTAACTCTTTTTTTGTTAAACCAGCACCTGTATCTTTAACAATAATTTCAAATACCTCTACATTTTTATGTTCATTAAAAAGTTTTAAATAACGTGGTTTTTTTAATTTTTGAGCTGAAATAATAATTTTTCCTTTATCTGGTGTTACTTTAAACGCATTGGAAATGATATTAAATAACACTTTTTCAATCATTTCCTTATCTATAAACGATGTAAAATCACCACTTTCAGAATCAAAAATCAATTCGATTTTTCTATGAGAAGCCTCTTCTTTAAAATGACCAACAACATCATTTACAAAACTTACAATTTCAATATTTTTAGTGTTTAGGCGCACCTTATTAGATTTCAGCTTTCTAAAATCCATTAACTCACTAATTAACCTATTTAACCTTTGTGCATTTTTTTGAACAATGTTTAATTTTTGTTTGGCTTCAAAAGGCAAGCTCATTTTTGTGTCTTTTAATAAATCTTGTAACGGATTCAATATCAATGTTAATGGTGTTCTAAACTCGTGCGAAATGTTTGTAAAAAATTGCAACTTTTTATTATTCAATATCTCTTCTTGCAACCTTTTATCTCTTTCAAATTTAACTGCTTGTTTTTCTTTAAAACGTTCTTGAAGCATCCAATTTATTAGAAATATAGATCCTATAAAAAAGATGAAATAAGCAATAAAAGCTCCTTTTGTTAAGTACCAAGGTGGCAAAACTGTTATATAAAGCTTTAATGGTTTTTTTGTCCATACACCATCATTATTAGCAACTTTTACATTAAACACGTATTCTCCTTGAGATAAATTTGTGTAGGTGGCACTTTTAGTATTTCCTACATAATTCCATTCAGGATCTACACCTTCCATTAAATATGCATATTGCTGTTTTTCAGGACGTGTATAATTTAAACCTATATAATCTATGGTAAATACAGATTGATTATAGTCTAGAGTTATTTTATTTGTATATGAAATTGATTTTGAAAGCGGAGAATTTTTTTCTTTTGGACTTACTGATTTGTTAAACAACTTAAAATCTGTAAAAAACAACTTAGGCTCATTGGTGTTTTTTTTCATTTTATTAGGATGAAAATAATTTACACCCTGATAACTCCCAAAATACAATTCACCATTCTTACTTTTCATAACAGCATTGTAATTAAAGTCGTTTACCAATAAGCCGTCATCTTTGGTGTAATTACTTTCCAAATTATTTTCTCTGTCTAATTTTGTAATTCCCCCTGTTCCTGCAAGCCAAATATCACCGTTTTCACTTTCTATAATTGAACTTACATACATTTCATTAAAACCTTCAACTGTATTATACCATTGAAATTTCTGAGTAGATTTATTGTAATTAAACAAACCTCCTCCATCGGTTCCAACCCAAATTAATCCATCTTTAGATTGATAAATTGATAATATTCTATGTGTACTTGCGTGATTTCTTAGTTTAACAGACATTTTATCTTTTAATGAAATCACTTCTAATTCATTATTTTTTAACTGCTTTACTTGAAACAATCCATTTGTTGTCCCCAACCAAACATCATCATCATTATCTACAAGTACTTTTCTTATATCTGAACTATTAATATCGTACGTAATAAAATCTTTAGTGTTACAGTATGTAATTTTACCTGTTTTTGAATTTAAATAATGAAGCCCTTTTAAAAATGTACCAATCCAAATATTCCCTTTTGAATCTTCATCTATACTTAAAACTCTATTTGACGTTAAACCGCTATTATTGATAGAAAAATTTGAAATTTGATTTGTTTCCTTATTTAGCTTATACAAACCATTAATCCAACTACCTAACCAAACCTGCTTATTTTTATCTATAAAAACCGTTTGAATATCATCACTTAAAATATTGTTTTTATCGCTATTTAAATGCTTAAATTTTCCTGTTTTTTTATTGAATACATCAATACCACCACCATCGGTAGTTATCCATAAATCTCCATTACTACCTTCTTGGATGCCTGTAACAGAGTTGGCTTGTAATGAATTTGAATTGTTTGTTAAACTGCGAATTGAATTGAATTTATTATACAAATTATCTATAACGGTAACTCCCTTGTTATAAAAACCAAGCCAAATTCTACGTTCATTATCTACCAGCAAAGACCATATTGAATTAGATTTTAGGCTATATTCATCCTTATTATTCTGTAAATATTGATGAATTATCACTCCTTGCTTATTTATTATTATAAAACCATCATTTTCTGTTCCGCACAGTATATAATTTTCATATTCAACAATAGAAAGTATTCTTTTATCAGTAATTTTAAACTTTGAAACTTCCTTTTGTTCAGCATTTAAAACAACTTTATACAAACCATCATTTCTTGTTCCAACCCATAAATTATTTGTTGAATCTTTAAATAGCTCTTCAATAGGTATATTGGCAATTATCTTACGCTGCTCAATTTGTCCATTACTTTTAAAAGTAAAATGATACAAGCCATTTGATGTTCCTATGAAATAGTTATTTTCGGCTACTTTTGAAATTCTTGTAACTAAAAAACTATCTGTTAATTTTTCATTAAAAGGAATTTTTTCGGCTTTGAAATTAAATTTATTCACTTTAAATAAACAACCGTAACCATAAGTACCTATAATAAGTTCGTTTTTATTTAACTCTTCAATAGCACTAATTTGAATGGTGTAATTTTCGGCGGCAGGAAAAGCACTATTTAAATCTATTCTCTCAAAATTATCAAACTCTTTATTGTATAAATTCAGACCTTCATCAGTAGCTATCCAAAATTTTTGTGTGCTGTCTTCAAATATTGAATTTATAAGACTGCTATTTAAAGAATGTAAATTATCCCATTGGTATTCGTACAATTTATAATTTATCCCATCGTATCTGTACAATCCTGCTCCATTTGTACCAAACCAAATAAAACCTTCTGAATCTTGTTTTATTACAGATACTGCACGTTTTGTTATACCTTCTTTAATATCAATAAATTTGAAATGATCTACACCTTGTGAATAACCAACTTCTATAGAAATAAAGCAAACAGCAAAAAAACATATAAATGCAACTTTGTTAAACATTGGTTAATGGGGTATTATACTACGTTAATTATTAATGTAGTAAAACTAAACAAAATGCTAAAACATTCAATAAAAACAACTTAATTATTCAAAAAATTATTTATGCTACAATGGGTTTATTTTACCAATACTGATATGAAAACCTTTGTATTTAGCCAAATCAATCCTATTCAAAGTTTCACAATTCTGCCTGTCTATTTCGAAAATTTGAAATTATTAAGTTGTTGATTGCTGTAAATATCAGTGTAAGTTTTCGATTATTTTATTTTTTTGATTTATTAAATTGAACCTAGTTTCAAAGTCTGTTTCCTTTTTTAATAAAATGCTTATTTCTATAAATTTATTTGTAGGAACTAAAAATTGATCGGTTAATATAAATTTTTCAAGCCAACTTGTAAAATGTATTAATTCGCTCTGTTTCTTTGAATATGGTAAACCTTCCACTAAACTTTCAAATTCCCAGTTTGAACCTTCTGTTTTGTCGAAACACTTAAAATCCCTGTTTAAAAATTTATCTATGATGTAGGTATTTGACATAAATGTTTGAATCAATTTATGTTCGGCTTGTTTTACTCTTTTTGTCATAAAAAGAGTAATCGTCCATTCTAGAAGAAATAAAGGATAACATGCATCTTCAGGAAAATTCTTATTGAACCAATTAAAGTAGCGCAAAGCACCTGTATAGTCTTGAATTTTTAAATATTGCTCGGGAGGTAAATATCTAAGTCCTCTACCATCATGATAACACCCTCCCCAATGTTTTTTATCGGCAGCAAGCGCTTTTTTTATTTTAAGAATTTTCGTTTTTACTCTTTCAATTTGTTTGGGAGTCATTGTATAGAATTTGTAGATAGCGTTATAACCAACTTGTTACACAAAAGTAAAAAAAGTAATGTTAAATAACAATTAACTAACGATACTAGCTACAAATTAGTACTTGTACACCAAGCTATAAGCCTAATTAGGTTTGAAAAAGTGTTTTGTGTTTTCATAGTTGTCGTCTTTTTCTAAGTTAAACTCTTTGTTTAAGACGAAAGTTAATAACTAAAAAAATCCCTGTAAAACATAGGATTTACAAGGATTTGGACTTATTTGATTGTTACTCTAGTGACCCCGGCAGGATTCAAACCTGCAACCGCTGGAGCCGAAATCCAGTGCGCTATTCAGTTGCGCCACGAGGCCATTTATAATATTATCCTAATAATTCTTTTACAGCTGCTGAAATAGCTTTTCCGTCAGCTTTACCTGCCAATTGTTTTGAAGCCATTCCCATTACTTTCCCCATATCTTTCATTGAAGAAGCCCCTACAGTAGTTATAATTTCAGCAACAATTTTCTTTAGCTCATCTTCACTCATTTGCTCTGGTAAAAACTGAGCTATAATTTCAACTTGCGCCAACTCAGGAGCAGCCAAATCATTTCTATCTTGTTCTAAATATAAAGCTGCACTATCTTTACGTTGTTTTACTAATTTTTGAAGTAACTTAATTTCTTCTTCTTTTGTTAAATCTTCTGAAGCTCCACTTTTAGTTTGCGCTAACAATATTTCTGACTTTATAGCTCTTAATGATTCTAAAGCAACTGAATCCTTAGCTTTCATTGCTTCTTTCATTTTCACCATTAATTCTTTTTGTAAACTCATAGTCTGTAATTTGATACTGCGAATATAAAAAAAAAGAACTCGAAAATCTTCAATATTACAAGAAGATTTTCGAGTTCAAACTTAGAAAATTAGTCTAAGGGCACTCGTCTTTGGGCAATATGTTTTAATCTACATTGTCATGTAAAAATGAATTGTTTGATCTTAACTGAACGTCATCATTATCATCAATTTCTAAAGAAGTTCTTGAAACTTTTGTTTCTGATGAATGTGTATTGGCTTCTAAATTAACTCCCATTCTTTTATATGCTGGCACTTTTTCAATTTCATCAATATTATTACTCACTTTATTCATAAATTTATAATTAAAGTTTTTCATTTTTTCTCTTCTGTCATCAGCTCTTTTTTGCAATTCTGAAATGGTTAAATCTAACGGAGAAACTTCCTTGTGATCTACAACTTCCTGATCATTAATATCAATTTCACCTTCTGAACGCAAGGTTAAATTTAAATCGGCTTCTTCTTCAATTGTAACCTTACTAATTGGTTTTACAGGTGCTTTTGTATTTGGTTTTGCATTCGCTAAATTATCTTCTAATTCCGTATAGTCTTCTAAAGAAAAATGTATCACTTTTTCAACCGTTTTGGCTGGTTCAACAACTTCAGGTTCAATAACCTCAATTGCATTTATATCAATAGTTGGCTCTTCTACAATAGGTTGTTCAAGCTTTTTTTCAACAGAATCGCCTTGCTTTTTTGCTATTGGCATATCAAACGTAAATGATATTTGACTTTCCTCCTCTATAGATTCTACCTCAGGCTCTTCACATACAGGCGCTACATTTGTAATTACAAAATCACTTGGTGATGTAACAGCTACTTCTTCATAAATTACATCTAAATTGTTTATAAACTCTGTTGAAGGTATCATATCAAATTCATCTTCAACTTCTTCACCTAAATCATAAACTACCTTTTCTTCTTCAGGTTTTTCGTTTAAAGGCATTGTTGGCTTGTTGCTAGACACTTTAACTCCTTTATCACCAGACAAATCAAATGTTGCCTCTTGATCGTCACCAAGCACATGCTTAATTACCTTAGGGTCGGTATTTGAAATTTCATATTGTTGATCTTTGGTAAACCCCGTAGCTACAACAGTTACAGAAATAGATTCACCCAAGCTTTCATCTTCACCAACACCCATAATAATATTCACATTAGACTTAGCTTCTGATTGAATAAAATCATTTATCTCTCCAATTTCATCAATTGTAATTTCGTCTGAACCTGAAACAATTAACAACAATACATTTTTAGCTCCTGTAATTTTATTATCGTCTAGAAGTGGGGAGTCAAGGGCTTTTGAAATAGCTTCTTCAGACCTATTCATACCTGATGCCGTTGCAGATCCCATAATAGCTGTTCCACTATTTGAAAGCACTGTTTTAGCATCTTTTAAATCAATATTTTGCGTGTAGTGATGTGTAATTACTTCTGCAATACCACGTGAGGCGGTTGACAAAACTTCGTCAGCTTTTGAGAAACCTGCTTTAAAACCAAGGTTACCGTAAACTTCTCTTAATTTATTATTATTAATTACCACTAAAGAATCTACATATTCACGTAATTTCTCAATCCCCTTTTTAGCTTGATCATTACGCATTTTACCTTCAAAAGAAAATGGAATTGTAACAATACCAATAGTTAACAAATCTAACTCTCTAGCAACTCTTGCAATAACTGGTGCAGCTCCGGTACCGGTTCCTCCACCCATTCCAACGTTAATAAATACCATTTTAGAGTTGGTACCTAACATTGCTCTTATTTCTTCTATACTTTCTTCAGCTGCTTGCGCCCCAACTTCTGGATTAGCTCCTGCACCTAAACCTTCAGTTAAATCAACTCCTAACTGAATTCTTGTTGGAATAGGACTGTTTTGTAACGCCTGAGCATCGGTGTTACAAATCACAAAATCTACTCCGTTAATTCCTTGAGAATACATATGGTTAACGGCATTACTACCGCCACCACCTACACCAATTACTTTTATTACGTTTGACTGATTCTTTGGTAAATCAAATGAAATGTTGCTAAAATCTGAACTGCTCATAAATATATATTTTGGTATGTTGTTTCTTTTTCTTTTCTTTTAATTATTCTGCGTTGTCTAAAAAATCTTTGAATCTTTCTCCCCATTTTTCAAAAATGGTTTTCTTTGCCGGTTTTGGCTCTTCCTTTACCACCTCCTTAACAACTTCTTTTGTTTCTGCTATGGCTGCGGCATCTTCCTCAAACTTCTGTTGTTCAGCTAATCTTACTTTTTCTTTATCTAGTTGTTTTAAACCATTCATTAATAAACCAACTGCTGTAGCATATTGCGGACTTGATAAACTTTCGTCTGAATCACCTGCTAAATTCTCATTTGGATATCCAATTCTAGAATCCATTCCCGTAATATATTCAACTAATTGTTTTAAATGTTTTAATTGGGCTCCACCTCCTGTAATAACAATTCCTGCTATTAATTTTTTCTTTGGCTCTTCGTACCCATAATTTTTTATCTCTAAAAACACTTGCTCAATAATTTCTACAACGCGTGCATTAATTATTTTTGAAAGGTTTTTTAATGTTATCTCTTTTGGATCTCTTCCTCTTAAACCTGGTATTGAAACAATTTCATTGTCTTTGTTTTCACCTGGCCAAGCCGATCCAAATCTTGTTTTTAATAATTCGGCTTGCTTTTCAATAATTGAACAACCCTCTTTTATATCTTCCGTAATTACATTTCCTCCAAACGGAATTACAGCTGTATGGCGAATAATACCATTTTTAAATATTGCTAAATCTGTTGTTCCACCACCTATATCAATTAACGCTACACCTGCTTCTTTTTCTTCGGTACTTAAAACAGCTTCAGCTGATGCTAAAGGCTCTAATGTAATCCCTGCCAAATTTAAACCTGCACTACGAATACAACGCCCAATATTTCTAATAGAAGAAACCTGCCCTACTACTACATGAAAATTAGCTTCCAATCTTCCACCATACATTCCTACAGGCTCGGTAATTTCAGCTTGACCATCAACCTTAAATTCTTGTGGTAATACATGAATTATTTCTTCACCAGGAAGCATTACTAATTTATAAACTTGCTTTTCTAACGCATCTAAATCGTCATCATCAATCACTTCTTCAGCATTTACACGCGTAATATAATCGCTGTGTTGTAAACTTCTAATGTGTTGACCCGCAATACCTACAACTGCATCGGTTATTTTTATCCCCGAAACTGCAATAGCTTCGTCAACCGCCATTTGTATAGATTGTATGGTTTGTGTGATATTATTTACAACACCACGATGCACACCTAAACTCTTAGCTTTTCCAGTTCCAAGCAATTCAATCTTTCCATATTCATTTCTACGACCAATCATAGCAACAATTTTTGTTGTTCCTATATCCAATCCTACTGAAATATCATTGTGTTCCATATCCTACTTTTTAGTGCACACAACTTGGTTGTTGTACTTTAAATTTATTAACGTGTAATTGTCTATTGAATGATCTGCCATTGTTTTACTAAAAAATGAATTTAGGTTTTTAAACTTCAATTTTAGATTTTCAATTTTCCCTAATTCAATTTTTTGACCACCAATTCTGGTACTTAAAATAAACTCGTTATTCGTTGTTTTTTGAATTCCAATTATTTGTTTTTTCAAAAAATTATTATTTAAAATTTTTGTAACTAACAAATAAATTTGAGTGTTATCTTCTTCATTAACATCGCCAGAAATTAATAAAACCCTAGCTGAGTAATTCTTTGATAAAGGCATTTTTTTAGCCTGTTTATCTATATAATAACTTTCTGTACCTGATATAACTCTTGCAATAGGTGTTCGCTGTTTTACTACCGTTTTCAGCAAACCATCAACCGTTAAAAAAACTGAAGCATTTTCTACCATGGGGTGCGATAATACGTTGGCTTCTAATTTATGTAAATCTATAACAGTTTTCGACTCATTTTTAACAGTCCTACCATTTTGTATTAACAATTTATTAACCATTTCATAATCCATAAAAAGGCTATTACCCCCTTCAAATTCAATGCTAATATCACGCACTGTTTTACTATCGTTTTTCACATGTGAAAACCCAACCAAAAACATTACTAACACCAGTAATAGAAAGCCTTTTATAAAAATCCAATTAATTTTCAACTGTCAATTTATTTTTAATATTATCAACTAATTCTCCTATATCTCCAGCGCCAATTATTACCATAATTTGCGCTTCAGATTTTAAAATATTTTCAACTAAATTTTCTTTGGTTGAAATTTGTTTCTTTTCGGCGGAAATTTTACCCAATAACCACTCTGATGTCACCCCTTCAATAGGCAATTCTCTTGCTGGATAAATATCTAATAAAATTACTTCATCAAACTTTGAAAGTGCCGAGGCAAAATCATCTACAAAATCCTTTGTTCTACTATATAAATGTGGCTGAAAAATACCCAACGTTTTTTTTGAAAGATACATTTCATTCACCGAATTTATTACTGCATTTATTTCGGTTGGATGATGTGCATAATCATCAATCAATACTAGATTTTCTGTTTTTATTTTATACGAAAAACGTCTTTTAATTCCTTTGAAAGAGCGTAAAGCTTTAGCAACAACAGGTAATGAAACACCGTAACTATTTGCCATTGCTAAAGCTGCCATTGCATTTAGCACATTATGTTTTCCTGGTAAATTTATTTGAATATTTTCTATAGTTTCAGTTGGAGTTTTTACATTAAAAATATAAACACCCTCTTCAATTCTAATCGCTGAAGCATCAAAATCTGCTTGCTCTTCAATACCATAAGTTAGGCCTTTAAGTGGTAATCCTTTTTTAACAATTAAAGTATCTGAAACTTTTTCTGAAAAATCTCTAAACGACTGTTCTAACACCGAATGTTCGCCATAGATATCTAAATGATCTGCATCCATTGAAGTGATGCAGGCAATATTTGGCGACAATTTTAAAAATGAACGGTCAAATTCATCAGCTTCTACCACCGAAACTTCATTGCCTCCTAAAATTAAATTAGAGTTGTAATTTTCTGAAATTCCACCTAAAAAAGAAGTTGCATTAACACCAGCTTCCTCTAAAATATGACCCAATATAGTTGACGTTGTTGTTTTGCCATGCGTACCTGCCACAGCCAAACAAAACGTATTTTTAGTAATTTCCCCTAAAATTTCAGATCGCTTTAAAACCTTGAAATTATGCTCTAAAAAATAATTTAATTCTGAATGATTTTTAGGTACAGCAGGTGTATAAATTACAAGGGTATTTTGATTGTTTTTAAAATCTAAACCAATTAAATCTATTGAATCTTCAAAATGGATTGCAACACCAATATCTTCAAGAGTTTTGGTTATAGTTGTTGGCACTTTGTCGTACCCAGCAACATTTTTACCATTGCTTTTAAAATAGCGCGCAATAGCACTCATTCCGATGCCTCCGATGCCTATAAAATAAACGTTATGTATATTGTCTAAATTCAAATTCTTTTAACTAATCATTAATTTTTCAATCTCTTTCACTATATCTTTTGTTGCATTTGGCAATGCTAATTTTTTAATATTTTCACTGAGTTTCAGCTGTAATTCTTCATTGACAATTAACTCAGAAAACATGGCTTGAAATAGTTCTATTTCAGATTCCTTCAACAACAAAGCTGCATCTTTAGTGACAACTGACAGCGCATTTTTTGTTTGATGATCTTCTGCAACGTTTGGTGATGGAATAAAAATAACTGGTTTACCAACAATACACAATTCTGAAATTGAACTTGCTCCAGCTCTACTTATCAATACATCAGCTGCTGCATAGGTAAAATCCATGCTGTTTAAAAATGCAAAAGTTTGAACCCCCTCTAAGTTGTCGTATTTTTTGAACTCTTCATAATACAACTTCCCCGTTTGCCAAATCACCTGAACTCCCAATTCAACCAACCAATTTATATGTTTTTCAACTAAATTATTTACAGCTCTAGCTCCTAAACTTCCACCGATAATTACCAAGGTTTTCTTAGCAATATCTAACTTGAAAAATTCAAGCGCTTCAGTTCGCTTCTCTTCAATATTTAATAAATCCTGACGTACAGGATTCCCTGTTTTTACAATTTTTTCAGCAGGAAAAAAGCGCTCTAAACCATCATAGGCTACACAAATTTTATCTGCTCTTTTACTTAATAATTTATTGGTTATTCCCGGATACGAATTTTGCTCTTGTATCAAGGTTTTTACACCTCTTCTGCTTGCAGCATACAATGTTGGCCCGCTTGCAAAACCACCTGTACCAATAACCACATTTGGCTTAAATTTTTTAACAACTTTATATGCATTCCACAAACTACTTAAGAGTTTAAAAGGAAACGACAGGTTTTTTAAAGTTAACTGACGTTGTAATCCTGAAATCCACAAACCTTCAATTGCGTAACCCGCCTGAGGCACTTTTTCCATTTCCATTTTATCCTTTGCACCCACAAATAAGAAATTAGCCGATGGATATTTCGCCTTCAATTCATTCGCTATAGAAATAGCAGGATAAATATGTCCACCTGTACCACCTCCACTTAATATGATCTTAACCGATTGTTTCATG
>CBDUAL010000057.1:0-12980 GCA_965365125.1 uncultured Lutibacter sp.
CCAAAAGTTGTAAGTCAGGTGTTAGATAAAGTTGGTTTAGAAACACTGGTTTTTGATGTTGGTTCTGTAAAGAATGAAATTTGTAAAGCAGTAGAGTACCATCCAAATCGTAAAAACTTTGTGGCGGCACACCCTTTGGCAGGAACAGAATTTTCTGGACCAGAAGCAGCAATTTTAAATTTGTTTGACGATAAAGTGAACATCGTTTGCGAAGCCGATAAAACAGATTGGAAAATATTAGACACAGCAATTAGCTTGTTTAAAAAACTTAATATGCGTATCAAAATGATGAATCCTGTAGAGCATGACAGGCATATTGCCTATGTTTCGCATTTGTCGCACGTAAGTTCATTTATGTTGGGGAAAACGGTATTGGAGATTGAAAAAAATGAACAAGCTATTTTTGATATGGCAAGTACAGGTTTTGCTTCAACAGTGCGATTGGCAAAAAGTTCATCGGCAACTTGGACTCCCATATTTTTAGGGAATAAAGAAAATGTGTTACAATCATTGAACGAATACATTAAAAATTTATCTGAATTCAAAGAAATGTTAGAGAATAATGATGTTGAAGGTTTAAATAAAACAATGGATAGCACAAATTATATAAAATCGATATTAAACGGAATAGAAAACACAACTAAGAAATAAATTAACAAAATGGAAATTACAAAAGAAAACAGAAAGTGGTTAGATGGAATGGGTTTAGAACACCCACTTGTTATTGCAGGACCTTGTAGTGCTGAAACAGAAGAGCAGGTTTTAAAAACGGCTCACTTATTAAAAGATACAGATACAAATGTATTTAGAGCTGGTATTTGGAAGCCAAGAACAAGACCAGGAGGATTTGAAGGTGTTGGTGCTTTAGGATTGCCTTGGTTACAAAGAGTTCGTGAGGAAACTGGAATGAAAATTACAACTGAAATTGGAAATGCAGCTCACGCAGAATTAGCTTTAAAAGCTGATGTAGATATTTTGTGGATTGGTGCAAGAACTACTGTTAACCCTTTTGCTGTTCAAGAAATTGCTGATGCTTTAAAAGGTGTTGATAAGCCAGTATTGGTTAAAAACCCTGTAAATCCAGATTTGGCTTTATGGTTAGGTGGTGTAGAGCGTTTTCAAGCAAACGGAATTTCTCAATTAGGTGTTATTCACCGTGGATTCTCGGCTTACAATACAGGTCATTACAGAAATTTACCAAAATGGCACATTGCTATTGAGTTGAAAAAAGAATTTCCAGATTTACCAATAATCTTAGATCCTTCACATATTTGTGGACGTAGAGACACCATTTTAGATGTTTCTCAAACGGCATTGGATTTAAATTTTGACGGGTTTATGATTGAAACTCATATTGATCCAGACAATGCTTGGAGTGATGCTGCGCAACAAATTACGCCTGCTAGATTAGATGAAATTACAAAAGAATTAAAAATTCGTCAAAGAAGTAGTTCAAAAGAAAGCTTCCAAAGTAAATTGAATTTATACCGTAAAGAGTTGGATTTAATTGATAGCAGTATTATTGATATTTTAAGTAATAGAATGGGTGTTGCTGAAAATATTGGAAAATTAAAACATCAAGAAAACGTTGCTATTTTACAAAGCGGTCGTTGGTCTGATATTTTAGATTCAATGATTGAAACTGGAGTAAGCAAAGGATTAAGTAAAGAATTTGTTGAAGAAGTATTCAAGGCCATTCACGTAGAGTCTATTAACATTCAACACAATGTAAAATAAGCTAAAAACTTATTTTAGTTATATTAAAAAGGTCTAGTGGAAATTTATTTTTTGCTAGGCTTTTTTAGTTACATAACTTATTGCAATTGAGTAAATAGTTGTCTGTTAAAATGAAACTTTTTGTATTTTTTTAACTTGTTTTTGGTGGTATTTTCTTCTTATTAGTTGGTTAGGTTTACGCGGCTATCGAGCAATTAATTAAAACAGCCTCTTCAAATTAACAATTAACAACTATGGTAAATTTGCATTAAATCTAATTCTGTTAACGGTCGTTTCCATGAACAAGAATTTTCTTTCACTAAACTTAAAATTTGTTGTGCTCTATGCTCGTCTAAAAATAAGTTTTTTTGTTTAAAAAAGTGATTTATGGAAGCTTTCCCCGAGTGTTTTCCAAAACAAAACCCATCATTATCTTGCCCAAAATCTTCAGGGTTTATAAATTGATAAGATTTTTTGTTTTTTAAAATCGCCGAGGTGTGAATTCCAGATTCGTGGGTGTGTACTTTTTTTCCAATAAGTGGTTTGTTAGTCGCTAATTTTAGCTTAGAATTATCAGCTACATAATTACATAGTGTTGAAATAATTTTAGACTTATAGTGGGTGTTTTTTTCTTTATACAAAAAGTAGGCAATTAATTCTTCTAATACTGAATTTCCAGCCCTTTCGCCCAAACCATTAACGGTTGCACTTAAACATTTTGCGCCCGATTTGTAGGCTGTAATAGCGTTGGCGGTAGCCATTCCTAAATCGTTATGACCGTGAAACTCAAATTCCATAGTTGGGAAACTACCCGTTAAATTTGAAAATAATTCGTGAATTTCTAACGGACTCGATATTCCAACAGTATCTGCAATCCGAACACGACTTGCACCACATTCTTGTGAAAAATAAATATATTGTTTTAAAAAGTTGATATTTGCCCTAGTGGCATCTTGTGCTCCAACGGTTACATGTGAAAAATAGTTGCTTGCAAATTCTGTGTTTTTTTTCAATTCAGAAAGTACCCAATCTCTCGATTTCCCTAACGTTTTAATTTGAATGTCGGATACAGGTAATGAAATATTTATGGAAGTTGTGCCTAGCCTTGAGGCTTCTTTTATGTCTTTTAAATTAGCCCTGCACCAACTGGATGTTTTGTAAGCATATCCTTCCGAAGCAATGGCTTTTATAATTGTTTTTTCATCATAACTAATGGCGGGTGTGCCAATTTCAACCTCATCAACGCCAAGTTCGTTTAAGTACATGGCGATTTTCATTTTTTCTCTTTTTGAAAAAACAACTCCGGGTGCTTGTTCACCATCTCTAAGGGTGGTGTCTATTAAGTAGGGACTCATCATATAATAAAATATTAGATAAAAAATAATTTGAAACTAGCCATAATTAAAACGGAAGCTAAAACGTAACGCAATGCAACAGTTGAAAATTTAAAACTGCCAGACCAAGAACCTAAAAAACCTGCAAAAAGAGCAATGAGCACCCAAGGAATTATAGATGGAGATAAATGAACTCCTGAACTTACAGCGCCTAGTAATCCTGTTGCTGAATTCAACCAAATAAACCCTGCGGAAATTGCAGCAGACTCTTTTAAATTTGCCCATCCAAAAACAATTAAAAGCGGACTTAAAATAATACCTCCTCCAATTCCTATCATTCCTGAAAAAAAGCCAACAATACCCCCTACAAGTAATGCGATGATAAAATTAGGGGTTTCAGATGTTTGACTTTTTTTAGATGTTACTTGAATGAGCATTCTTGCAACAGCAATTAAAAGACATACGCCTAATGAAATTTTGTAAAATGTAGGGTCAACAGAAAGTTTTGCCCCAAAAAATGCAGCTGGCATTGAAGCCAGTGCAAAGGGGAGCAATATGTTCCATTTAAAATAGCCACCTTTATAATAACTGTAAAATGCAATTCCGGCTACAAATAAATTAAGTGTTAAAGCTGAAGATTTCATTAACGTAGTTTCTACACCAAACACAGCCATTAAAGCTAAATATCCGCTTGCGCCACCATGACCAATTGAAGCGTAAAGAAAAGCAACTACAAACAGTGTTATTAAAAAAAGTGGATCCATAATTAAAATTTTTTAGGTTATTATTTCATAAGCATTTTATCAATCAGCGATTAAGTATTCTTCAACCGCTTCGTTTTCTTCCAAAGCATCTAAAACTTCATCAATTTTATCTTCGTCTGTGATGCCTCCGTACCAGTAATTGTTAGGTTGAATAACAATTACAGGACCTTGCGGACAAATGTTTAAGCAGGCTGTTGTAGTTACCGCAACATCTAAACCGCGGTCTGCAGCTTCTTCTGAAATGTATTGTATTAAATCTGATGAGCCTCTTTTAAGGCATGTACCTTTTGCTTCACCTACCATTCTGTAGGAATTGCATAATAGTATTAAGTAATCTGGTTTTTTCATTTTAAAATTGTTTTATGTGAATAAGAATTAACTAAAAAAATTGACAGTGTAATTTTGCAGATTATCCGCACCCCATGGCATTTCCACCACAACCACTTCCGCATTTACCTAACGTGGTTTTAAGTACCGATTTTAATTTTTTGCCTTTGTAAACAGCTTCCAAACCATCTTCAATTAATCCTGACATTTCTAATACTGCGATTCCTACTTTTTGAAGTAAATCAACCGGTTTTGCTCCAACACCATTTACCAAAATATACGAACAATCGTTCAGTGTTTTTGCAAGATTTATCCAGCGTAAATCTCCGCTTCCTTTTGCTGGAGCAAAACGTCTTTCAACTAATTCATACCCGGTTTCAGTTTGTTTGTAAATTAAAAAATCGGTTGCTTCGCCTAAGTGTTTGTTAATCATTAAGCCTTCATAACTTGCTACTGCTACGTGTGGTTTTGTTTTGTCTACTGCGGTTGGCATTGCTGCATATTCCTCAATTAATTTGTAAGCATCAATATTGTCATTTCCTAACATACCTGCAGCATCGGCTCTACAGCGAGAGCAATGTGTCATTGGTTTTATATGTTTGCGAACAGCTCTGTAACTGTCTCTAACTAATTGACTGCTTGGTTTTTCAAGGTCAGCAAATTCAGTATCTTCTGTGGGGATTAAAGGAATACAGTTCATTGTTGCTGCTCCTAATTCTCCAATAATTTGAGCAACTTCTTCTATCTCTGTGTCATTTACGCCAGGAATAAGTACGGTATTTATTTTAACAGTAATATTTTTAGCGACTAAAGCTTTTAAGGCTTCAGTTTGTTGCTCTAACATTAGTTCTGCAGCAGCAATACCTCTGTACATTTTTTTATTGAAACGTGCCCAGTTGTATATTTTGGCTAGCGTTTCTAACCTAAAACTGTTGATTGTTATTGTTACGTGAGTTACATCTAATTCAGCGATTTGATCTACGTATGGTAATAAGTTTAAACCATTAGATGAAAGGCAAAATATTTTGTCAGGGAATTCATCTTTTATCAATCGTATAGCTTCAAAAGTTTTTTCAGGTTCAGCAAAAGCATCTCCAGGACCTGCAATTCCAATAGTTGAAATATTGTCAATTTTTTGTGAGATGGCTTTTATATATTGAAGTGATTGTTGAGGTGTTAAAATAGAACTTGTAACTCCAGGTCTACTTTCATTTACACAATCGTATTTTCTATTGCAATAACCACATTGAACATTACATTTTGGGGCTACTGGGATATGAACTCGTGCGTATTTTCCTTTTGCTTCTTTATCAAAACAAGGATGTGTTTTGCTTAATGGGTTTGTATTTTCCATGTGCTTACGTTTTAATGGTTATAGGTGTTCAATCGTTATTAATTATTTCATGTAAATTTTAATTACATGTATTTGTACCCAACAGGCGAATGATCTTGCATTTGTTGAATAAGGGTGTTTGCTATTAAATCAAAAAGGGCTTGGGTTCCTTCGTAGCCAATATGTTTAATGCGAGATCCACCCAGTCTGTCATGAATAGGGAAGCCAACTCTTGCAAGCGGAATTCCAAGTTCACGCGCTATGTAATAGCCTTTGCTGTTTCCTATTATAATGTCTGGTTTTAGTTCTTTACAAACGGTTGCAATTTCTTCAAAATCAAAATTATCATGAATGTTGATGTTTGATTTTGGTTGCACTTTCTCTTGAATAACTTCTTTTAATAAGCCGCTGTTTCCTCCTGAAGCGCATAAAACAGTTTCAATTCCAATTTCTTCTAAAAATGAAATCATAGCAACAACAAAATCTTCTTCGCCATAAACTACTGCCTTTTTTCCGAAGACATATTTATGCCCGTCAACATAGGCGTCAATTAGTTTTCCGCGTTGTTTTGTGTATTTTTTAGGTGTTTTATTGTTGGTTATTTTTTCAAGTGCATCAAAAAGTGCGTCTGTTGCTTTAATTCCTATTGGAATGTTGAGGTTTATTCGTGGAATATCAAAAGCGGTTTTTAAATACTCGGCTGCCGATTGTGTTTGAGGGTTTGATTTGTTTAAAATATACCCAAACTCTAACGAGGCTTTTGCACAAGCAGTTTGTTTTAGTTCTTTAATTGTTGTTCCTCCCTTCGGAAGTTTTTCATACTCTCCGGTATATTCATTGTCTAAAATATCAGAATAATCGGGCACCATAATAGCATCAATAGCTACGTCGGTAAAAATTTCTTTTAGATGTTGTAAATCTGCTGGTGAAAGAAATCCAGGGAAAATATTGATGCTCTCACGATTTTCAGTATTGCTTGCAAAAGCCGCTACTATTGATGTTACAGTATCGTGAAATCCGTTGATGTGAGTTCCCATAAAACTAGGTGTATTCACAAAAACTAACTCAGGAATGTTTGCATCATTTTCAGCTTTATACTTGTGAATTATTTTGCGCATATCGTCTCCAATAACTTCGCTAAGGCAGGTTGTAGCAATGCCAATTATTTTAGGATTGTATTGTTTGGTTACATTTTCTATGGCGATAAATAAGTTTTTTTCACCACCAAAAATGGCTGTTTCTTCAGAGAAATTTGTAGAAGCAATATCTACAGGTTCTTTGTAATGACTAATTAAATAGCGTCTAATATAAGTAGCACAACCTTGCGAACCGTGAATAAGAGGTACACAGCCTTCAATTCCTTTAAAAACAATACTTGCTCCTAATGGTGTGCAAACTTTACAAGCATTACGAGTTGAAGTGAATGCTTTTTCTTTTATGTCAATTGTTTTTTCCATAGTTCAAAGTATTAGATCGTATTGCTATTTATTTTTTGTGAATTGAAAAACAGGACTCATAGCTGTTGCATAAATTTCTTTGGCGAAATTTAACATGCCTTTATAGCCAGCCAATGCTAGTTTACGTTCGTGGTTGTGATCGCAAAAACCTAAACCTAGCTTATAGGCAATAGGTCTTTCTTTTACGCCACCAATTAAAATATCAGTGTTTGTTTTTTTAACCAATTGCGTTAATTCTAAAGGGTTGGTGTCATCTACCAAAATTGTACCTTCATCGCTCAAGTTTTTCATAGTTAGGTAATCTTCTTTATTACCTGTTTGGGAGCCAACTACCACTGTTTTTACACCGATCATTCGCAATGCTTTTATAAGAGAAATGGCTTTAAATGCGCCACCAACATAAATGGCAGCTTTTTTACCAGTCAATGCTTTTTTATAAAATTCAAGTTTTGGCAATAAATCTCTAACTTCTGAACCAACCAATTCAATGGCTTTGTCCATCATTTCTTTGCTATCAAAAAATCGGGCTACGCTGTAAAGTGCATCAGACATATCTTCAATTCCAAAATAAGAAACCCTCATGTTAGGAATTTGGTATTTATCTTCCATTTGCATTGCAAGATTGCTCATGGATCCTGAACATTGCACAATATTTAAGGCTGCTTTATGAGATTGTCTAATATCATCAACTCTACCATCACCGGTAATAGTTGCCATGATATGAACGCCCATTTTTTCGTAATAATCGCGTAATAAATACAATTCTCCTGCTAGGTTAAAATCTCCAATAATATTAATGCTGTTAGGAATAGTTTCGTTGGTTCCTTTGCTTCCAACAAGTTTCATAAGAGAGTCACAAGCAACTTTATAGCCGTCTTTTTTAGTACCGGCAAAACCAGGTGCTTGTACGGTTATTACTTCAACCCCAGAAATGTTAGTTACATCTTTACATACACTTTCAACATCGTCACCAATTAAATCAACAATGCAGGTTGAATACACAAAAGCAGCTTTTGGGTTGTAAGCAGAAATCAATTCAAGAAGCGCTTTTTTTAAGGTTTTTTCACCCCCAAAAACTACTTGTTGCTCTTTTATATCTGTTGAAAAACTTAGCCTGTGTATTTGTGGACCTGATGATAATGCCCCTCTAATATCCCAAGTATATGCAGCGCATCCTATGGGTCCGTGTACCAAATGAAGTGCGTCTGCAATTGGGTATAAAACAACTCTAGACCCGCAAAATACGCAAGCTCTTTGGCTTACGGATCCTGCTAGACTAGATTTGTCGCAACTTAACTCATGGGAATCTGTTCCCTTAGTCAATACCTGATTTTGTCTTCCTTTAAGTATAGATTCCATGTGTTTTGATTTTAATTATACGTTCATTTTTCAAATTTTGAATAGTTGTTTATTTTTCGAATTACATTACCAATTCAAACTCAGGTTCAGAAGATTCTAAATCTTGTTTGTCCATGATAAGATCTAATATTTTTTCTAAAATTCGAAGTCCGCCCATATACCCTAATGTTGGGAAATAAGAGTGACCTACACGGTCAAGAATTGGGAATCCCATTCTTAAAAATGGAATATTTTCGTCTCTAGCAATATATTTACCGTAGCTGTTACCAATTAATAAATCAACACCTTCGTTTTTAATCCATTGGTGTAATAAATACATATCGGCTCCTTTTCCATTTTGGAATTTAGCTTCAGGTACAGTTGGTAGCAACAATTCTTCTAAGCGTTTGTGCATTTTTTTTCCGGGAGTTCCTGAAACGATGTAAACAGGTTTCATGTTCATGTCTAACAAAAATTCAACCAATGGAATTAATTGATCTGGATCACCAAATAAGGCAACACGTTTTCCGTGTAGGTACTGTTGCATATCTGTTATCATATCAACCAATCTTCCTCGTTCGGCAGTAATTGCTTCTGGAATTCCTACTTCAGCAAGTTTTGACAATTCCATAATAAAACGGTCGGTTGCTCTTACTCCAATAGGAAGTTCTGTAGCTTCAAACGGAACTTTACACTTGTTTTCTAATTTAATAGCAGCATCTTCAGTAGCCCATTTTCCAAAAGCTAAAGTTGCTTTATTATCTCCTGAAGCTATTAAATCTGGAATTGTAGTTCCTCCTGTTGGATACATTTCGTAACTACCTGTTTGTGGCGCATCAACAACATCAGAAGTATCTGGAAAAAGTGTAAAATTAGCTCCCATAAGGTTGGCCATTCTTTTCACTTCTCTCATGTCTGAAGGTTCAACCCAACCAGAAATCAAGTTTATTTTATCGTTTGTTACACCGGTAGATTTTGATAATAATTTAACCATTCCGCTTACCATATTTGAATATCCTGTAACGTGAGATCCAATATAACTAGGTGTATTGCAAAATATTACGTGTTTTCCTTCAGGTATTTTACCTCCATCTCTTGCTTTTTCAACAATTTGAGTAAGGTCATCACCAATAGTTTCTGATAAACAAGTTGAGTGTACTGCAATTACTTCTGGTTCGTAAATGGTAAAAATATTGTCAATTGCCTGTATTAGGTTTGATTGCCCTCCAAATACCGATGAACCTTCTGTAAACGAGCTTGTTGCAGCCATAATTGGCTCTTTGTAGTGGCGTGTAAGTGCACTTCTGTGATACGAACAACAACCTTGCGAACCGTGACTGTGAGGTAGGCATCCGTGTATTCCAAGTGCTGCATACATTGCGCCAACTGGTTGGCAAGTTTTAGCAGGATTTATGGTTAATGACTTCCGTTCTTTTATATCTTTTGTAGTATGTCTTAATAACATAATGTGTCTAATTTAAGTTTATAAATTGTTTTTATAAATGGGTTTGAAATAGCTTAATAAGCCGAGTCAGCCATTTTTGCTACTAATTCAGGTTCGTTTTTCCAAGGCGGTGGAATTAATCCCCAAATTTTAGTGTTCACCATTTTATCAATGTCATTATAGAAATTAACGGCTCCTTTGAAACCTGCATAAGGCCCTCCATAATCGTAACTATGAAGCTGTTTTAACGGCACTCCATATTTTTGAATTACATACTTTTCTTTAATACCTGCTCCAATAATATCAGGTTTGTAGTATTCAATTAATTTTTCAGTTTCCCAATGTGAAATATCGTCGATAACTAAACTATTTTTTTCCATATCAGGCATCATTCCTTCATATTCAGAAAATCCATAGCCTTTATCTTCAAGTGAAGTCTTTTTAGCCACTAAATCATCTCTCCAATTGGCTTCATCTTTAACAATATCCAATTCTTCAATGTTTCTACTATCGGCATCAATTTTAATGCTGTCTAAAACTTTTCTTCCTTCGTAATCATCACGGTGTCCAAATTCGTAACCAGCAGAAATGGTACGCATACCTATTTCACCAAATAATTCTTGGTAGTGGTGCGCTCTAGATCCACCAACGTACATCATACATAATTTGCCTTCGGTTCTACTTTTTACATCTTCAATTGTTGCTTGAACTTCTAACATTTCACGTGCAATAATTTCTTCAGTTTTAGCCATTAGCTCTTCATCTTCAAAATACTTGGCAATTTTTCGTAATGATTTTGCTGTAGCATCAGCTCCAATAAAGTTTATTTTAATCCAAGGAATACCGTGCTTTTTCTCAAGCATTTCAGCAATATAGTTGATTGATCTGTGGCACATTACCGCATTTAAATCGGCCATATGAGCGTTTTCAAACTGGCTCATAGTTGAGTTTCCACTAAATGTTGAAACCAATGTAATACCCATTTCTTCAAAGTATTTTTCAAGTACAAATGAATCTCCACCAATATTGTATTCACCAAGAAGGTTTAGTTTAAATTTTCCACCTGGATCGGTATTGTTTAAACCAACAACATGTTTAAAAATTCCGTTGTTTGCAATGTGGTGACCAGCCGATTGGCTAACCCCTTTATAACCTTCACAACTAAAACCAAAAATATTGATATCTAGTTCTTCTTTCATTTTTCTTGAAACGGCATGAACATCGTCTCCAATTAAACCAATTGGACAGGTAGAAAATACCCCAATTGAATGTGGTTTAAATATTTCGTAAGCTTCACGAATGGCTTCTTCCAATTTTTTTTCACCTCCAAAAACAATGTTGGTATCTTGCATATCGGTAGAAAAACAATAGTTCATATAGTTTTCACCATCGGGTCCTGCATCGGTTTGATTTCTTCGTGTAAGCCACGCGTAAAATGAGCATCCAATAGGGCCGTGTACAATGTTTATAATATCACGGGTTGGACCTAATATTACCCCTTTACAACCTGCGTAACAACAACCTCTTTGGGTAATAATCCCTGGAATAGTTCGAATATTCGATTGAATTTCTTGGTCTATTTCTGGATCATTTGTAACCAAAGATTTTGCTCTCTTTTTGGCTACTTTGCTCGGGTATTTATTTAATATTTCCTCTATCAGATCTGATGAGTCTGGAAACATATTAGTTTTATTATCTGTAGACATATTTTTTGTTTTAACTGTTAATCTAATACACTATCACCAGATTCACCTGTACGAATACTTATAACTTCTGAATTAGGAAGTACAAATATTTTTCCGTCTCCAGGTGCGTCTGTTCTGTTGGCGTTCATGATTTCTTCCACAGCTGTTTTTACTTTAGAATCTGCTACGGTTAGTGTAATCATTCTGTGCAATCGAAGTCTAGGTTCAGGTCCTAAAAGCGCAATAGCTTCTGGTTGATTATTTCTAACACCTTCCATAACTTCGGCATCCCATTTTCCTTTACCTCGTCCAAAAACCTGACCTGTAGCAGTAAAAGACGGCAACCCTGCATTAGAGAGTGCTTCTTTTGTTTTATTCATTGTGTGAATTCGTAGAATAGCTATTATCGTCTTCATTTTTATTGAGTTTTAAAGTTCTTTTGTCCCACGACTTATTGTGTAGGCTTCTTCTACTGAGCTTACAAAGATTTTTCCATCTCCAAAAGCACCATTTTCTCCTGTACGAGCAGCTTCAATAATTGTTTTAATTGGGAAATCTTTGTCTTCATCTTTCACCACAATCATTAATAAATCTTTAGGAATTTCGTCGTAAGTAATGTCTCCAATTTTAATTCCACGTTGTTTACCACGTCCTACAACTGGTACTTTTGTAACAGCTACATAACCAGCTTCAAATAAGGCTTTTATTACGGTTGCAGATTTCTCGGATCTTACAATGGCTCTAATTAATTGCATATTGATATTTTTTAAAAATGAGTGTTTTCTTTAGTTTAAAATTCCAAATTCGATTAATAGTCCTTCTAATTCTTCTATTTCAAGAGGTGTTGGAACTACAAACAATTGGTTTTGGTCAATTTTTTTAGCAAGTGTTCTGTATTCATCTGCTTGTGGGTGTTCAGGAGCATATTCAATGACTGTTTTTCTATGAATTTCAGCTTTTTGAACCATATTGTCACGAGGTACAAAATGAATCATTTGTGTTCCTAATTTTTTTGCTAATTCTTCAATCATTTGTCTTTCGTTGTCAACCAAACGACTGTTACAAATAAGACCTCCTAAACGTACCGCTCCTGCTTGTGCAAATTTCACAATACCTTTACAAATATTATTAGCAGCGTACATTGCCATCATTTCTCCAGAAACTACAATGTAAATTTCTTCAGCTTTACCATCTCTAATTGGCATTGCAAATCCACCACATACAACATCACCTAGTACATCGTAAAATGCATAGTCTAAAGCTTTGTCTTCTTCATAAGCTCCAAGTTGTTCTAACATATTAATTGATGTGATAATACCACGACCAGCACATCCAACTCCTGGTTCAGGACCTCCAGATTCTGTACAGCTAGTGTTTCCGTAACCTGGTTTTACAATGTCGTCAAACACAACATCTTCACCTTCTTCTCTTAAGGTGTCTAATACTGTTTTTTGGGCTAAACCTCCTAAAAGAAGTCTTGTTGAATCGGCTTTAGGATCACATCCTACAACCATCACTTTTTTTCCCATTTCGGCTAATCCAGCCACTGTGTTTTGTGTAGTAGTTGATTTTCCAATACCAC
>CBDUAL010000058.1:0-12904 GCA_965365125.1 uncultured Lutibacter sp.
AAAAATTACGCAGGTTCAGCCTCTTTTGTCATTCTAACTTTAGCTAAATTTTCAATAAGATCAGGAACTTTTTCAAATAAAGCAGCTAAGCCATGACTTTTACCTGTTTCAAGAAATGAAATTTCATTGCCTTTAGTTACTAAAAATCCAATAGGTTCAATTCCAACACCTGCCCCAGCACCCATTCCTTCACCTTTAAGGTCTTTTTTTTGAAAACCTTCTCCACCGCCAGATCCAAATCCAAATCCGACTTTAATTACCGGTACACATTTAAATTCTCCCAATTCAAATGGCTGTCCAACAACTGTTTCTGTTTTTACTTCAGTTTTTATGAAGTCTGTAATTTGTTTTAATAATTCGTCAAAATGTACTTCCATAATTTTTATTTTTTAATTAATAAATGATCTTATCATATCAATCGGCCTATTTTCTATATGTAGTGCCAATTGATTTTTGTTTTTAAAATTTACACTAAAGTTTCCTGCAGAATAATTTAATAATGAAAATATAGTGTACAGTTTTACATTTAAAATAGGATCTCCCGTATCAATTTTTAGTAGCATTCTCTTCACTTTAAAAGATTTTAAAATGCGCACTATTTTATTTAAATTTATGGGTTGTTTATTCAATGATTTTTGCTTTTTTTCATTCCTTTTAAACCATTTGTATTTTAATGGATAAAAATAAAAAGTCATAAATAAAACGGTTAGTTTTACTCTTAACAGTTCAACTTTAATAGGTTCTAAACTTGCTTTTGCCAATCCTTTAACCTGCACATAATATTCATTGGTATCTGTGTCAATAAATAAAATGATAGGTATTAATAGTACATATAATACAACTAAAAGAAACACGAGTATACTACCTGTTAAAATCATAACTTGTTTATTTTTAGTGAAATAACAATATTTTTTAAGTAGTAGCAATGATATGTGTTAATTAACAGTTTTTTTTATGTAATGTGATTTTACACCAAACTGAGGAATATCATTTTGAGTGACTAATTATGAGGGTAATTTTAGGTAGTTAAAAAATATGAATTAAAAACGTAGAATTATGTCATTAGTAAATTTTAGAAGAAGATTGCCTTGGAGTAATTTGTTAACATCTGAATTTTCAGATACACGTGATTTTTTAAATGATGAAATGTGGTTAAATAAAATGGACGAACCTGCTCTAAATATTATTGAAAAAGATGCTGTACTTGAAATTGAATTAGCGGTACCAGGTTTTGATAAAAAAGATTTTGAACTAACCATTGCTAATGGTTGTATAAATGTAGCAGCCAAAAAATCAGAGACAAAAGAAGAAAGTGAGGGGAATTACATCCAAAAAGAGTTTAGCTATAATTCATTTACAAAATCGTTGCAATTGCCAATATCAGTTATTGATGAAGATATTAAAGCGAACTATAAAAATGGAGTTCTTATATTTAGTATTGCAAAAAAAGAAGCGTTCAAAAAATTACAACCAAGAGTAGTTAAAATTTCTTAATCTTTTTACTTTAAGGTCTTCTATTAATTTCACATAGTTTACGGCAATATTTATCTCATTTGGTTCATTTAATAGATGGTTAATTTGGTTTGAAGTATTCTTAAAATAATTGTAGCATTTTGCAGTTTTTTTGAGAATACTTTTTTATGCAGGCTGATAAACATCATAAAGAGAACTGATTCAACTCATTTTTTACTAGGGGTTTCTGTTATACCTTCATCAAATAAAAGTGGAGTGTTTTTAAAATACTTTCAATTATAAATTTATTTAAAAGATTTAAAGTCATGAGAAAATTAATTGTTGGCTTAATTATTATTGGATTTGCCATCCAAGCACAGGCTCAGGTTGAGGAGCTTTCAGAGGTTGTAGTTTCAGCAACAAATTACAAATATTTAACACAAGTTGGTCTTGAAAACGCTTCAATACCTGTGTCAGAGTTAGAATACAAGGTTGCTAATTTTGATTTAAAATCAGCCGACTTTTATAGTGAAGATAATGAATCGTACGTGGTTTCTTTTTTTATTCCTCAAGGTAAAGTTTTAGCATCTTATGATGATGAAGGAAATATTATAAGAACTGTTGAACGATTTAAAAATGTAAAATTACCAAGAGAGGTTATTGAATCTGTAGCTAAAAGATACCCAAATTGGACTTTTGCTAAAGACACCTATTTAGTAAATTATTACGAGTCAGGTAAGGTTTCACAGCGTTATAAAATTACTTTAGAAAATGGAGACCAACGTATCAAAGTAAAAACTGATATTAAAGGTAATTTTTTATAGATATTGAATAACCAAAAACTGTCTAAAAAATAATTTTAAGATAGTTTTTGGTTAAATATTTATTGTGGGTAATTAACTAATTTGAGATATGAAAAACTGGGCAGTTATATTCATTTTTTTTATACTTTTAAGTTGTTCTTCAGCCAGAATTAATGAAAGCTGGAGAAATCCTGAGTATGTAAATTATCAGCCCAGCAAGGTGCTAATATTAGGCATAACCCCCAACCTAACAGCTCGAAAAATTTATGAAGAAAAATTGAAATTAGCGTTTGTTCAAAAAGGGATTGTGGCCAATGAAGGAACTACTATTTTAAAGCGTTCTTTTACCAATTTAAAACAAACAGAAGAGGATATTGAAGAGCAAATTGATACCTTGTTAAAAAGAGGCTACGACGCTATTTTATTATCAGCAGTTAAAGGGTATGAAAACAGAATAACTTACCGAGGCGAATTGCTTAGAAATGATATTAGATTTAATAGGTTTGGTCCCTATTACTATTTACATCAAAATGTATATTTTGATGATGAAATTTATCAGGAATACAAAGTTTACCACATAGAAATATCGTTATACGATTTAACAAGTAACACTGAAAAATCGTTGGTTTGGGTAGCTTCGTATGATGTTATTGATCCAAAAAAAATAAAAGCTACCATTAAAGATTGTGTAAATGCTATAGTTAGTTCTTTAGAAGAAGAAGGTATTTTACCCTTAAATTAAGTGGGAAATAAACTATTTATACACAACATAATACCTGTTTAGGTAATATTTCATAATAAAATGTTTTGAGCATAGGTATTATTTTTTAGAAAATTCACATTCTAAATAACACTTCAGCCTGAGGAATATCATTTCAAAACAATAGAATTCTTTCTACTTTCAATAAGTGAATCTTGACTAAAGTTTTATTTATGGCAATTTCACTTAAAATATCACAAAATATTAAGTCTTTTTTTCTTGAAATAGGTGAACTATCATTTTTTGCTATTCGCTTTTTTAAAGAAGCTTTTACAAAACCATTTGAGTTTAAGGAATTACTACGTCAATGTTACAATATGGGAAACAGATCTGTATTGCTAGTTGGTGTTACGGGATTTATTTTAGGTTTGGTTTTTACGTTACAATCTCGTCCAACTTTAATGGAATTTGGTGCTGTTGCCTGGATGCCATCTATGGTAAGTATTTCAATAGTTAGAGAAATAGGTCCGGTAATTATAGCACTAATTTGTGCTGGGAAAATTAGCTCAGGAATTGGTGCCGAATTGGGATCTATGCGTGTAACTGAACAAATTGATGCTATGGAAGTTTCAGGTACAAATCCGTTTAAATATTTAGTGGTAACACGCGTTGTTGCGGCAACCCTTATGTTGCCGTTATTAATTGTTTTTGGAGATACCATTGCGCTGATAGGATCGGCATTGATAGAGTATTTAAAAGGTGAAGTTTCGTTTTTATTGTATTTTAATAAAGTAGTAAAAGCGTTAAAGTTTTCTGATGTTTTACCCGCTACGGCAAAATCTTTTTTCTTTGGATTTGCCATTGGTTTGATAGGTTGTTTTAAAGGTTATTACTGTAAAAAAGGTACTATGGGGGTTGGTGAGGCTTCAAATTCAGCAGTAGTTTATGCATCTATGTTATTGTTTATCATTGATTTTATAGCTGTTTTTGTTTCTGACATATTCTTTGAAATTTAAAAATGAAAAAAGACAACAACATACAACCCGTTTTAAAAATTAGGGAACTGAGAAAAAGTTTTGGAGACAATCATGTGTTGAATGGTTTTTCTATGGATTTATATGAAGGAGAGAATTTAGTGATTATGGGAAAATCAGGTTCAGGAAAATCTGTGATGATAAAATGCCTCGTAGGATTGTTGTTTCCAGATAGTGGTGAAATTGAAATTATGGGAAATGATATTGCTGATTTAAAACAGGTTGATATGAATATTTTGCGAATGCAAATAGGTTTTTTATTCCAAGGAAGTGCCTTGTATGATTCTATGACAGTTCGTGAAAATTTGGAATTTCCATTACGAAAACACAAAGAAATGTATGAAAAAAAAGACGAACTGGTTGTTGAAACTTTAGAAAGTGTAGGATTGCTTTCGGCCATAGATTTAATGCCTGAGGAACTTTCTGGAGGAATGAAAAGACGTGTTGCATTAGCCAGAGCTTTAATACTAAAACCTAAAATTATTATTTATGATGAACCAACAACAGGTTTAGATCCAATAACTGCCAAAGAAATTATTCAATTAATGAGAGCAATTCAAGAAAAATACAACACATCTTCATTAATAATTACACATGATATTGATTGTGCTAGGGTAATTTCAAATAGAATGATTTTATTAATTGAAGGAGTTAATTATGCCGAAGGAACATTTAATGAATTAGCCAACTCAACGGATAAAAAAATTAAGGCATTTTTTAAATAACAAGAAAATGAAAAAGTCAAATTCACAAAAAATTAGTTTGGGAGTATTTGTTGTAATATCCACATTGCTCTTAATTTCTATACTATACTTTATAGGAAATAGGCAAAATATTTTTGGTAAAACATTTAAAATTAGTGCCATTTTTAATAATGTAAATGGTTTACAATTAGGGAATAATGTACGGTATTCAGGTATTAATGTAGGTACCGTAAAAGGCATTACAATGATAAATGACACCTCAATTTGCGTTGATATGGTTTTAGAAAATAAAATGTTGAAACACATTAAAAAGAATGCCATTGCTGCTATTGGATCAGATGGTTTGGTAGGTAGCATGGTTATAAATATAGCACCTAATAGCAAAGTTTCTCTTCCTCTTATACCGGGAGATACCATTGTGTCTTACAGTAGAATTACAACAACCGACATGCTTTCAACCCTAAATACTACCAATGAAAACGCAGCATTGTTAGTGTCTGATTTACTAAAAATTACTTCAGCAATAACAGAAGGAAAAGGAACGCTAGGCCTATTAATTACCGATGAAGAAATGGCTTTTAATTTAAAAAAGACAATCTCAAATTTAAGAAGTATGAGTTTAAATGCCAATAAAACCATGGTTGAAATAAAAAACATTATAACTGCCGTAAATTACGATGAAAGTTTTGCGGCCGTACTTCTTAGCGATTCTATTTCGGCAACACAATTAAAAGCAATTATTACAAATTTAGAAACTTCAAGTCGTGGAATTGATAGCTTAATGTTGAATGTAAATAAAGTTTTATTAAGCGCCAATAGTGGTTCTGGAGCTTTTAATTATATTCTAAACGATAGTACTTTGGTTAATAGTATAGATACAATTGTTAGAAATTTAGAAGTAAGTAGTGTTAAACTAAATGAAAATTTAGAAGCCTTAAAGCATAATTTTTTAACGCGTGGTTATTTTAAAAAATTAGAAAAACAAAAAGCAAAAGAAGCAAAGAAGGTTAGGTTTAATTAAAATTTTAAATTATGAAAGTTGAACATTTAGAAGAGCGAGTTAAAGATTATAAAACATCCATAAAAACTGTTGTTGAGAAGAAAATTCTTTGGGAAACTCAAACAAGAGATCTTCTGCTTAAAACCTTAAATAATATTGTGGAAAAATACGATATTGGCTGGAGAGTACAGGCACTTAGTTGGATTAATACCAATGAAGCTGTAAATATTACATTCGACTCTTTTCCGGTAGATTTAATTGAGAAAACCAATCTAATTCCAACCTATCAATTTCTTCAAGGGGGCGCCTTGGTTTTTTCCCAATCGTACAGCGGAGATGTAAATGTATTTATGTTATTTCCAATTCCAACAAATACTAATGAGAACGAAACTGATGCTGATTTAGCAATTTATACACCTCAAAATATAACCGAGAAGGTAATTATAGAAAAGGTTGATGAGTTTTTAAAAAAAATGATTGAATGGGAGGTGCCTCCTATAAAAGATAAGGTTGGCTACCTTAAATAGCTTGCCATTGTTTTAATGCGATATGGTACTAAATTTTGATGAAAATCATTTCAAAAAAAATATTTAAACCTTAATTTAGAGTAGGTTAGCGGTATAATTATGAAAACTATTAAATTTGTAAGCAACGATTTACATCAAAAAAAATTTACGACAGCATTGCGTAAAAATGTAAACGACTATTTTAAAGAAAATAAAATTTCAAAGAAAGGAAATTTAGCCATGTATATGCAATCGATTATAATGTTAGCATTTTATTTGATTCCTTTTGTAATTATTTTAACAATGTCTATAAATAATTGGGTAGCATTATTAATGGTTGTTTTAATGGGTGTAGGTTTAGCTGGTATTGGAATGAGTGTAATGCACGATGCTGTACACGGTTCATATTCAAACAAACAATGGGTAAATACTTTTTATGGAGCAAGCATGTATTTATTAGGAAGTAATGTGTTGAATTGGGAAATACAACACAACCTTTTACATCATTCTTATACCAATGTAGATGGGTATGATCAGGACATTGCATCCAAAGGTCTTATTCGTTTATGTGAACATGCGCCATTGCATAAAATTCATAAGTACCAATACATTCATGCATTCTTTTTTTATGGACTAATGACCATTGTGAAATTAACCAAAGACTTTACACAATTATTATATTTTTATAAAGTAAAACTAGTAAAATCTAGCTTAAATATAATGTATGAGTTTCTTAAAATGGTTTTTGTGAAAATCATGTATTTAGTTATTTTTATAGGGCTTCCTATTATATTAACACCCTTTAGTTGGTGGCAAGTAATTTTTGGCTTTTTTATAATGCATTGGTTGGCTGGTTGTATTTTAAGTACTGTTTTTCAAATGGCTCATGTAGTTGAAGGAACAAAACAACCTTTGCCAAATAAAGATGGAATTATACATACTACTTGGATGGTACATCAATTAAACACTACGTCAGATTTTGCGAGAGATAACCTTTTTTTAAACTGGTATGTTGGTGGCTTAAATTTTCAAATTGAGCATCATTTATTTCCAAATATATGTCATGTTCATTACCGTAAAATTGCGCCAATTATTGAAAAAACAGCCATTAATTTTGGCTACAATTATAATTTAAAACCAAGTTTTTTAGCTGCATTAAAATCTCACATAAAAAGATTAAAAGAATTAGGCCAAGCAAGTGATACGAAACTATAATAAAGGATGCTATTAGTTAGTTTTTCTTCCATAAAAATCAAATTATCTTTTTTAATTTTTGCTACCTGTGTGCTAAAAATATAGCGGTTTTAATATGTACAAGTTTTTTAATAATTTCAAATTAACCACTTAAAAATTAGAATTTTAATTTTTTTTTCACGAAATTTATAGATAGGTATGTTAAAAAACGTAATGTATTATGTTTCATCAGAATCCAAATATTTTTGATATTCTTTTTGAAGCGATTCCTGAAGGGGTTATTGTTGTTAATGAAAAACGAATGATAGCTGCTACAAATGCTTCAATTGAAGGAATGTTTTGTTATAAAAAAGACGAATTAATTCACCAGCCAATAGAAATATTAATTCCAAAAAAATACCATTTAGAACATCCAAAATATTTTGAGACATTCCTAAAAAAAAGTAGTATTATAAAAATTTCTAATAATAAAAATTTAGTTGGAGTAACCAAAAACAATAAAGAATTTCCTATAGAAATTGGTCTTAATCCATTTAAAGTAAATGGAAATACATACATTATAGCTTTAATTATTGATATTACAAAGAGAAGGGATGATGAACGAAAAATTAGGTTTTTGAATTCTAAACTTGAAAAAAAAATAAAACTGCGAACGTTAGAATTAGAAAATACCATAAACCAGTTAAAACAATTAAATAAAGATTATAAAAGTGAAATAAAAAGAAGGATAGAGGCAGAGATACAAATTAAAGATGCTTTAAAAAAAGAAAGAGAATTAAATGAGTTAAAAACAAAGTTTCTTTCTATGGTTTCTCATGAGTTTAAAACCCCATTAAGTGGTATTTTAACCTCGGCTACATTATTTGGAAAATATAAGCTTGAAAACCAACAACAAAACAGGGATAAACACATTGATATAATTACAAATAAAGTTCGTTATTTAGATAATATTATAAATGATTTTTTGTCTATTGAACGATTAGAGTCGAATAAGGTAGTTTATAAATTTTCTAAATTTAACCTAAGTAAAATAGTTAATGAAGTTGTTTATAATTCTAATTTACTATTAAAAACTGGGCAAAAAATAAACACTTCTAAAAATTCAGATGCATACGTATTATACCAAGATGAAAAAATTTTAGAATTGGTTTTAACAAATATTATAAACAACGCCATAAAATACTCACCTCAAGATACAATTATTGATTTAGAATTTTATAAAGAAAAAAAGGCCATTGTTTTTAAAGTTACAGACAAAGGTATTGGAATTCCCCAAAAAGATCAGAAATTTATATTTAATCGATATTTTAGAGCCGAAAATGCTTTAAATAATCAGGGTACGGGTATTGGATTAAATATTGTGAAATCCCATTTGGAAAATCTAGGAGGTTCCATCATCTTTAGAAGTAAAGAAAATGAAGGCTCTATGTTTAAATTTATATTGCCCATGTATTATGAAAAAAATTTTATTAATTGAGGATGATAAAGTTGTAAGAGAAAATATTGCAGAATTGCTAGAACTAGCAAATTACAAAGTTATATGTGCTCCCGAAGGGAAAAGCGGACTTGTTCAAGCAAAAAAACATGTTCCAGATATTATTATTTGTGATATTATGATGCCTGAACTAAATGGTTATGGCTTATTGCAATTACTTTCAAGAGACAAAAATGTAAAGCACATTCCTTTTATTTTTCTTTCTGCAAAAACAGAACAAAAAGATATTCGTAAAGGAATGAACTTAGGTGCAGACGATTATATAACCAAACCTTTTGACGAATCTGAATTGTTTACAGCTATTGAAAGTAGACTTGCAAAGATTGCAATTATTAAAGAAAGTTTAGGGGAAAAACCAACAAATGAATTAACGGAAGAATTAGAAGTTCCTATAAAAGACTTAGAACATCTAAAAAAAATATTTTATAAAAAACTTGATGAATATACATTTATGCCAAATGAAATTATTTATCACGAAGGTGGAAACTCAAATTATATTTATTTAATAAATGAAGGTGTTGTAAAAACATTTAATACTGACGAGCAAGGAAAAGAATTAATAACAGCAATTTACAAAGAAAACGATTTTTTTGGCTTTACTACATTCTCACAAAATTTACCTTACCTAGAGTCTGCAAAAACCATTGAAAAAACAACGTTAAAACGTTTATCTAAAAAGGATTTACAGTTAGTTTTAAGAAATAACCACAACGTAACATTTGAATTAATAGATCTTTTAAATGACAGTGTTTCAGATTTTAAAGGGCAATTATTGCAAATGGCATATAGCTCTGTCCGAAAAAAAACAGCCAATACCATTTTAAAATTTACTGAAAAAATAAAGAAAGATCACGACGATATTATAAAAATTTCTAGAAGTGATTTGGCAAGTATTGCAGGAATTGCCACAGAAACGTTTATTAGAACAATTTCCGATTTTAAAAAGGAAGGTTTAATTCATATAAATGGTTACAATATTGAAATACTAGATCTTAAAAAACTAAAAAAGGTGAATTAATAGTTGAGTAATAAACTTAGATTTGATATATATCATTTTACACTACACTTTAAGTTGCTAAATTTAAGTAACCTTAAAATATAATTAAAATGAAAAACATCTTAATTCCAACTGACTTTTCCGAGAACTCTTGGAATGCCATTGTTTATGGGCTTGAGTATTTTAAAAATGCAAATTGCACTTTTTTCTTGTTAAATGTAGCGTTATATACATTACCAGTAAATGGCGATGCACCTATTAGCGCATCACTCGAAATTCAAGAAACTCTTATAAAAGCGGCAAAAGCTGAATTGAAAACAATAGAAAATA
Organism: uncultured Lutibacter sp.; assembly: GCA_965365125.1. Classification (GTDB taxonomy): domain Bacteria; phylum Bacteroidota; class Bacteroidia; order Flavobacteriales; family Flavobacteriaceae; genus Lutibacter. The sequence goes on from CBDUAL010000058.1 coordinate 10,216, forward strand.
AAATAAATACATTGTACCCTAATAAAAAGCATACGTTTCACACAATTTCAAGTTATAATTTTTTTATTGAAGCTGTAAAAACACTTGTTAAAGAAAAAAAAATAGATCTTATAATAATGGGAACAAAAGGCGCTTCTGGACTTACAGAAATGATTATAGGAAGTAATACCGCCGATTTAATTACACAAGTAAAATGCCCAGTATTAATAGTTCCAGAAAACGCAACATATAGCACTCCTAAGGAAATTGCGTTTCCAACAGATTATAATATTTATTACAATCCTGATATTTTAATTCAAATTATAGATTTAGCAAATGAACATGCATCGGCAATAAGAATATTGCATGTGGCAAAAAAGGGAGAAGAATTAACGGCCTTTCAGAAAGAAAATAAAGAATTACTGCACAATATTTTTACAAATGAGCAACATAGTTTTCATTTGGTTACCAATAAAAAAGTAGCATTAGGAATTCAGTGTTTTATTGAAAGTAGAGACATTGATATGGTGGTTATGATTGCAAAAAACATCAATCTTTTTCAGCGTATATTGTTTAAACCAACTGTTGAAGACATTAGCTACCATACAAAAATACCGTTCTTAGTGCTGCATGAATAAAAACGAATATTATGGAAGATATATCACTTTTTTTAGCGAAATTTTGGGGTTGGTACTTAATTGTTTTTTTCTTAATATTAAGCTTCAATCCTAAACGTATATTGCAAATAATGGACGATTTAAAAGATCAAAAATTTGTAATTCTAGCTTCTTTTCAAGCAATTATTATAGGTCTTTTAAATATTTTATTTCACGATGTTTGGGAGCGTGACTATAGAATAATTATTACACTAATCGGCTGGCTAGCTTTATTTATAGGATTAACACTGTTTATTTTCCCAAAACAAACAGTTAAAAGTTTAAGTTATATTAATATTAAGTTTATTCAATTAATTTATATACTACTGTTTTTTATAGGAATGTTTTTATTGAATAAAGGTTATGGAATTATTTTTTATTAATATTTATAATGACAACTATCATATTTCTAATTGATGGTTGTCATTTTTTTGGTCGAAATTAGCATATATATTTGTATATATAATTTATTTAGTTCTTTGAATTTAAAGTTGAAAAAGTATAATGAAGAGATTTAGATACAATTGATGCGTTTGGTTTAGTATGTTAAATTTTTAGCAGTAAAAATTTTTTGAAAGATCATTTCAGTGTCAAAAAGTTACTAAAATCTTTTCATAAGGGAAACAGGAAGTTTAGGCTTCCTGTTTCTTATTCTATATAATTTTAGCTATAAGGGTTATAATTTAGTTCAATAATAACCAGTTTTAGTTTTGGTAAACATAAGACCAACATAAGAAATTTGTTACATACATTGAATAAAAATTTTAGCACTTCATAAAGAAACGAGCGATTTTAATCGCTCGTTTCTTTTTCTTAAATAAAATCGATTAAAAACAAAAGGCCTATCAAGTAGCACCACAGTTTAACTATGTATGTTTAGTTATGTAATTAACTTGCTCATAGATGAATTTTTAGCTGCTTTTTTTAGCCATTGAACTACCTCGTTGTCTTTTACTTGATTAAAGTTTTCGTAAAATTGTCCAACAGCTTTAAAATTACCAGGAATGAATAAACAAATTAGCCGATGAATATAGGGGTTTTGTTTAATTTTTTTATAGCCAGAATTTGAGGCCACAGGCAATGCTACAACAATTTCAGCTAGATTTTCTTGATGTATCAAATTGATACTCGAAAGCAAAGTGCTTCCAGTAGCAGCACCATCATCAACAAGCAATATAATTTTACCGCTAAAATCTAAGGGTTTTTTATTACCATAATACAATTGAAGTCTTTTTTTTAAAATGGTTCTAATACGTTGTGTTTCCTCTTCAATATAGGCGTTTGAAATTCCAATCAAACCATCATTCAAAGTTTGACTTTTTAATGTTACTGCGCCAATAGCATATTCTTTATTTAAAGGATGTCCAATTTTTTTAGACAATACAATTTCTAACGGAGCATTTAATTTTTTAGCAACAATAGCCCCTATTGAAATTGCTCCTCTTGGTATTGCAACAACCATAACGTTTTTATTATTACTGTATTCTATTAACTTATTAGCTAGTAATTCAGCAGCTTCTTTTCTGTCTTTAAACATGTTTTTAATTTTTAAATTATAAAGGTTGTTGTGTTAAAAAATATATCTAAATAATCATTTTTTTATAAATGATAGATTTAAGATCTTTAGGCAATTCACTTCTAATATCTTCCAATTCTCCTAAAGAAATATACATACGTAATAATTTAAATGTATTTTTTATGTAAATTTCTGCTTGCGCATCGGTATCAAAATCGTGCCAAGCAGTTACACCGTTAACATCTCGTATCAATTCAATAAATTCGCTCATTTTTTTTATTTTATTTCTTCTGATATGTGTGGTCCATCCATTAACATATACAGCTTTTAAAAACATTGGTAGTTGAGCTAATAATTGTAGTGATTCTTCAGTAGATATTATTTCACGTAATCCGTGTAAAACTGAAGACAAAACTCTCCCCGCTTTACTCATATCATCTTCCAGTTGTAATTCTTTTGCGTACTTTTTCATAAAAGTAGCTGCTTCGGTTGCAAAGTGGTTAAAATTTAGTGCCATTGTAAAGTGTTTAAATTTTTT
>CBDUAL010000059.1:0-12886 GCA_965365125.1 uncultured Lutibacter sp.
AGTACCGTGAATTGGTTTTCCTGCGGAATTAAATTCGAAATGTTGGTATCCAAACAATGAAACTGTTGCTGTAGTTTCAGTTAAACCGTATCCACATTTAATATTCAATCCGAATGAATGAAAAAACGACACCATATCTGCCGCCAAAGGTGCGCCTCCGCAAGGCATAAATTTAATGCGACCACCAAAAACATCTCGCAGTTTACCCAACACCAATTTATCGGCAATTTTAAACTTCATTTTAATAGCAAGTGGCACTTTTTTATCAAGTCGTTTGTACTTATTAAAATAAGCATTTCCAATACCCAACGCCCAACTCGCTAATTTCATTTTAGTAGGTGAAGCTTCTTTTCTTTTGTCTTGAATTGCCGCAAATATTTTTTCAAAAATACGAGGTACTGTACACATTAACGTTGGTTTTACTTCTTTTAAAACCTCGGCAATTAATTTTGGATTTTGATTGAAATACACTTCAATTCCTCTGTGCAAACAGAAAAACACCCAACTACGTTCGTAAATATGGCTTAGCGGTAAAAAGCTTAGCGATGAATCTTTCTCTGAAACTTCCAACTCATAATCATGTGCTTTTAAAGAGGCTCCAAAATTATTATGATCTAACATAACACCCTTTGGTTCACCGGTAGTTCCTGAAGTATAAATAATACTGGCTAAATCTTCTAAATCACACTCATAATGTCTTTTTTGTAATTCAGTTTCCAAGCTTTCTGGAAAATCGGCAGTTACAAAATCAGCTAAATGAATCGAGTTTTTATCTTTTTGAATTGAAATACTTTTGTCTAAGGCAACTATTAGTTTTAAGAACTTATTAGTTTTAGCAATTTCAAAAGCCTTATTGTATTCTTCTTGTCCGCCCACAAAAAGTACGCTCACCTCAGCATCATTAATAATGTATTCGGCTTCATTTTTAGAGTTGGTTGCATAAATAGGAACGGTTACTGCTCTAATACTCATCACAGCAATATCAGCAATCATCCATTCTGGCATATTTTCAGAAAAAATCCCAACGTTTTGTTGTTCTTTGATACCGAAGTTTAACAATGATTTGGATAGGTTTTTAATACGTTTTCCAAAGTCTTCCCAAGTGATTCCTTCCCAACTGTTTTGTTCCGTATTTTTAAAATAAATGGCATTTTTATTTTTAAAACGCACAACATTGTCTTTAATATCTTCAACTAAGTGTTTATAATTCATACACTAAAATCATATCTAATTAAATAAAAAAAATTATCTAATTCATAGCTCGCAAAGCTACGAATAATTTAGTTGAAGTGTTTGTATGGATTATTACACACCTACTTATTTAACTTAACTTTACAGTTTACGCTATAAAAACGGGTGTTTTTCGTTAAGGATTGAGCACTTCGACTCCGCTCAGCACAGGCTTTGTTTGAGTTCTTTTTTCCGTTTTTAGGCATAAAAAAGCGAGTAGCGAAAGCCTGCCATTTACTCAAGCAAATGGAACGCCCAAAAAATTATACATATCATCTTAAAATATTGTTTAATTAACTAAATTTGCACTTTCTTAAAAACTTAGAAAATGTATAGAACACATTCAAATGGAGAATTACGATTAGCAAATGTTGGCCAAGAAGTTACTTTGGCAGGATGGGTGCAAAAATCGCGCGATAAAGGATTTATGATTTGGGTTGATTTACGTGACCGTTACGGTATTACACAGTTGATATTTGATGAAGAGCGCACTCCAAAAGAAATGGTTGAAAAAGCGAAGACTTTAGGGCGTGAATTTGTGATTCAAATTACGGGTGAAGTAATTGAACGTGTTTCAAAAAACAAAAACATTCCTACAGGTGAAGTAGAAATTTTAGTAAAAAAACTAGACATTTTAAACGCTTCTAAAACCCCTCCTTTTACTATTGAAGATGAAACGGATGGTGGTGATGAGCTTCGTATGAAATATCGTTATTTAGATATTCGTAGAAACCCGGTAAAAGACAATTTAATTTTTAGAAGTAAAGTTTCTATTGAAGTTCGTAAATATTTATCAGATGCTGGTTTTATTGAAGTTGAAACTCCGGTTTTAATTAAATCTACTCCTGAAGGTGCTCGTGATTTTGTGGTGCCAAGTAGAATGAATGAAGGGCAGTTTTACGCATTACCACAATCACCTCAAACTTTTAAGCAATTGCTTATGGTTGGTGGTTTAGATAAGTACTTTCAAATTGTAAAATGCTTTAGAGATGAAGATTTACGTGCCGACAGACAACCAGAATTCACACAAATTGACTGTGAAATGGCGTTTGTTGAACAAGAAGATATTTTAAATGCTTTTGAAGGTTTAACACGTCATTTATTAAGTGAAGTAAACGGTGTTGAAATTGCTGAATTTCCACGTATGACGTATGATGAAGCAATGAAAAAATACGGAAACGACAAACCAGACATTCGTTTTGGAATGGAGTTTGGAGAATTAAACGCAGTTGCTCAACATAAAGAATTTGGTGTATTTAACAATGCTGAATTGGTAGTTGGTATTGCAGTTCCTGGTGCAGCAAGCTATACACGTAAAGAAATTGATAAGTTAATTGAATGGGTTAAGCGTCCGCAAATTGGTGCTTTAGGAATGGTGTATGTAAAATGTAACGAAGATGGTACTTTTAAATCTTCAGTAGATAAATTTTACGATCAAGAAGATTTAGCAAAATGGGCAGCAGCTACTGATGCAAAACCTGGAGATTTAATTTGTGTATTAAGTGGTGGTGCGCATAAAGTTAGAACGCAATTAAGTGCTTTACGTATGGAAATGGCAGAACGTTTAGGCTTACGTGATCCTAAAGTATTTGCACCATTATGGGTAATTGATTTTCCTTTATTAGAATGGGATGAAGAAACTGAACGTTATCACGCAATGCACCATCCGTTTACATCTCCAAAACCTGAGGATATGGCTTTGTTAGATACAGATCCTGGAAAAGTAAGAGCAAACGCGTACGATTTAGTATTGAATGGAAATGAAATTGGTGGTGGTTCAATTCGTATTCACGATAAAGAAACTCAAGCCTTAATGTTGAGTCATTTAGGGTTTACACCTGAAGAAGCAAAAGAGCAATTTGGATTTTTAATGAATGCGTTTGAATATGGTGCACCTCCTCACGGTGGTTTGGCATTTGGGCTAGATAGATTGGTTGCTATTTTAGGCGGACAAGAAACTATTCGAGATTTTATTGCATTCCCTAAAAACAATAGTGGACGAGACGTTATGATTGACGCCCCATCAAATATTGATGATGAACAACTAAAAGAGCTAAGTTTAAAACTAAACTTACAATAACAATACAAACCTCGATAAAATTTTATCGAGGTTTTTTTATACCCTTAATTAAAAATTGAAAAAGTGGAAACTAAAAAAATTCACAAAAAACTAAATGAATTAGCCTCAACGGCTATCTGTGGAAATGACATTAGTTCATCAGTATTATACGTATCAGCTTTAGCAATTGCTTTTGCTGGTCAATACGCTTGGATTACTTTATTAATTGTATCACTGGTATTGTTTCTTTTTAGGAAGATTTATGGCGAAGTTGTTGGAGCTTTACCTTTAAATGGTGGCGCTTACAACGCCCTGTTAAACACTACAAGCAAAAGTATGGCATCTTTTGCAGCTACATTAACATTGCTTTCGTATATGGCAACTGCCGTAATTTCAGCCAATGAAGCCATTCATTATTTACATCATTTAATTCCAACAATGCCTATTATTATTTCAACAATTGTATTGTTGGCATTTTTTGCAGTACTAACCATTGGAGGAATTACCGAGTCATCAAAAGTTGCTATTGGAATCTTTTTATTTCATTTAAGTTCATTGGTAATTTTGAGTGGATTTATTAGTTACTTTTTACTACAAAATGGCAGTAGCATGTTTTTTGAAAACTGGTATTTCCCTGTTACCGGTGGAAGCATCACAAAGGCTATTTTATTAGGTTTTGCGGCTTCTATGTTAGGTGTTTCTGGTTTTGAAAGTTCGGCTAATTTTGTTGAAGAACAAGAAAAAGGGGTTTTTCCAAAAACCCTGAAAAATATGTGGGCTATTGTGAGTATCATCAATCCGTTAATGGCTATTTTTGCCTTGGCTTTGTTTACCATTCCAATGCTACAAAGTAGTGAATTTCAAAATACATTGTTAATTGAAATGGGAAATCATGTAGGCGGAAAATGGGTGGCCGTTTTAATTGCTGTAGATGCATTTTTAGTGTTGAGTGGCGCTGTTTTAACTAGTTTTGTTGGGGTTTCTGGATTGTTAGAACGTATGACCTTAGACAGAATTATGCCACAATTTTTCTTAAAGAAAAGTTCAAGAGGTAGTTCGTATAGAATTATTTTAATGTTTTTCTTTTTATCAGTTTCCGTTTTATTAATTACCAATGGTGATGTAAAATTATTGGCAGGTGTTTACACCATTTCATTTTTATCTGTAATGGCATTGTTTGGCATTGGTAATATTTTATTGAAGGTAAAAAGACAATCGTTACCAAGACCCGAAACAGCCTCGTGGTTTTCCATATTTATTGCAATAGGCGCTGTTTTAATTGCACTTATTGGAAACATTATAGTAGAACCTGTTGGCGATGCTCCAAGTAATTTAATTGTGTTTTTAGACTATTTTATTCCTTCTATTATTTTTATTTTAATAATGCTTAATAGAACACTATTATTAAAATTCCTTTTAAACGCTATTCACACTATTTTTGATCCGGTGAGAAATTTTGTGTTTAAAATTGATAAAAATATATTATCAATCATCAACCGAATTAACTCTCAAGAATTTGTGTTTTTTACAAAAGGAGATAATATTGCTACATTAAATAAAGTAATGCTTTACATTATTAAAAACGAGCATACCAAAAAAATAAAAATTGTTTTAGCTTTAGACAAAGATCAAGAAGTACCGCCTAACTTACCATTAGAAATAGAATTTTTAGGCAAAGAATATCCTGAAATTAATATTGAATTTTTAATTATAGACGGAAAATTTAGTCCGAAACTTATAAAAGAGCTTTCAGAAAAATGGAATATTCCTGTGAATTTTATGTTTATAGGATCACCTAGCGACAAGTTTCCCTACAAAATTGAAGAACTTGGTGGTGTACGATTAATTATTTAACTTTCACTACCTAAAGTTTTATGAGGCTGATTTTCAAAGTATTTGTATCTTCATAAAAAAATAAACCAAACTTAAACGTGAACAAAATAAAAACTGCATCTATCTTTAATTATGATTTTGATTGGCCTCCTTCAGCAAAGAAAAAAGCCAAAAAAGAGCCTAAAGAAGCGTGTTGCAAAAAATATAAAAAAAAAGAAGAAAAGAAATGTAAAAATTGTCCTAAACGGATCGTTTAATCCTTTAATTTGGATACTTTTGCAAACTCTTTTTTTATAAAAAATTCTAATGTCAACTAAATTAAAATACATCCTTAAAAGATTCCTAATTTGGAAATACCAACATATTTCCGACAAACAATTTGTTCGAATTGCCAGTGCCATTATTGGGTTGTTGGCTGGTTTAGGTGCTGTTCTTTTAAAAAACTTAACACACTTTATTCAACATTTATTAGAGAGCGAATTTATCAAAGATATTCACGTAGCTTTTTATTTTATTTTTCCACTTATAGGACTGTTTTTAGTTCGTATGGTTAAAAAATATGGGATTAAGAAAAAAGTAGGTCACGGTATTCCTTCCACATTATTTGCTATTTCAAAATTAAAAGGGATTATGCCGCGCCATCAAATGTGGTCTTCTATTTTAACCGCACCGTTAACTGTGGGTTTTGGAGGATCTGTAGGTTTGGAAGGTCCAACAGTAGCAACAGGTGCTGCTTTAGGATCAAATTTTGCGCGTTTAATGCACGTAAACCAAACTACAAGAACTTTATTAATTGGAGCTGCAGCCGCAGGTGCTATGTCTTCTATTTTTAAAGCGCCCATTGCGGCTATTATTTTTGCTGTTGAAATTTTCAGTTTAGAGTTAACCATGGTTTCCATGATTCCTTTATTATTGGCATCAATTACTGCGGTATTAACCTCCTATTTCTTTTTTGGAGATGATGTATTATTGCACTTTAATCTTGAGGATCAGTTTCATTTAAACGATGTCATTTTTTATATCTTACTCGGGGTTTCTACAGCTGCCGCTTCCATTTATTTTAGCAAAGTTTATTTTAAAATAGGTGCCTTTTTCAGAGATTTTAAAGGAGCGCATAAACGCTTGCTTTTTGGAGGAATATCATTAGGGATTATGGTGTTTTTAATTCCGCCTTTATTTGGTGAAGGGTATTCAACTATTAACAATGTTTTGAAAGGCAATATCATTCCTATTGTTACAAACAATATTTTTCATATTGAACCTGATAATTTTTTAATAATTACAGCACTTTTAATAGGCTTGGTAACTTTTAAAGTAGTTGCTACTTCTTTAACTTTTGGTGCTGGTGGTGTTGGTGGTGTTTTCGCTCCAACCCTTTTTACAGGAAGTATTACGGGTTATATATTTGCGTCAATCATCAATCATAGCCAACTTTTTGGTCATCAATTGTCTTCTACTAATTTTGCTATGGTAGGAATGGCAGGATTAATGGCTGGAATTTTACAAGCGCCGTTAACTGCAATTTTCTTAATTGCTGAACTTACTGGTGGTTACGAATTATTTATTCCGTTAATGATTGTTTCTTCTATTTCATATTTAATAACTAAAAAGTATATACCACACAATATTTACGCTTCTGAATTGGCAAAAAAAGGACAATTAATAACGCATGATAAAGATAAAAATGTATTAATGTTGATGGATATTGATAAAGTAATTGAAACTAATTTTATTATACTAAAACCAGAAATGACTTTAGGTGAAATTGTAAACAATGCTGTGGCAAAATCCTCTAGAAATCATTTTCCTGTAGTAAGTAGTGACAATGAATTTTTAGGCGTTATTACATTAGATGATATTAGAAGTATTATGTTTAACACTAAATTATATGAAAAACAAAAGGTATTAGATTTAATGCATAGTGTACCTGATATAATTGATTACGACAAGGATTCTATGGAAGTAATTATGAATAAATTTAAAACAACCGTAGCTTGGAATTTACCTGTAATTAAAGATGGCAAATACTATGGTTTTATTTCAAAATCGAGACTTCTTACGGCTTATAGAAGAAAACTAATACACGTAACTGCTTAATTTACACTTATGAAATCAATATTAATCTTTTTATTAGTGCTAATTCTTGGTACTTTAACCTATGGCTTTTATATAAAAGAACCTGGAAATAACCAAGGAGAAATTATTATTGGAATAACGGTGTTAGTTATTGCCTTTGTATTTATGCCGCTCTTTATTTACCACCGCTATAAAAACAAAAACATCAAAGATTTTACCTTTGAAAAGTATCAAAAAGATTTAGCTGCACACAATAAAAAAGAAGAAAATAGGTAGTTAATTTAAATTGCGTTTTTCAATAAAAAAACGTGTTAACAGCTCGCTACATTCATTTTCTAAAACACCACCAATCACTTTTGTTTTTGGATGAAGCGTTGTATTTAAGTTTATAAATCCTCTTTTTTCTTCGGAAGCACCATATACTATTTTTCCAATTTGAGTCCAATAACTTGCTCCTGCACACATTTGGCAAGGTTCTAATGTTACATATAAAGTACATTCCTTTAAATATTTACCTCCTAAAAAATCGGCTGCAGCAGTAAAGGCTTGCATTTCGGCATGTGCAGTTACATCAGTTAAAGTTTCGGTTAAATTATGTGCACGCGCAATAATTTGATTGTTCATTACAATTACAGCTCCAACCGGAACTTCATTTTTATCAAAGGCCAATTGCGCTTCTTGCAGCGCTCGCTTCATAAAATAAACATCATCAAAAGGATTTATCATGTTTCAAAAGTAAATTTTATTATTTCAACAAACAATTTAAATAGTGTAGTTTTGCATATAGTGAATACAAATTTATTGGCACATATTAACAGTCCGAAAGAACTACGCAAACTTTCCAAAGAACAACTACCACAAGTTGCAAAAGAACTACGCGATTTTATTATTGATATTGTTGCTACTAAAGAAGGGCATTTAGGCGCAAGTTTAGGTGTGGTTGAACTCACCATTGCATTACATTATGTGTTTGATACGCCCAACGATTTGTTAATTTGGGATGTTGGTCATCAAGCTTACGGACATAAAATTTTAACCGAACGCAAAGAGTTGTTTCACACCAATCGTCAATTAGGTGGAATTTCAGGTTTTCCTAAAAGAAGCGAAAGTATATACGATGCTTTTGGAACAGGACATTCATCAACTTCTATTTCGGCAGCATTAGGAATGGCTATTGCTTCTAACATAAATGGTGACGTTCACAAACAACATATTGCCATTATTGGAGATGCTTCTATTGCTAGCGGAATGGCTTTTGAAGGTTTAAATCACGCAGGAGTTACCAATGCTAATTTGTTGATTATTTTAAACGACAATATGATGGGAATTGACCCTAGTGTTGGCGCTTTAAAAAATTATTTCACCAATGTAAAGGCAGGTAAAAAAGTTCGGAAAAATAACATTATTGAAGCTTTAAATTTTAATTATTCTGGTCCTATTGACGGTCATAATATTGAAGCTGTTATTGCCGAATTAGAACGATTAAAACCTATTAAAGGACCAAAATTTTTACACATTATAACCACCAAAGGAAAAGGGTTAGAAAAAGCAGAACAAGATCAGGTAAAATACCACGCACCAGGAAAATTTGATAAAATCACCGGGGAATTAGAAGCTAAAAGCACTAAAATTGAACCGCCAAAATTTCAAGATGTTTTTGGAAAAACAATGGTTGAGTTGGCTAAAGAAAATCCAAAAATTGTGGGAATTACACCTGCAATGCCAACAGGTTCTTCGTTAAAATTAATGATTGATGAATTTCCGGAAAGAGCTTTTGATGTTGGAATTGCTGAACAACATGCGGTTACTTTAGCTGCAGGTATGGCAACGCAAGGATTAATGCCGTTTTGCACTATTTATTCTACGTTTTTACAACGCGCATACGACCAAATAATTCACGATGTAGCATTGCAAAATTTACCCGTAGTTTTTTGTATTGATCGCGCAGGAATTGTAGGTGAAGATGGCGCTACACATCACGGTGTTTTTGATTTAGCTTATTTACGTTGCATTCCTAATTTGGTGCTATTTGCACCTTTAAACGAGGTTGAATTACGAAATATAATGTACACTGCACAACTGGGAATTCAGTTTCCGTTGGCCATACGTTATCCAAGAGGGAAAGGATTTATGATAGATTGGCAGCAACCTTTTTCAACCATTGAAATAGGAAAAGGTACATGTATTTCCGAAGGAAATAAAATAGCTATTTTAACAATTGGAACAATTGGAAATACCATTATTGAATTGCAAAATGAGTTTCCTAAGAATGCAGTTGCACACTACAATATGCGTTTTGTAAAACCTTTAGATCACAAATTATTACATCAAATTTTTCAAAAATTTAATACCATTATCACTATTGAAGACGGCACTATTGTTGGCGGATTTGGGAGTGCGATTTTAGAATTTGCTTCAAAAAACAACTATCAAAATCACCATATTGAACAACTTGGTATTCCTGATGAATTTATAGAACACGGAAAAGTAGACGAGCTATTTGAAACTATTTATTTATCAAAAAAACATCTAAAATCCCGTATTCTAAAATTACTTTCTTCAATAGTATAAAACTATGTATTAACGAATTATAATTTTTTTGCTTCCTGTTAATTCTGTAGTTGACAACTTCAAAATATAAACACCTGTAGCTAATTCACTAGCAAAAATTTGTTGCTTATTTCCTCTTTCAAAATTCAATATTGAAGTATGAACTTTTTGTCCGCCTATGGTATAAATTTCAACATTCATTTTTCCAATGGCAGAAGCTGCTGAAATTGAAAATTCGCCATTGGAAACTGTTGGATAAATTGAGATTCCAGCTTTTAACAATACATCTTCTTGAACTCCTAGAGAACTATCAATAGTAATTATCACCTCTTGATTAGGAACAAAACCGTTTGTTGCATTGGTAATATCAACCTTAAAGCTATCTGTAGTAGATACGCTGCTTGTATTTACATACACTACTTTACCTGTATCAATTTCGTCTTGTGTAAAAGTTGCTCCAATTAAAAGAGCGGTTCCATTCAGTTTAATCTCACCTTTTGCTGGTAACTGTGAAAGCATAAATAGTTGCTCACTAGCTAAAGAGCCTACACTGCTAGCTTCTAATTCTGAAGCTAATAAAACATAAGGTGTAGTTGTTTCTACTGTAAAACCTGTGTTTAACAGAGTAGAATTTGTACTTGTAGCTGTTTCACAAACTTCAATAGCCCAACTATTTAATGTTCCGGTATCGTTATTATAGCTGTCGGTTACTGTTAAAGTCCAGTCTCCTTGTGCATCTTCAGCATTTAAAGGTGACAACGCATTTAAAGGGGTTACCACTTCCTGAAATAAACTTCCGCAGTTAATAGCTGTTATACCAGCATCATCAAAAATAACATGTATGTTGTCCTGACCTCCACAATCATAAGCATACAATACAACCTGAGTACCTGCAGGTGATTTTAGTACTAATTTTAAATCTTCAATATAGGTATGTGTAATATTTACAGTAACATTTACATCGTTTAAAATAATACTTGACGGAATATTTATGGTTGAAATTGCTGGAGTTCCTTCAATCCCTGCACCTGCTCCATCTGGAATTGGAATTGATGTTGAATTACTAAAATTATTACAATTTAATTGAGTTTGAAATTTTTGTACTTCAGAAAAATCAGCGGTTACGCAATTATTCACAGCACCCACTCTCCAATAATAAACGGTACCCGAAGTTAACGTTGATTGCAATTTATAACTGTTTATTGTTGTAGTTTCAGACTCTATAATAGAACTAAAACCAGCATCGGTTGAAATTTCAACAGTGTATGAAGTTGCTTCAGCTATAGCATTCCATTCAAAATTCACCGCTTCATTTGAAATAGCTGTAGCTTCATTTAAAGGCGCTATTGTTGTAACTGAACTTAAAGTAGTAGCATCAACAATTTTTAAAATAACATCAATTGAATTTGTTTCTAAACCAGTTCCTGTAACGGTCATAGGGTATTCGCCAATAGCCAAAGAACCAATATTATCTAGTGTCATTGTAAATGTACCAACGCCGTTTAAAGATGTTGGACTAAAGCTTGCATTTACTCCTGAAGGCGTTCCTGATACAGAGAAATTAGTTTTAGTTGCATAAGCTGGATACGTATTTAAGTTGAAATTAAAAACAGCGCTATTTGAACACGAAGTTACCGTTGTGGTTGAACTTGTAATTGTAAATTCAGGTGACGAAAATTTACCGGTAAACAAACCTCTTCCAAAAGTGGTGGCTAAAATACTATTATCGGCTGTACGTATATCTAAATCTACCACTTTAACATCGCGCATTCCGTTATAAGAGCTTACCCAAGTTGGAGATGCATTGTTGAAATTTTTGGTAGACCAAATTCCTAATTCTGTACCAACAATTACTTCGTTTGCATTTAACGGACTTGATAAAATACATTTCACCGGCATATCGGGTAAATTACCTTCTTTACTAACCCAATCTGCACCTCCGTTAGCAGAATACCAAATACTAGTAACGCCGTAATTATGCATGGTTACAAATATTTCATTTTCATTAGCTCCAAATTCAATATCAGAAACACTTCCAATAAACGAAGGTCCTGTTATTTCTTCCCAAGTAATAATTCCTGAAAGCTCATCGGCATTGTTAATTTTTAATAATTTACTGTTATCAGTTCCAACAAATAAAATAGTACTTGTTGTAGATTCTGGCGAAACCTTAAAAGCAGTTGGAGAACCCGTTAATAAAGCATTTGACAATTGATCTTTAGTTCCAATAAGTCCCTGATCTCCTAATTTATATCGGTTAATTTTACTACCTCCATTTGAATACATCATATTTAAATGATGGTCTAATGTTGCTTGATTTATAAAATCGCCTTCTTGTGGGCTACCACCATCAATTTCGTATAAAGAAGTTCCGTTATAAGGTAATTTTATATAATCAGAATCGTTATAAATATAAGAAACAATCATATAGTTTCCATCCTTATCTATTTCAGAAAAAGCGCCATCACCTCCATTTACTTCAACACTTGAATTTGCACCTTGTGAAGTACCAATTATAAACTGCGTACCGTTGTCTTGCGCTCCTGCCAACAGTAATTCATTGTTAACATCTTGACCGTAACTACCATAATAAAACTGGGTAACGTTATAATCTTTGTTTCTAACAGAAATAACATCAGAACTTTCAGCATTTACCAAATCTGAAGCAAAATAAACACCACCATCGCAACCAATAACTGCTTGGTTAGCATTGCCTGGTCTAAAAGTAAACGCATGCTGATCGGCATGTACAATAGCACAATTTATATTCTCTAAACCGTTAGCATTGGTCCATTTTGAAATTTGTTTCCAATCACTTGAAGCTGTAATTGAATTTCCTGCGGAAGTTCTAAATAAATCAATTCCACCAACATACACAATATCATCATCTGTTGGATCAACCTCAATAACTAAATCGTAAAAAGCTTGACCGCGTGTAAAATCATTTGCAGGAATGTCACTATCAGCATCTTCAGGTTTTTTTAATTCCACAACAGTTGCAAAAGCATCTGTAGTTACATAAATATGAGGACCAGCATCGTCTCCTGTTGAAGTTGTACCTTGAGTTAATGCGTATATTTTATTGTTATCTGTTGAAGAAACTGCCAATTCAACTCTATCTGAAAATGGCAAAGGAGA
>CBDUAL010000060.1:0-12865 GCA_965365125.1 uncultured Lutibacter sp.
AAATTATTTAAAAGTAAAAGCAACAGGAGGTATTATTAATTCTGATCGAGGCATACATGGTTACTATTTATATGGCGAATACTCTTCCGACGGGAATAACTTTACCTGGGCAGATGGAATTCAAAACCGCAGACAAGACATCTCTCAAGGAGAAAACCTTGATCTTGGGTATGAAGAACGCATAGACTTAAACATTGGTTTTGAAAGTTATTTAATGAATTCACTTTGGATAGAATTTAATTATTTTAAAACGGAACTAGATAAACAATTAACGTTTTTAAATGATAAATACCCGTCTTATTACAATACATTTAGACCGTATGATAATTACAATAAAAATGAATATACAGGTTTTGAAATTGGGTTAAATTATAATAAAACAATTAATGATTTTACTGTAAGTTTAGGAGCCAATGTTTTGTATAACGAATCTATAGCGGCAAAAAGATCTGAAGTTAATGAATTTGAATATCAAAATAGAGTAGGTAAAGAAACATCTACAATTTTTGGATTAGTTGACCAAGGTTTTTACTCTGAAGCTGACTTTACTATTGATGATGGTAAATATATTTTAAATGATGGTTTACCAGTACCTAACTTTGGTGATGTTCAACCAGGTGATATTAAATATATGGATCAAAATGGAGACGATATTGTTGATAATGATGATAGAGTTGCTATTGGACAGTCTAGTAGCCCTTGGACGTATGGTGTAAACCTAAACCTTGAGTATAAATCGTTTAACCTATTTATATTGGGTACAGGTCAATTTGGAGGTGATGCTATTACTTCTGATAGTTACTACCAAGTAAATGGTAATGATAAATACTCTGAAGTTGTTTTAGGACGTTGGACACCAGAAACTGCAAGTACTGCAACTTTCCCAAGATTATCTTCAGGACAAAATCAAAATAATTTTAGAACGTCTACTTTTTGGATGTACGACACTAGTTTCTTTAAAATTAACCGTGCTCAGTTAACGTATAAATTTGATGATGAAGTTTGTAAGAGTGTTGGGATGAAAGATTTTAGTATGAATATTTCTGGATCGAACCTTTTTGAAATAGCTAAAAACAGAGATATTCGCCAATTAACAATTGGTGGTGCACCTCAATTTAGAGCATTTATGCTTGGTTTAAGAATGTCATTTTAATACAAATAGATAATTTAGATACATAAAATGAAAAATTTAATAAAATATATATTAATTATGTTGGTTTTTACCGGCATGATTGCCTGTGATCCTATTGATGAAAACAGGTTAGACTTTGATTATGTTGGTTCAGATCCAGCAACAGCAGAAGGATTATTATTACAAGGATATTCTGGTTTAGTTAATCAGTTTGTGTTTTCTGAGGGAGCAACTGATGACGCTGTTAATAATCAATTAACCAACGGTTATAAGCGTATAGCTCTTGGAGAATTATCAGCTCAGTACAATCCTGCTTCACGTTGGAACAGTTTTGAAAAAGTATTTTACTTAAACCAATTTTTAGAAATTATTGATCTTGGTGAAATGCAATGGAGTAGAGACGAGGAAACTAACGAATTGTTTAATAAACGTATGAAGGGAGAAGCTTTGGCGCTTAGAGCATTACATCATTTTTATGTATTGCAGGCTCATGCTGGAGAAGATGCTTCTGGAAACTTACTAGGAATTCCTTACTTTACTGAGTTTATTAATTCTGATGGAAATTTTAATACACCTCGTTTATCATTTGAAGCTTCTATTCAGAAGATTATGGCTGACATTGATGAGGCACTTACTTTATTACCTACAGATTATGCATTAAGTAAAGGAGAAGTTGACCCTTGGTATGCTGATTATGATTATGGTAAATATCAAGTAGTTAATGGTGGTGCTTATGAACTACGTATTACAGGTAGAATAGCAAGAGGTATTAAAGCCCGTTTGGCTTTATTTGCTGCTAGTCCATCCTATTTAAATGGTAGTGGGTACTATGAAATGGCTGCAGAACTTGCAAGTGACGTTTTAAATACTATTGGTGGTGTTTCAGGTTTAGCACCTGATGGAGTTGAATTTTATACATCAGATGATGCCAGAAATAGTGGTGAAATGTTATGGCGTAGTTCTATCGGTGGTAACAGTTCAAATTACGAAGAAAGAATGTTTCCTCCTTCTGTAAATGGTAAGGGAGAAATAAATCCAACACACAATTTAGTAATGGCATTTCCTATGAAAAATGGATATCCTGCTACTGCTGCTAATGATTTTGATGCTCAAAATCCTTACGCAAATAGAGATCCACGATTAGAAAAATACATTGTTCTTAATGGCGCTTCTTTTGGTGGTGGTACTATTAATACTGGTTTTGGTGGTGGTATTGATAGACTTGATTCAATTCCTCAATTTTCAACTACAACTGGATATTATCTTAAGAAATTATTACATCCAGATGTTAGAATTAATAATGATGGAACTACATCGGGTCAAAGACACTACAATGTTTACTTTAGATACACAGAATTGTTTTTAATATTAGCTGAAGCAACTAATGAAATTGCTGGTCCAGATCATCAGGTAAATGGTATGAGTGCTCGTGATATTATTGGTGCAATCCGTGAAAGAGCTGGAATTACGCAGCCAGATGCTTACTTAGCATCCATTACATCTACAGAAGATATGCGTAATCTTATTAGAAACGAACGTCGTTTAGAATTGAGTTTTGAAGGACATAGATTTTGGGATCTTAGAAGATGGGGTTTATCATTAAATGAAACAGCAACAGGTTACTTCTACGATGGAGATAATTATGTAGAATTACTTTCTGTTGAAACTAGAAACTATCAACCATTTGCTACATACATGCCAATTCCAAATGATGAAACGTTGAAATTTTCAGAATTAACTCAAAATAAAGGTTGGTAGGTTTATTGTACTATAAAATAATTAAAAAACATTATACATGAAAATTAGATTATTAATAATATTCGCTTTTGCCTTTAGTTTGATGGCTTGCGAGAATCAGGAAAATGAATTTGACGATTTTGGTTCAACTTCAGTATACTTCCCATTTCAAACTCCTGCTAGAACTTTAATTTTAGGAGAATATGATTTAGGTTTTAATGATAACGATAACAATGGTAGATTTGAAATAGGTGTTACCATGTCTGGAGTTTATAAAAATGAAATTAATAGAAAAGTTTACTTTGAATTAGCTCCTGAATTAATTGACCCTACTTTGTTAGGTGTTGCTGATGTTAACGTGAAGATATTACCATCTTCATATTATACTATTGAACAAGAAAGTCCAGTAACTATTCCTACAGGTTCTACTAAAGGGCGTATCCCTGTACAATTGGAAGATGCATTTTTTGATGACCCTCTTTCATTTGCTGGTGATAATGAAGTTAATTACGTAATTCCTTTAAAAATTACAGATTTTGAACAATTAGATTCACTTTTAACAGGTGTGCCTCTTGTTGATAACCCTATGAGAGTAAAAGCTGATGATTGGGCTACACAGCCTAAAGATTATACTCTTTTTGGTATTAAGTTTATGAATAAATATGAAGGTATGTATTTAAGACGTGGAGAAGATAAGTTCGTTGGAACCTATAAAGTATACACTGCTGCGACTGGAATTACAGAAACAACTAATATTGATAACTCTTCAGTTTACCATAATGAATTTGTTGTTAAAGATGAGGTAACTAAAGTAACAACTACAGGAAAGAGTAAAGCTGCGGTTGCTAATTTAGTTAGGAGAGATACTATCTCTTCTACTCGAACTGTATCTATAGATATGTCTTTTAATGATAGTGAAGAATGCACAATAACTAATGTTGTTGGTGATAGACATTCTGTAACAGGATCTGGTAAAAGGTTAATTGATGGAGATACATGGGGAGGAGAAGATCGTGATGTAATTTATTTGGAATACCAATATAGAGACTTAGACACTATTTATACCAGAAATTTTTTAAATAATATAACTAAGATCGAGTATGTTGATTTCCAACATACTGTAAAAGATACTTTAGTAATTAGAGACAGAGATGTTAAATTTGAAGAATTCACAGTTGAATTAATAGATTTTTAATTTTTAGTTCCATATAACTAATTTAAAAAAATAGCGAAGGTAAATCCTTCGCTATTTTTTTTGATTAATTCAACGTATTTTTCCATGATAATTTATTATGGGTGTCTAAAGCGTTTATTCCTTGTGTTACGCACTTTATTTTAGGTAAATTCTAAAAGAGTAAATCTAATAATCACCTAATATTTTACATGCTTTTTTTGCTGTAAATAAACCTAAATATAAAGGAGTAGCAGAACTACCTCAAACAATAAAACACCGCTACAGTTAAAACAAAAGATTCAAATATGAGATTAAAAGTAGATTTAGCGCCTCACAGTGTTTATTTAATAGAGGTAATTCCGCAATAGCTATAATACCTATACTGTTTTTTTATAATTTACTGTTATTGTGGATTAAAATAAGCTCCTAATTAGTAATTATGTTAATCCACTTTTTTTGAAAAATGAAGACATAAATTACAAAAAATTAGATACGTTTTAAAAACTTGTTGTAATTAACAAAGAAAGAATTTTACTTAAATATGCATTTTTAATATAAAATGAATTGTTTAAAAGTTGGTTTGAATTTCATCATTAAGCAGAACAGAGCAGGACACTTTTTGGTAGTTGAATCTTTAATTTGCAAACTAATTTAGTTAAAACAAGTGTCTATGAAGTTTCAAGTTATGTTTTGGTTAGTTACGTTAACAACTGTTGTTACATATTCGCAAATCAATCACGGGTTAAGAGATGAATCTGGTCGTCATGTCATTCCAAGAGGTTTTGTAATCAATACAAATGATCATAAAGGTGAAGTTATTTTTGATAGTGATGATTATGTAAGAATGGTTAGAATGGGAGCTAATTCGCAAGTAATTAGACTCGAGTTAGGAAAGTTAAGTAATTTTCCTGGTGGTAAATTAGATCAAAATTATCTTTTAAAATTAGATACTTTGGTAGCTTTAGGTCGAAATTCAGGAATGAAAACAGTTTTTAAAATGACTGTTTATGGTGTAGATAAATTTATTTGGGAAGAATTTTGGTTGAACAAAAACAATGAGCACCAAACATATATTAATGCTTGGAAAGTTATTTGGAATAGATTTTCGAACGATTCCTCAGTTTTAGGATACGATGTTGTTAATGAACCAAGAAAGTTAACAATGAATATTTCTTATACAGACCTAACAAAAAAATACCTAATACCATTGTATCAACAAATTATTGATGATAGTCAAAAGATAAATGCAAATAAAATGATTCTTTTTCAGTCAATATTTATGAATAAAGGTGAAGCGATTGATAATAACCAGTATGCCGAAATAAAATTCCCTATCAATAGAAAAAACATCATTTTTGCACCTCATATTTATCAAAATAAAATAGATTTAATAAAGCCAGTAATGGATCGTTTTGATAAGGAATCTCAAATATTGAATGCTCCAATTCTTATTGGAGAATGGGGGTTTCCAACATTTGCAGCAACAGATACGTTAATTGGTGGAAAATTGGGGCAACTAAAATACAAAGAGCTTTATATTAAAACAGCTGAAATTTTTGACCGTATGGGTGTAGGTTCTATAAAAGCGTGGTTTTTAGGAAATAGAAGTATGCAAAATTTTCTTCCTGGTGGTCCATCAACTTGGGCTATATTTAGTGATGAAAAAGCGGCTGGTACGGTAGAGCGTAAGTACATTACAGATATTATAGCTCGACCATTTCCTCAATCTATTGCAGGCGATATTCATTCTTTTCTATTCAATCATGCAACAAGAACGCTTGATTTAAAAATAAAAGCCGATAATAGCAAAGGGGCTTCTAAAATATTTATTGGTGCCAATAGGCATTATCCTGATGGTTTTTCAGTTGTAATTAATGAAGATTTGGTACTATTTTATAATCCGTTAAAAAACGTAGGACTTGAGGTTTATAAATGTCCAAAAGATGTAAATCCATCCAATTTTATTTGGGATACTCAAAGTCAAAAATTAATAGTACTACAATGGCCAACAGATAACACAGACTTCAATATAAAAATTGTACCTGGCTTAATGAATTTTGAAAAGTTGTAAATAGTAAATTAGAGTACTTAATATAAATATAATTATGAAAAAAGTAATAATTCTTGGATTTTTTGTTTTATCAATTTTAGCTTGTAATTCAACAAAAGAAACTGAAATTTCTTCAGCATTGCAATTGCCTGAGCGTCCAAATATTTTATGGTTAGTAACCGAAGATATGGGGGCTTATATACCTCCTTTTGGAGATTTAACGGTTGAAACACCTAACTTAACCCGTTTGGCAGATGAAGGTGTAATTTATCCAAATTTATATTCAACTTCGGGTGTTTGTGCGCCAAGTAGGGCAGCAATTGCTACTGGTATGTATCCTTCAGGTTTTGGAGCAAATCATATGAGAGTTAATTCAAATACAAAACAAACAGGTTTAAAAAAGTACGAAGCTATTCCTCCTTCAGAAGTAAAAATGATAAGTGAACTACTTCGTGAAAATGGCTACTATTGTACCAATAATTATAAAGAAGATTACCAATTTAGAGCACCGGTAACTGCTTGGAATGAAAGCAGTAAATATGCACATTGGCGTAATAAAGCTGAGGGTCAACCATTTTATGCTGTTTTTAATTTTACTGAAACCCACGAATCTGGCTTGTTTGAACCTTATGGGTTTAGAGAAGTTGAAACCAGGCATTACCATGAAGGTGATACAAGTTATGTGTGGAAAAACAACAAGTTAGCTGATGCAAAAAATAGAATGACAGAAGCAGAAACACCTGTGCATTTGCCTAAAAATACCAAATTTAACATACCGCCATATTTGCCAGATAATGCTGTTGTACGTAATGATATGTGGAAGGTGTACAACAACATTGCTGAAATGGATAAGCAATTAGGAGCGGTTTTAAAACAATTAGAAGAAGACGGATTGCTTGAAAATACCATTATTTTTTTTTACGGAGATCACGGAGGGCCATTGCCTAGAGAAAAGCGTTTAATATACGATTCGGGCTTAAATACACCTATGATTATTAGATATCCTAAAAAAGTTAATAGCGGTCAAAAAGATGAGCAATTAATTAGTTTTGTAGATTTTGCACCAACATTATTGTCGTTAATTGGAGTTGAACCTCCAAAACACCTACAAGGTCAAGCTTTTTTAGGTAAATATAAGGCTAATAACAAACGAAAGTACATTCACGGTGCAGCCGATCGTTTTGATGAAGTAACCGATGTGATAAGAGCAGTAAGAGATGGTCAGTTTAAATATCTTCGAAATTATAGACCTGAACAAGGGTATTATTTGCCGCTAGGTTACAGAGAAAGAATACCAACAATGCAAGAATTATTAAGGTTGCGTGATGAAGGGAAATTAAATGAAATTCAAATGCAATGGTTTAGAGATCATAAACCAAAAGAAGAGTTATTTGATTGTAAAGTAGATCCTTTTGAATTAAATAACATTGCTGATGATCCTGCTTATGCAGATAAGTTACAGGAGCTAAGAGCAGAAATGGACAAGTGGTTAACAGAAATTAATGATGATCCAACGTTACCTGAAGCACAATTAATCAAAAATCTTTGGAACGATGGCGATAGCCAACCAATAACCGCTTTACCAGAAATATCTTATGCAAACGGAAAAATTGATATTAGCTGTAAAACAGAAGGAGCTTCTGTAGGTTATAAAATTAAAACTAAAAACGGAGCATTTCCTAAAACTTGGAGTATATATAAAAAACCATTTGAACTTTCTAAAGATGCTGAATTATTAGTGAAAGCACACCGTATTGGTTTTAAGTCTAGTAAAGTTGTTGAGGTAAAAGTAGCAGAGTTAAACTAGTATTTTAGTTAATAATATAAGGATACTACAGGATAGTATTTGAAATGTGAACTTGTATTTTTAAAAACTAATTTTAAAATTAAAAATTACGTGAATACAAAATCAATTCTAGCACTATTCATAGTTGTAGCAATGTTTAGCAGTGTGTTAAAAGCACAGTTAAAAAAGTTTAACAATCCCATAATTGGGGATGACGTTGTTTTTGAAGAAAAAAACGGACTTGTAGCTGTTGAAGCAGAATATTTTTACAAACAAAGCAATGCTGAAGTTAGAGCGTGGTATAGAACTTCAAAAAACGAAATTCCTAATGTTGGTCGTGATGAGGATATACCAAATTTTATAGGTGCTAGTAACAATGCTTATATTGAAATTTTACCAGATACACGAGTTACACATTCAGACCAGCTGATACGTGGTGAAAATTTTACGAATGAAGCAGGTAAAATGGCTGTAGTGTATTACAAAGTAAAATTCAACACGCCTGGGCGTTATTTTGTTTGGGTAAGAGCTATGAGTACGGGTAGTGAAGACAATGGATTGCATGTTGGTTTAAATAACCAATGGCCAGCGCACGGAAAACGCATGCAATGGTGCGAAGGTAAAAATAAGTGGACTTGGGAAAGTAAGCAAAGAACAAAAGAAGTACACTGCGGTGTAGTTCACGAAATTTATTTAGATATTGAAAAAGCAGGTGTGCACGATATTCAGTTTAGTATGCGAGAAGATGGTTTTGAAATGGACAAATTTATATTAACTACCAATAAAAATTATGTGCCTTCAGAAAAAGGACTAGCAATAAATTTAGCACAAGGTAAATTACCTGTTACAAAAGCTGTTCAAGAACAATCGTATTTCAACAAAATTTCAAAAGCACTTCCTGAGAATTTAGTAATTGCATCTACAGAATTTCCTATTGAAGGAAATAACTTTTATAAAAACGGGAAAAATTGGTTAGCCATCAATCCAAAAGAACATAAAGAAGCACAAACAAGTACGACTTTTAATTTTGAAAGTGGACAGTATGATGTGGTATTTGTTGGTGTAGGTGAAAATGATGGAAGTTCAACTTTCAGTGTTTCAATTAACAATAAAAAGTTGGGAACTTATGCGCCTCCATTAGCCAAAACAATGTGGGAAGAAGGGGAAGAATTTAATGCGTTGTGGGAAAACATCAAGCTAAAAAAAGGAGATATAATTACTGTAACAGCTAAAATAGGTACTGATGGAAAAGAGTTTACCCGCGGAAGATGGGCTGGTATTATTTTTACAGCTGTTGGAAAAGGTAAGCAAATACAAGAAGCACCAACAACATATTTATTTATAAAATAAAATTAGATGGCAAGTATACATCATATTTATTACACGTCACCCTGAACTTGTTTCAGGGTCTCATGAATTGTGTGAATTCAAATTTTTAAGAGATTTTTACACAAGTTTAGATAGATTAATTTAGGATGCTTTACGGATAATTAAAAATAAAAATTACTTCAAAAAATAAAAAAATGAACAGAATCACAATATTAATTATAGCAGTATTAATTACAACAAGTTGTGTAACAGCTCAAAAAATAAACCCTCCTGCAGGGCGTATAGCAGTAGTTGCAGATGGAAATTCACCTGACCCTGATGACTTAGGCGGTACAGCTGTTTCCTTGGCATTGCTTCGTGCAACAGGTTTGGAAGACCGTTTGGTACATTATTCACATTGTTGCGATTTGGTAGTATTACATAGAATTTCGGAAGAAGCCGAGCATGAAAGACACGCCATGATGCAAACCACTTGTGACGGTACAGCCCGTCGTTGGGGAGGTTTTGATCACATTACTTTTCTCGATGCAAAATGGCAAATGGAACAAACCATTAAAGATTTAGTGAATGCTATAAATGTTTCTACTGAAGAAGATCCTCTTTGGATTGTAGAGGCTGGTGAGCCAGATATGATTGGTTTTGCTTTACAAGCATCTTCAAAAGAAAAACATAAATATGTAAAAGTAATTACGCACCATCCTGCAAATGATAATGCAGGAGATTTTTTTAAATGGCAAGAAATTTTAGATTTTGGTGTTGAAGAAGTTCGTATTCCAGATCAAAATATAAATCTTAAAGTTAAAGAAGCTGAGTGGGATTGGGCAATGAATCATCCTGATGATCGTATGCAATTTGTTTGGTTAATGGGTAAAATGGCTGAAGTGGACAATGTGGTTAAATTTCAAAAAGGAAAATGGGATTGTTCTGATGCAGGAATGGTTTTGTATTGGCTTACAGGAGCTACAAATGGTGGTTTAGAACAAGGATCGGTTGAGCAGGTAAAAACAATTTTGGAAGATTATATGGCTAAGAATCCAAAATAGTTAATTCCTGTTTTTTGAAATAAGTAGCTAATTATGGTTATTTAATTTGTATTTAAAATTATAAAAATAATAAACTATTAATAATGAAAAAATACCTTTTAGCATTTATGTTCAGCCTAAATTTAGGCTTATCTATTTTTGCTCAAGAACAACCAAATATTGTTGTTTTTTTAGTAGATGATTTACGTACTGAATTAGGTTGCTATGGTAACCAACAAGTTAAAAGTCCCAATATTGATGCTTTGGCAAACGAGGGAGTGTTGTTTAAAAATGCCTATGCACAACAGGCTATTTGTGCGCCTTCACGTATGAGTATTTTAACAGGATTACGTCCTGAAAGCATCGGTATTTATTCTTTGTTTACACCATTACGTTCAAAGCATAAAGAAATGGTGACTATTCCTCAATTTTTTAAAGAAAATGGCTATACAACGGTTAGTTTAGGTAAAGTATATCATCATGGAAATGACGACAAAGAGAGTTGGAGTATCCACTTTCCTAAAGAAGCAAATTCTTGGGTAAAACCAGAAAACTTAGCACTCATAGATAGTCTTGAGCAAACAGGTTATAAAGGTAACGGGCCAGCTTTTGAAGATGCTGATGTGGAGGATGAAGCTTATAAAGATGGACGTGTAGCTAAAAATGCCATTGAAACACTTCAAAAAATAAAAGATGAAAAGTTTTTAATGTTTGTAGGTTTAAGTAAGCCGCATCTTCCATTTAATGCGCCTAAAAAGTACTGGGATTTATACAATAAAAAAGATTTTATAGTTCCTTTAAAAGAAGCGCCTAAAGACAGTTACAGATTGTCACTTACAAAATGGGGTGAATTAAGGCGTTATTATGGCATTCCTAAGGAAGGAGTTTTAGATGATGAAACTTCAAGAAATTTGAAGCATGGGTATTATGCTTCTATTAGTTATATTGATGCGCAAATAGGCAAGGTCATGAAAACGTTGGAAGACTTAGATTTACGCAAAAACACCATGGTTGTTCTTATGAGCGATCACGGTTATAAGTTAGGCGAATTTGGAGCATGGTGTAAACATACCAATTTTGAAATAGATGTAAATGTGCCATTAATTGTTAGCAGAGAAACGGGTTACAAAAAAAGATTAAGTAATATTACATCAGATGCATTGGTTGAAAATGTAGATTTATTTCCAACAATAGCTGAAGCAAGCGGATTAAAAACACATGCATTAGAGGGGGAAAGTCTGTTGTCATTAGTTGATAAACCTGATATGGAGTGGAAAAAAGGTTCTTATAGTTTGTATCCAAGAGGGAAAAAAATTATGGGATTCACTTGTACTGATGGTACATATAGATACACTGAATGGTGGGACAATAGTGCGCAAGAAATTCTTGGTCAAGAACTTTATTTGTGTGAACAAAATTATATGGAAATTACAGTTAATCTTGTAAATGAAGTAAAACACAAACAAGATGTGATAAAAATGCAGCAACTACTAGAAATGCAGTTTCCTAAAAATCAAAGATCATCGTATCCGCAATATGATAAGTAGATTAACATTAGTACTTTAAGTCTTATATTTTAAAAAAGCCAAAAGAATTTGTGTAGTATTAAATTCTTTTGGCTTTTTTTCATAGGGTTACAGTAAGGTGCAGGACAGTTTTTGTATGTTTTAGGTGTAACATTGAAATATATAATATCTTAAATATTTGAATTGAGTTGAGTGCTTTTTTAAATAGAAAAAACTAATAATTATGATTTCAAATACTATTAAAATAGGTGTTGTTTGTTTGTTTATTTGCGTAACAACTACTATTAAAACAACAGCTCAAATTAATCAAAATACAGATAGAACACTTTCAGTTTTAGATTATAACAAACTACTTTACGCAAAAGAGCATAAAAATTCAATACAATTTTCTGCAGCATACCAAAACTTAATATCCGATGCTGATAAGGCATTACAAGAAGGTCCTTTTTCTGTAATGGAAAAAACACAAACACCTCCAAGTGGCAGTAAGCACGATTATATTTCTATAGGTCCTTATTGGTGGCCAGATCCAACTAAACCTGATGGGTTACCATGGATTAGACGCGATGGAGAAATAAATCCGTTAACAAGAGAAGGTAGTACAGATTATGAAATAAAAAATAAAATGTTTCATAACACCCAAACTTTGGCAATGGCATATTTTTTTTCAGATAACAAACAATACGCTACAAAAGCTTTAGAATTATTAAAGGTTTGGTTCTTAAACGAAGACACTAAAATGAATCCGAACCTTGACTTTGCTCAGGGAATTCCAGGTAAAAATACAGGGCGCGGAATTGGGATTATAGAACTTGCAGGAATATCAAATATCATAACTGCTATTGAAATTTTAGAATTAAATAATATAATGGGTGCTGAAACAAGTAAAGAGCTTCGTTTGTGGTTTTCAGAGTATTTAAATTGGCTTCAAACAAGTGAAAATGGTGTTTTTGAAAAGAATACTAAAAACAACCATGCAACACATTACGACATTCAAATTGTAAGCATTTTATTATTTTTAAATAGAGAAAATGAAGCTAAAGAAGTTTTGGAAGCTGCTAAAACATTGCGTATTGCAACACAAATTCAACCAAACGGTGAACAACCAC
>CBDUAL010000061.1:0-12653 GCA_965365125.1 uncultured Lutibacter sp.
AGGGCCAATTCCTTCAATTGGTGATATCTTACCACCAAGAACGTGGTATAAACCTTTATATTGTGCGGTGTTTTCAATTGCCATAACATCACGAACATCTTCAACCACACAAATAATTTCTGAATTTCTTGAAACAGCACTACATATTTCACAAATTTCAACATCAGATATATTATGACACTGCTTACATAACTTTATTTCATCAACCAAAGTTGTTAAAGAATTTGCCAAATGATGCGTATTAACTGTCGGTTGTTTTAACAAATGTAATACCAAACGCAAAGCAGTTCTCTTACCAATTCCAGGCAACTGAGAAACTTCATTTACAGCTTTTTCTAAAAGTTTAGACGAAAAATTCATGCCGCAAATGTACAATTAGGAAACGATATTCTCAATAATTTTAGTTTCTTTGTTACTTAAACAATGAAACTTATTCATGAAACCAATTTATATACTTTTACTAATTGCTGTTTATTTTTGCGTGTTACTTACAATTGCCTATTTTACTGGCAAAAACGATAGCAACGATACTTTTTTTAAAGCCAATAAAAAATCGCCTTGGTATGTTGTAGCCTTTGGAATGATTGGCGCCTCGCTTTCAGGGGTAACCTTTATATCGGTTCCTGGATGGGTGCAAAGTTCTCAGTTTAGCTATATGCAAATTGTTTTTGGATATTTATTTGGTTATTTTGTAATTGCGTATGTATTGATTCCTATTTACTATAGATTAAAAGTCACTTCAATTTACGAATTTTTAAAACACCGTTTTGGGCCAAAGACACATAAAACAGGTGCTTTTTTCTTTTTCATTTCCAGAGTTTTAGGCGCTTCATTTAGATTGTTTTTAGTAGCATCAGTATTGCAATATTTTATTTTTGACGCTTGGAATGTTCCGTTTGAAATTACTGTAATTCTCTCCATTTTATTAATTTGGATTTACACATTTAAAGGCGGAATTAAAACCATTGTTTGGACTGATACTTTACAAACATTGTTCATGTTAATTGCTGTTTTTGCTACCATATTTATTATTCTAAGCGAATTAGATTTGACGGTTTCGGCACTTTTTTCATCATCTGAATTTAAGAGCTACAGTAAAATTTTATTTTTTGATAATTTTAATAATAAAACATTCTTCATAAAATCATTTCTTGGCGGAATGTTTATTGCCATTGCCATGACTGGTTTAGACCAAGATATGATGCAAAAAAACTTAACCTGTAAAAATACAAAAGAAGCTCAATGGAACGTAATTTCACTTGGTTTTGTGTTGATTATTGTCAATTTTATATTTTTAACACTCGGAGCGTTACTTTTTATATATGCCGAAAAATTTGGGGTACAAATACCCTTAGTTGATGGCAAACCAAAAACAGATTTACTTTTTCCTGAAATCGCATTAAATGGAGGTTTAGGAATTACCATAGGAATTGTGTTTATTTTAGGACTAATTGCCGCGGCTTATTCAAGTGCTGATAGTGCTTTAACATCACTTACTACTTCCTATTGTATTGATTTTTTAGATATTGAAAATAAAGAAAAAACAACACAAAAAGCACTAAGAAAAAAAGTACACATAGGAATTTCAGTTTTATTAATTATTGTTATTATTATTTTCAAACACGTACTTAAAGATAACGTAATAAGCAGTTTACTACAAGTCGCTTCCTACACTTATGGTCCGCTTTTAGGCTTATTTGCCTTTGGAATTTTCACAAAAATTAACATTAAAGATCAATTTGTTTGGTTTGTAGCTATTATTTCAGTGATTGTAACTTATTTTTTAAACTTGTATTCACAAATACTATTTAATGGCTATGTATTTGGGTACGAATTGTTAATTGTAAACGGGCTATTAACGTTTTTAGGACTCTTAACTATTCAAAAAAGAATGGTTAAATAGTTTACAAAACAAATTGAACCTATTAAAGAATTTTTATTTTTGTTGAATGGAGAATGATTTAAGTAATTACCGTAAAGTATATCAGAAAAGTGAGCTTTCAAAAAATAATATTTCTGAAAATCCTCTTGAATTATTTCAAAAATGGTTTTATGAAGTTGAAGAATTTGGAGGTGATGTTGAAGCCAATGCTATGACTATTTCAACCATTGGAAAAGATGGTTTTCCAAAAAACAGGGTGG
Organism: uncultured Lutibacter sp.; assembly: GCA_965365125.1. GTDB lineage: Bacteria > Bacteroidota > Bacteroidia > Flavobacteriales > Flavobacteriaceae > Lutibacter. Next base: position 2,143 of record CBDUAL010000061.1, read on the forward strand.
TTTTACTAAAAAAATACACTTGGGAAGGCTTTATTTTTTACACCAATTATAACAGCGAAAAAGGATTGGCTATTGAAGAAAACCCAAATGTATGTCTCTCATTTTTTTGGCATCATATTGAACGACAAGTTATTATAAAAGGAACTGCTGAGAAAATTTCAGAAAATTTATCCGACGGTTATTTTGAATCTAGACCTGACGGAAGCAAATTAGGAGCTTGGGCTTCAGACCAAAGCGAAGTTGTTGCATCAAGAAAGTATTTAGATGACAGGCTAGCTTCCTTTGAAGAACAATTCAAAAATAAAGAAATTACAAGACCCAAAAATTGGGGTGGGTATATTGTAAAACCAATTAGCATTGAATTTTGGCAAGGAAGACCTAATAGAATGCACGATAGAATACGATATACTTTACAAGAAGATTATGATTGGAAAATTGACCGTTTGGCACCATAATTTTTTATATTTGAAAAATCAACTACAAACTATATGAAAACACTTTATATTGTTAGACATGCAAAATCTTCTTGGGAATATGAAGGTATCAAAGATATTGATAGACCTTTAAAACAACGAGGAATCAATGACGCCTATTTAATATCAGGTGTATTAAATAAAAAAATTGCAACACCCGATGTTTTTATTTCAAGTTGTGCCAACCGAGCTTTGCACACAGCTATGATTTTTAGTTACAGCTTTAACTATCCACTTGCCAACTTAAAAATAAGTAAATCGTTGTACAATTTTAGCGATGGTTATTTAATAAAAACCGTAAAGGCTTTAGATGACAGTTTTGATTCTGCTATTATTTTTAGCCACGATCATGGTATTAGCGATTTTGTAAATAAATTTGGTAGCATTCAAGTAGACCATGTACCTACTTGTGGTGTAATTGGTATTAAATTTGAAACTAGCCATTGGAAAAACATAAAATCTGGAAAAACAATTATAACTGAATTCCCTAAACATTATAAATAGTCCTATTTTGAAAATTGAAAAACTTGCTGGAATTGATATCGGATCAAATGCGATTAGACTATTAGTTTCAAACATTATTACTCAGAAAAACAGCACAGAACCAAGCTTTAAAAAATCAGCTTTAGTTAGGGTACCCATCCGTTTAGGTGCCGACTCATTTCTTAAAGGTTTTATTTCAGAAGAAAATAAAGGTCGAATGATTAAAGCTATGGAAGCCTTTAAATTATTAATGGATGTGCATGGTGTAACAAATTATTATGCTTGTGCAACTTCAGCAATGAGAGATGCATCAAACGGACATGAAGTTATTCATGAAATTTTAGAAAAAACAGGTGTAAAAATCAATATTATTGATGGAAAAAAAGAAGCCGCAATTATTTTTTCTACAGATTTATCAACTATTATTGAAAAAGACAAATCGTATTTATATGTTGATGTGGGGGGGGGAAGTACCGAAATAACCATTTTTTCAAACGGTAAAATCATCAATTCAAAGTCGTTTAAAATAGGAACCGTACGCTTATTAAATAAAGAGAAATCCTTTAAGCAGGTTTGGGAAAACATGGAGGTTTGGATAAAATCGAATACGTTGAACCTAAAGAAGGTTTCTATGATAGGTTCAGGCGGAAACATCAACAAGTTATTTAAGCTTTCTGGGAAACCGCTAGGAAAACCCCTTTCATATATTTACATAAAATCACAATTTCATTTTCTAAAAAAAATGACTTATGATGAACGCATCTCTGAATTAGATTTAAATCCTGATAGAGCCGATGTAATTATACCTGCAACCAAAATTTATTTAAACGCAATGAAATGGAGTGGTGCAAAAAAAATATACGTACCAAAGGTTGGATTGGCTGACGGAATAATTAAAAGTTTATATAATCATAAATTATAAATAGAGGCTTCATATTTTAAAGAAAATTTAAAATAAATAAATTAACTTTGAAAAAAATTGTGACTTCCTCCCCATACCTGGGTCATATGGATAATAATCAATATAATTTATACTTAAAATTAATTTTAAACATTATGAAAAAACTACTATTATCAATAACACTTTTAGTGTTTGGAGCAACTGCTTTCGCTCAAGATTTACCCGAAAATCCTGAACTAGGTAAATGTTATGTTCGTTGTAAAACTCCAGATATTTGGAAAAACGAAGATGTAACCATTGAAACAAAAGCTGCTTACAAAAAAATTGTAACACACCCTGCTGAATATAAAACCGAAACAGAAAGAGTGTTGGTAAAAGAAGCTAGTACTAAATTAGTAATTGTGCCTGCTGTATATGAACAACAAGATGTTGTTGTTGTTGTAAAAGAAGCTAGTCATAAATTAGAAATTATACCAGGCACATTAGGCTCTGAAACTATTTCTTATATAGCAAAAGAAGATGCTTCAACTTTGAAAGTGATTCCTGCGACGTTTAGTCCAGATGCAGTAACAACTGAAATTAAAGCTGCTTCAGCTGTTTGGCAAATGAGCGACAAAGCTCCTGACTGTGAATCTAGCGACCCTAATGATTGTAGATACTGGTGTTACAAACCTATTCCTGCTGAATATACAACAACAAAACAAATAAAATTAAATGTTGATGCGCATACAGAAAGAAGTGAGATATCTGGTTTTGAAAAATCATACAAAAAAACTGTAGTTGCTCAAAAGCCTAGTACACGTACAATTGAAATTCCTGAAGTAACCAAAATTGTTAAAAAAACAGTGATGACAACTCCACCTACAACAAAAGTTGTTGACATTCCTGCTGAATACACTACAATTTCAAAAGTTGTTTTAGTTAAAGATGCTTGGGAAGAAACGATTACTGTACCAGCTGTTTACACTACTGTAACTAAAGAAATATTGGTAACAAAAGGTGGTTTAACTTCTTGGAAAGAAGTTGACTGTACTTTAACTGAAAATAGTGTTTTACCTATAACATGGAATTTAGGAAGTGCAACTTTAACTCCTCAAGCTAAAAGTATTATTGACACTCGCTTATTACCTATATTAAAAACAGGTGTAGCTGTAGTTATTGAATCTCATACTGATGCTAGAGGAACAAAAGAAAGCAACCAAGACTTATCTGAAAGAAGAGCATTGGCAGTTACTGAATATTTAATTTCTAAAGGAATTAACTCTAGTCAATTAACTGGAAATGGTTTTGGAGAAACTCGTTTAACAAACAGATGTGCTGATGGTGTTTCTTGTAATGAGAAAGAACACAGACAAAACAGAAGAACAACATTTAGAATTGTAAATCAATAATAGAATCTATTTTTAATAAACATAAAAAAAACCCGCTAAATACGGGTTTTTTTATGTTTATTTTTTCAATATATCTTCAATAAAACTAAAATAATAATTTGGATCTCTCATAAAGTTATAACTCTTTTTTCGCCCAATTTCTTTTCCTTTACTATTTAGAATAATTACTGTTGGATATGAACTAACATTGTATTTTGAACGAAGCTTTAAATTATCTTCTCTTTGAGTATCTGTAATTAAATCAGCATTTCTAGGTAAGTCTGCTTCATATAAAACAAGTTCAGTATCTGCCATTTTTTTAAATTTTTCCGTTTCAAAAAAATCTTCAACCAACATTTTACAAGGACCACACCAATCTGAACCGGTAAAGAATATTAATAAGGGTTTCTTTTTCTTCTTAGCTATTATCTCTGCCTTACTGTAACTTTTTTCCCAATTCAAGTTATGCTTTAATTCAACACTATCTTGAGCCGTTACAAATACAACAGCACAAACTAAAAACAAACAACTTATAACTATTCTTTTCATTATATTATTTTTAAATCAAACAGCTAATATTATACCAATTTAACTTTTTATAAACTCTTCAACCAATCTCCCTACTACTTTTTCTGATTTTTTTGCAACTTCTTGTACTTCTTCATGTGAAACTGATTCAACAATTCCTTCAACTCCTAAATCAGTAATTACAGAAATTCCAAAGCAAGACATTCCCATATGTTTTGCAACTATAACTTCTGGAACTGTTGACATTCCAACAGCATCAGCACCTAAAATTTTTACCATTTTATATTCCGCAGGCGTTTCAAACGTTGGTCCTTGCAAAGCTAAATAAATACCTTTGTGAACATTCACTTCTAATTTATAGGCTACATTTTCCATTTTAGAAATCATTTTTTTGCAATACGGCTCGTGCATATCAACAAAACGCGGTCCAAAACGTTCTTCATTTTTACCTCTAAGCGGGTGCTCTGGAATCATATTAATATGATCTGTAATAATCATAACATCTCCAACTTTAAAGTTCGCATTTACACCTCCTGAAGCATTTGAAACAATTAAGTTTTCAACACCTAAATATTTCATTACTCTTACTGGAAAAACGGTTTGCTCCATAGTCCAACCTTCATAAAAATGAAATCGACCTCGCATTGCCAATACTTTTTTAGTTCCAATAGTTCCAAAAATTAATTCGCCTGAATGACCTTCAACAGTTGAAACTGGAAAATTTGGAATTTCATCATAAGAGATTGAAATTTCTATGGTAATTTTCTCAACTAAATTACCCAGCCCTGTTCCTAAAATAATACCATAATCTGGTGTTGTAATTCCTTTATCTTTAAGGAATTTAACGGTGTCTTGAACTTTTTCCCACATAATTATTTACAATAGTATCAAAACTATTTTTATTAGTTATAAATGTTGTTTTTATTGAAATGTAATACACATTTTTCAACTGTTCAAAGATACGAACATAATCTTTTTCTGTAGTTAAAACTATCTTATTTTTTGATTGAATAGCATCAAATGATTGTTGAATATCTAAAATATCTTTTTCTTTAAAATGATAATGATCTGGATAGTTTAGATGCTTAAATTTTATCTCTTTCTTTATCAAATAATTAGTCAAAGGAACAGGATTTGCAATACCCGTAATTAATAAAATTTCAGTGTTATTTAACTCTTGCAACGGTAGTTCGGCAGTACCTTTCAAGGTTTCATCATAACTAATTGTTGTAAAAAACACAGGCTGATTTTTAGTAGGACTCAGTTTTTTTGAAATGTTTTTTTGCGCTTCAACCGAAAGATTTTCAGGGCATTTAGTTACAATAATAGCCTGTGCTCTTTTTGCACCAAAGGTTGTTTCTCTTAAATTCCCTGTTGGCAACATAAAATCATCAACATATAAATTATTATAGGAGGTTAATAAAATATTAAAGCCTCCTTGCACTTTTCTATGCTGAAAAGCATCATCTAATAAAATAAGATCGGGTGGCGTTTGTAGTTTTTCTAACTGTTGAATTCCGTTGGTTCGGTTTGCATCAACACAAACTATTACATTCTTAAATTTCTTATAAAACTGAAAAGGCTCATCGCCAATAGTTTCAGCAGTAGCAAACTCATCTGCGAGTACAAAACCTTTACTTTTTCGTTTATACCCTCTACTTAAAACTGCAATTTTATAATGGTTTTGCAACAAACGAATTAAATATTCAATTTGAGGTGTTTTTCCGGTTCCGCCCACACTTAAGTTACCAACTACAATGGTTGGTGTTTTAAATTTTGTAGATTTTAAAACATTATTAGTGTATAAAAAATTACGGATTGTTGTAATTAAACCATACAACAAAGAAAACGGTACCAGTATTTTTCTTAAAACATTCACTAAAAGCGAAAATACAAAACAAATCACTAAATTTCTAGTTAAATTCTTTAACTTTCTGCTGTAAAATTTATCTTTGTAAAAACCACTTGAAACTACCATGAAAATAAAAGACATTACCGCTTGTATTGAAGAAATTGCGCCTTTAAATTATGCTGAAGGATTTGACAATGTAGGGCTATTAGTTGGAAATTACAATGCTCCTGTTTCAGGTGTTTTGGTTACGCTAGACACCTTAGAAAATGTAGTTGATGAGGCTATTGAAAAAAAGTGTAATTTAATTGTTAGTTTTCATCCTATTATTTTTTCAGGCTTAAAAAAATTAAATGGTAAAAACTATGTGGAACGCGTTATTTTAAAAGCCATTAAAAACGACATTGCTATTTATGCAATGCATACTGCGCTTGATAATTCTTTTAAAGGAGTTAATGCCAGAATATGTGAGGTTTTAGGACTACAGAATAAAAAAATATTGATTCCTCAAAAAAATACCATTAAAAAATTAACTACTTATGCTCCTATTGAAAACGCTGAAGAAGTACGTTTAGCACTTTTTAAAGCAGGCGCTGGTAATATTGGTAATTATGATTTTTGCAGTTTTAATACTGAAGGATTAGGTACTTACCGTGGAAATGAACATTCAAATCCTGTGATTGGTGAAAAGGGAAAATTACATACCGAAAAAGAGACTTTTATAAGTGTTATTTATGAAAAACATATAGAACAACATATCTTATCTGCGCTTTTTAGTGCACATCCTTATGAAGAAGTTGCGTATGACATTGTTCCTTTAGACAATATGCATCAAGAAATTGGTATGGGAATGATAGGTGAATTACCTGAAGAAAAACTGGCTTCAGAGTTCTTGAATTATGTTAAAGAAAAAATGAATGCTAAAGGAATTCGACATTCTAAAATTTTAGACAAGCCCATTAAAAAAGTCGCTGTTTTAGGTGGCTCAGGAAGTTTTGCTATTGACAACGCCATACATAAAGGTGCTGATATATACATAACTGCTGATGTAAAATATCACGAATTTTACAAAGCAGAAGGTAAACTTATTATTGCAGATATTGGACATTATGAAAGTGAACAATTCACAAAAAATCTTTTAGTTGAGATTCTTACAAAAAAATTTCCTAATTTTGCAATCATTTTATCACAAAGAAACACAAATCCAATATATTACTTATAATATGGCTAAAAAGAAAGAAGTTACTGTTGAAGAGAAGTTAAGAGCGCTTTACGACTTACAATTAATTGATTCAAGAGTTGATGAAATTAAAAGTGTAAGAGGTGAATTACCTTTAGAGATTGAAGATTTAGAAGATGAAATTGTAGGTTTAAATAAAAGACTTGCAAATTTAGATGCAGATGTGGTTAATTTTAAAAGTGAAATTACTGCCAAAAAACAAGTAATTGAAGACGCTAAGGCTTTAGTAAAAAAATATGCTGAGCAACAAAAAAACGTTCGTAACAATAGAGAATTTAACTCTATTGCTAAAGAAACTGAATATCAAGAACTTGAGATTGAATTAGCTGAAAAAAGAATTAAAGAATTTAAGGCTAAAATTGAGCAAAAAAACGAAGTAATTACGGGTACTAAAGAAAATATTGCAAAGCAAGAAGATCTTTTAAAACACAAAGTTGCCGAGTTAGATGATATTATGGGAGATACAGCTAAAGAAGAGACCTTACTACTTGAAAAGTCTGCTGAATATGCTGAATCAATTGACGATCATTTATTAAAAGCGTACAAAAGAATTAGATCAACTGTAAAAAACGGGTTGGCTGTTGTTTCTATTGAAAGAGGTGCTTCAGGGGGATCTTTCTTTACAATTCCACCTCAAAGACAGGTTGAAATTGCAAGCCGTAGAAAAATTATTACTGATGAACACAGTGGTAGAATTTTAGTTGATGGTGCTTTAGCTGAAGAAGAAAAGGCTAAAATAGAGAAATTATTAAGTTAAGAATCAACAACATATTATAAAAGAGGCTTCCTATTTATTACGGAAGCCTTTTTTATTTCTTTATAGCTCTTATCGAATACAACAAAGGAATCATTCGCTGTTCGTTTTTTAACACAAACATGCCGTCATCAGTTGCATCCATTTCAGGAAAACTATTGTAAGGCGATTTTTCAAATTCATGTAAAAACTCAATATGTAATCCGGCAGTTGTTAATGCAGTAATAACTTCCCCTAAACCGTGATTCCAACCATATTCTTTACTTAAAATATCAGCGTCAGAATTTGTGTAAGTTCCTTTGTATTCTTCATAAATCACCCCTTTATTTAAGTACGGATAGTTTAGTTTTGGTGGTGTTTGCAAAAAATCGAACATCCAAACAATCGGATGAAATTCAACCATATAAAACACACCTCCTTTTTTTAATTTACCCGCAATAATTTCACCCCATGTTGTTAAATCGGGCAACCAACCAATAACTCCATAAGATGTAAAAACAATATCAAACTCTCCAGTTACTTTTTGCGGAACGTCATACAAATTACTTTCTATAAACGTTGCGTCTAACCCTAATTTTTCATTTAATTTAATTGCTTCTTTTATTCCATCGCTAGACAAATCTATCCCCGTGCATTTAGCCCCTAGCCTACTCCAACTTAAGGTATCTTGCCCAAAATGACATTGTAAATGCAATAATAATTTTCCCTCTACACCTCCTAATTCTTCTAATTCATAGGCATTTAACGACGTTTTTCCTTTTAAAAAACTTGCAACATCATAAAACTCGGACTTTGTATGAATACGCACTTTTTTATTCCAAGTTTCTTTATTTGTTTCAAAATACTGTTTGTATTTTCTATCCATTTCTTCTGATTTAATTATTTAAAAATAGTACAATTAAACACAACCAAAAAATTGGAATTGCTTCTACCCAAAAACTTGCGTAATATCTAGAATTATTTACCGTTGAAAACCATAAAAACACCACGGTAACAATTGCTATTATAAAAGTTGTTGTTAGATAGGTATTTTGAATAAATCCTAACAGCACAAAAAACACCAATAACAACGTTCCAACAATTTTAGTATTGTGAACGCCTAAAACCTGTGGTATTGTTTTTAATTCTTCTGAATCAGATGGCAAATCTCTAATATCAAAAGGAAGTGTTATTGCTATCAAAATTAAAATACGCTGTATAAATTCAATAAATACACTTAGGTTAAATTTAAAGCCTTCTTCGTATAAAGGAAATAAAACCGAAATTCCAGCCCAAGCAATGGCAATGCTAAAAATTTTAACACCAGGAAAATTGCGAAAAGAAACTTCTAAATTCCCTATTTTAAAAATGGGTATCACGTAAAAAAAAGTCATAAAAGCGAAGGGAAATACAATTATTAATGAATTCAGATTAAATTCAGTAAAAAACAATATATAACTTATTCCCAAAACTGAAACTACAGACAACACAATTAAACCTTTTTTTTGCTGAAGATACCATTGTTTTAACCAACTTAATCTATTTGTTTTAATTTCATGAAATCGAATAAAGCTATAAGACACAATTATAGAAAGTGCCACAAATAATGGTGAAATAGAAGTAGTAAACCCAAATTTGAGCAAGGTAATTTTAGTTAAACAAAACCCAGCTAAAGCTACATGAATGTTACTAAAAATATAGAAATCAATAATTTTCTTTAAAAATTGCATTACACAAATGTACTATTTGAATATTCAATAAAATAATGGTTAACAAAATATTATAATTAGTAATAAAAATAGCAATTGACTCGTTGCTTTTTAAGTATTTTTGTGCTCCATAAACTTTATATACTAATTAAAAAAATGAGAACAGACTCTTTTGTTTTAAGACACGTAGGGCCCCGTGAGCATGGCGTTAAAGAAATGATAAAAACTATTGGAGTTGCTTCAATAGACGAATTAATTGACAAAACAATTCCTGCGGATATTAGATTAAAAAATGATTTGAACTTGCCAAAAGAATTGAGTGAGTTTGAATATGCAAGTCATATTTTAGAGTTATCAAATAAAAACAAACTCTTTAAAAATTATATTGGTTTAGGGTATCATCCAACCATACTTCCAGGTGTTATTCAACGTAATATTTTGGAAAACCCGGGATGGTATACAGCATACACCCCTTATCAGGCTGAGATTGCTCAGGGGCGTTTAGAAGCATTGTTAAATTACCAAACAATGGTTTCTGAATTGACTGGAATGGAGTTGGCAAACGCATCGTTATTAGATGAAGGAACTGCTGCTGCTGAAGCAATGATTATGTTGTTTAACACACGCTCTAGAGCTCAGAAAAAAATAAATGCTGTACAATTTTTTGTTTCAGAAGAAATACTACCACAAACCATTGATATTTTAAAAACAAGAGCAATTCCGCTAGGAATTGAATTGGTTTTTGGAAATCATTTAAAATTTGAATTTACAGAGAACGTTTATGGAGCTATTTTACAATACCCTTCAAAAAACGGTCAGGTACACAATTATAAAAGTTTTGTAGAAAAAGCTGCAGCTGTTGAAGCTAGAGTTGCTGTAGCTGCAGATTTGTTAAGTTTAACTTTATTAACACCTCCTGGTGAATGGGGCGCTGATGTTGTAGTTGGAACCACACAACGCTTTGGTATTCCAATGGGTTACGGTGGTCCGCATGCAGCCTATTTTGCAACTAAAGAAGCTTATAAAAGAAATATTCCAGGTAGAATTATTGGAGTTACACAAGATAAAGATGGAAACCGTGCGTTGCGTATGGCTTTGCAAACGCGTGAGCAACATATTAAACGTGAAAAAGCAACCTCAAATATTTGTACTGCACAGGTTTTATTAGCAGTTATGGCTGGTATGTATGGTGTTTATCACGGTCCGAAAGGATTGACATACATTG
>CBDUAL010000062.1:0-12597 GCA_965365125.1 uncultured Lutibacter sp.
GCTAAAGCATTATCTTCAATTTCAACAATTAAAGATTGTGCTTTTTCAAAATCTTGGTTTTGTAAATACAATAAAACCAACTCATCAGTATATTTAGTATGCGTTTCAATTATTTTTTGTTGAATTTTAATTGCAGCTTCAAAATTACGTTGCGCTTTATAAATAGCCACTTTATGTTTTAATAAATGCACATTATTTGCATCTTTCAACAACGCTTTATCTATAAATATTTCGGCTTCAAAATATTTTTTTAACTCCAAGTAATTTTTTGAAAATTCAAATTCAACTGCTTTACTGCTAGCATCTATAGCCATACATAACTCTAAACTTTCAATAGCTTTTGCATAATTATTGATTGCTTTTTGCTTTAAAGCTTCAAAAAAATGGGTTTGAAACGCTAAATTTTTTTCTTCATCTATTAATTCTTGCGCATAGAAATTACTAGAAATTGCTAGAATTCCGACAAAAATTAAATTGAATAAAAAATTACGTTTCATAGATGGGCGCAATATACAATTTATTGAAGTTAAATTCCTTTCGGAATGGCGTCAATTAATTTTTGGGTATAGTTGGTTTTTGGGGCTTTATAAATTACATCAGCATCTCCAATTTCTTCAATTTTTCCTTTATTCATGACCACTAATTGATCAGACATATATTTTACAACTGCCAAATCGTGCGAAATAAAAATATAGGTAAACCCAAAATCTTGCTTTAATTCGTTTAACAAGTTTAAAACTTGTGCTTGTACCGAAACATCTAAAGCCGAAACCGATTCGTCACAAATTATTAATTTTGGTTTTAAGGCAATGGTACGTGCAATTCCAATACGTTGACGCTGCCCACCTGAAAACTCATGCGGATAACGGTAAAAATGTTCCTCATGTAATCCAACACGTTTTAAAATATCAACTACGTATTGTTTTCTTTCTGCGGAAGAATTCAAAATTCCGTGCACTTTCATAGGTTCCATAATGGCTTTTCCAACCGGAATTCTTGGGTTTAAAGAAGAAAAAGGATCTTGAAATATGATTTGAACTTCCTTTCTAAAACTTTTTAAGGCTTTTTTTGAAAGCGTAGTTACATCTTGCTGATTGTAAAATACTTGTCCTTTTGTAGCCTTTTCTAAATGTAAAATAGTACGACCCAATGTTGTTTTTCCACAACCAGACTCACCAACCAACCCTAAAGTTTCACCTTCAAACAAGCTAAAAGAAACACCATCAACAGCTTTTACTGTTGTTGGTTTTCCAAAGAAAAAACTGGTATCAGCATTAAAATAAGTAGCTAAATTATGCACTTCTAACAAAGGTTTGTTTGCATATATTTTTTTATGAAATTCATTTCTTTGCTCCGAAGTATATACCTCGTTTTTAATTGTTTGTTCAACAAAATCCTGTACCGTTGGTAATATTTTTATGCGCTCGGTTAAACTAGGTTTTGAATTAATTAATGCTTTGGTATAATTATGTGTTGGCGATTTAAATACTTGTTTTGCAGCTCCTTGCTCCACAATTTCTCCTTGATACATTACTAAAACTGAATCGGCAATTTCTGAAACCAATGCCAAATCATGCGTTATAAAAATAATGCTCATTTGTGTTTCTTGTTGCAACTCTTTTAACAACTCAATAATTTCTTTTTGAACGGTTACATCTAAGGCTGTTGTTGGTTCATCGGCAATTAAAATTTGCGGTTTGCAAGCAATGGCCATGGCAATCATAACACGTTGTTTTTGACCGCCAGAAATTTGATGTGGATATTGTGTAAAAATAGTTTCGGCTCTAGGTAATTTTACTTTGTTAAACAATGAAATTACTTCTTTCTTAGCTTCAGATTTTGAGATTTTTTTATGTTGCAACAATATTTCTAAAACCTGATATCCACAGGTTAAACTGGGATTTAAAGAACTCATTGGCTCTTGAAAAATCATAGAAATTTGATTGCCACGTATTTTTTGAAATTCTTTTTTTGAAATTTTTGTTAAGTCGGTTTCATTAAAAAGTATAGCGCCTTCAACATTCGCATTTTTATCTAATAAACCCAAAACGGCTAATGAAGTCACCGATTTTCCGCTACCCGATTCGCCCACAATTCCTAAAATTTGTTGTTGCTGTAACTCAAATGAAATGTTGTGAACTACGGTAGTTAGTTCGTTATTTGATTTAAAAGCAATAGAAAGATTTTGTATTGAGAGCATTTTTTATTTTTTGATAAAAATACAATATATTTTGAAGTAGTAAACAACCAAACCTAACAGGTTTTTGAAACCTGTTAGGTTTAAATTTTGTAACATAAAGCGTTAAGGATAGAGCTATTTGTTTGAGCTCTTTTTTTATTGCTTTTCGCAATAAAAAAAAGCGAGTAGCGAAAGCCTGACCCAACGGGGAACGCCCAAATAATTTAAATTGTAGTAATGGCTTTATTTTGTGTAATTTTGCGGCAAATTATACGGTGAATGAATTACTTATCAGTTGAAAATATTTCGAAAGCTTTTGGTGAATTAGAATTGTTTAGCAACATTTCTTTTGGAATTAATAAAGATCAAAAAATTGCTTTTATTGCTAAAAACGGGACTGGAAAAACGTCTATGTTAAATATTATTGCTGGTTTGGATAGTTCGGACACTGGGCAAATTGTAAGCAGAAAAGATCTTAAAATTGAGTATTTATCGCAAGAAGATGCTTTAAACGATGCTTTGACTGTTGAAGAAACCATTTTTGATTCGGATAACCAAACATTGAAGGTTATTGAAGCTTATGAACATGCATTATTGCACCCAGAAGATGAAAAAGAGTACCAGCGTGCGTTTGAAAAAATGGAACAACTGAATGCTTGGGATTTTGAAACTCAGTTTAAACAAATTCTTTTTAAGCTAAAATTAGACGATTTAACGCAGAAAGTTGGCGACCTTTCTGGAGGGCAACGTAAACGTTTATCGTTGGCTTTAATTTTAATTCATAAACCCGATTTATTAATTTTAGATGAGCCTACCAACCATTTAGATTTAGAAATGATTGAATGGTTAGAAAGTTATTTTGAAAAGGAAAAAATAACTTTGTTTATGGTTACGCATGACCGCTTTTTTTTAGAGCGTGTGTGTAATGAAATTGTTGAATTAGACAATGGTGGTTTTTATACCTACAAAGGAAATTACTCTAACTATTTACAAAAAAAAGAAGAACGTATTGAGCAAGAACAAGCAACGGTTGATAAAGCCAAAAACTTGTTTAAAAAAGAATTGGATTGGATGCGCAGGCAACCAAAAGCCCGTACTACTAAAAGTAAGAGTAGACAAGACGATTTTTATGTAATTAAAGAAGCAGCATCTAAACGAAGAAACGACCATAAAGTTCAGTTAGAAATTGATATGGCGCGTATGGGAACTAAAATTTTAGAGCTTCATAAAATCTCAAAATCGTTTGGCGATTTAAAAATATTAGAAAAATTTGAGTATAATTTTTTACGTGGTGAACGTATTGGTATTATTGGAAAAAATGGTACTGGAAAATCTAGTTTTTTAAAAATTATTACTGAAGAAATACCTGTTGACAGCGGTAAAGTGGTTGTTGGTGAAACTATAAAATTCGGCTATTACTCTCAGGATGGAATTGTTATAAAACCGGGTCAAAAAGTTATTGAAGTTATTAAGGAATTTGGAGAATTTATTCCGTTAACTAAAGGACGAAAAATTTCTGCAGCTCAATTACTAGAACGCTTTTTGTTTAGCCGTAAACGTCAGTACGATTTTGTTGAAAAGTTAAGTGGTGGAGAACGCAAACGTTTGTATTTATGTACCGTTTTAATTCAGAATCCTAACTTTTTAATTTTAGATGAGCCTACCAACGATTTAGATATTATTACCCTAAATGTATTGGAGAACTTTTTATTAGATTTCCCTGGTTGTTTATTAGTGGTATCGCATGACCGTTATTTTATGGATAAAATTGTAGATCATTTATTTGTATTTAGAGGTGATGGTGTTGTAGAAGATTTTCCTGGTAATTATTCTGATTTTAGAGTCTATGAAGATTCTAAACCTAAAGAGCAAGCGGTTACTGTAAAACAACTAGAAACGAAAGAAAAACCTGTAACCAACAAAGCAAAACTATCATACAAAGAGAAAAAAGAGTATGATGGTATTGAAGGTGAAATTGAAAAATTAAATAAGAAAAAAAGTGAAATTGAAACTCAGTTTTTAGATGCATCGCTTTCTGGTGAAGAAATAAATGAACTCTCTATTAAACTAAAAGAAATTTCAGAATCAATTGATAAAAAAGAGGAACGTTGGTTTGAACTTTCTTCTATGTTGGAGGGGTAATTTATACTATTTTTAGTCTAAAAACAGGCTTTCTGAAAAGTAAAATTTTCGTCAAACTTAACTTGTTTACTTATCCATTTTTTATTTTAGAGTATGGAATTCGTGAATCTTCGATTTCAGGTTCTCATACTAATTCGTTAGCAGCATGGTGAGATTCTGAAATAAATTCAGAATGACAAGCTTCAATATTTCACACTTTTAAACATGTACAATATTTAGTTCCTCAATTAAAGGTTCATTGTTAAAACGCAATAATAATTGTGCAATAGCAATGGTGTCTTTTTCGCAATAGGTTACAATGCGTTTTATGTTTTTTTCTTTGTAATATACTGCGCCAACTTCACTACCAGATATATCATCTTTAGGTGAAGGAATTCCCAAAATAGCAGTTAATAATTTAAGAGATGTATAATGTTTATAATCGCCAAATTTCCACAATTCCATAGTATCTAAATGTGGAATTTCCCAAGGTTTTTTTCCGAATAAATTTAATTTTTCAGGCAAGGAAATTTGCTGAATAATCATTCTTCTTGCTATGTACGGAAAATCAAATTCTTTGCCGTTATGCGCACATAAAACGTGTTGTGGTTTGTAAAAATGTTTACTTAATAATTCTTTAAAATCTTCTAAAATTTTAACCTCATCACCATAAAATGAAGTGACTCTAAATTTTCGATCTTCAGAATTAAAGTGCGTAAAAAATCCAACCGAAATACATACAATTTTTCCAAATTCAGCCCAAATTCCTGCCCTGTCATAAAATTCTTCCGCCGTAAATTCTTCTTTACGTTGGTAGTGTGTTTTTAAGGCATAAAGTTCCTGTTTTTCTTCTGATAAATAATTGAAGTTTTCAACCTCAGGTACTGTTTCAATATCCAGAAAAAGGATATGTTCAAAATTAATCTTAGTATTCATTTCAAATTTTTATTTAAATATAATAAATTCTAAAATAGCACTGCTATCTATTTTAAATTTTACTTCAAATAGCTTTTTTTTAAGTTTTAACGTTTCAAAAAAGCAGAAAATTACTGTTTTCCCTCAAAAATTAAGGTTATGTAAGTTTAATGTTATGTAATTGTTATAATTTTAAATAGTATATTCGTAATGCAATCTGCTATTAATTTATGTTTACATTTGACTGTTTTTATTGAATAAATTATGAAAAAATCAGATATTAAAATACTACTTGTTGATGACGAACCTGATATTTTGGAAATTGTTGGTTACAATTTAAAAAATGAAGGTTACACCATATTTACTGCTAAAAATGGAGTTGAAGCCCTTAAAATTGCAAAAGCAGAAATTCCTCATCTTATTATTTTAGACATTATGATGCCTGAAATGGATGGTATTGAAGCCTGTGAAAAAATTAGGGCAACTGAAAGTTTAGCACATACATTAATTACCTTTTTTACAGCTCGTGGAGAAGATTATTCTCAAGTTGCTGGATTTAATGTTGGAGCTGATGATTATATTACAAAGCCTATTAAACCGAAGGTTTTAATAAGTAAAATTAAAGGGTTGTTAAGAAGAGTTAATGAAACTGGTAACGTTTCCAAAGATGATAACCAAAATCAAATAAACGTTGGTGGTATTGTTATTGATCGTGATGAGTATATTATTATTAAAGATGGTGAAAAACTTTCACTGCCAAGAAAAGAGTTTGAATTGTTTTCATTATTAGCTTCAAAACCTGAAAAAGTATTTAAACGAGATGATATTTTAAATCTTGTTTGGGGAAATGAAGTGGTTGTTGGCGGAAGAACTATTGATGTGCATATTAGAAAATTACGCGAAAAAATTGGTGATGATTATTTTAAAACCGTAAAAGGTGTTGGGTATAAATTTGTAATTAATGAAGATTAAAAAAACATATTCCTTTGCTTTTTGGACTTCCTTAATTTTAACATTTACTTCATTAGTTGTATTTTATTTAAGTTCTTATTTCTTCTTAAACAGGTATTTACCAATTACAACGGTATTTATATTTGTTGCAATTATATATTCTTTTTCTTTTTTCATCATTCAATACCGCGTTGAAAAATTTATCAACCTACGAATTAAGAAAATTTACGACAATGTTTCATTATTAGACGCTTCAGACCTAAATAAAACGGCTGTTTCTGCCGATTTAGATAAACTCTCACGGGAAGTGCAACAATTTGCTAAAAACAAACAACAACAAATTCAAAACTTAAACCTTAGAGAAGATTATCGTCGTGAGTTTTTAGGAAATATTTCCCATGAATTAAAAACGCCCCTTTTTACGGTGCAGGGTTATTTATTAACACTGGAAGATGGAGCTATGAATGACAAACGTATTGGTAAAAAATACTTAAAAAGAGCCAATAAAGGAGTTGAACGTTTAATAGCTATTGTGAAAGATTTAGATTTAATTTCAAAACTAGAATCTAATAATTTAAATCTAAAAAAACAGTCTTTTAATATTGTACAATTGGTGCAAGATGTATTTGATTTATTAGAAATTGAAGCTAAAAAACGCAATGTAACTTTGCTTTTAAACAAGTATTACGAGTATCCAATTATGGTAATTGGTGATATTGAACGCATTGAACAAGTACTTACCAACTTAATTATGAATTCTATTAAGTATGGAAAAATTAATGGAGCAACCGTTGTTAGTATGGAAGCTGTTAAAAACAGCAAAATACTAATAAAAGTTAAAGATAATGGTGAGGGAATTAAAGAGGAGCATATTGATCGTCTTTTTGAACGTTTTTACCGTGTAGATCAAAGTAGATCTAGAGATCAGGGTGGTTCAGGTTTGGGGCTCTCAATTGTAAAACACATTATTGAAGCGCACGACGAACAAATTTTTGTGAAAAGTAAAAATGAACGTGGTTCAGAATTTTCATTTACTTTGGAACAATTTAAAGCTATGTAAGTCTATTTCGCTTTTATATACTTTAAATCCAGTATAGTTTTCTGTTTGCTTTAAATCTTCCATCTTAAAATCATCTTGTTGTTTAAAAGGTGCAATTTTATCTTCAGAAAGTTTTTTTGCTAAATATTGCTGTTCCTGTTGCCCTGGCGTAGGAATAAAAAATGCTTTTTTTTCTAAAACTGCTACATCCATAATTGTTGAATAACCTGATCGTGCGATTACTAATTTACTTGAATTTAGAGCAATTTCTAATTCTTCACTTAATAAATAATCCTTTATTTCAATATGTTTAGCTGCTAAAATTTTTATTGAAGTGTTTAAAACACCACGCACAAATAGTACGCTTCCCTTGTAGTTTTTAAGCGCTTTTAACAACTTAGCTTCTAATAGTGTTCTTTGTGGTTCAGGGCCCGACAGCAACACTAATAAGTCGTATTTTAACGGTTTTTCCATAAAACTAAACCTGCTTAAAACACCTATATATTTCAGGTTGAAGTTGTTGTTTTTTAAATGTCCTAATTTCCCTGACAAATTAAATTCATTAGCAACATCTGGCACCCAACATTCGTTAAATTTTTTAATGATTTTTTGATGAAAAGCAGTGGTTATTTTTGTTGTAAGTCCAGATAAAACTTGTAGCTGATGCGTAATATAAACGGATGGAATTTTTGAAGAATAAACGCCAAATCTATTGTCTGAAATGATGCCTTTAATTTCTTCTTTTTGAATAATTTCAGCGGTTACTTTTTGTTCTTTTTGAATGGCTAAAAAAACAAAAGGTATCCTAAAAAACAGTTTAAATTTTAAATTTTTGCCGCTTTTAGCATACCTTATATTATACGATGGAAGTGTGTAGTTTTTTAAGAAAGGAAATTCTTTTTGAAGCAATAACAACGCTTCACCATCACTTGCTAAAACAGGTTCAAAACCTGCTATTATTAACGCGCGAATAATAGGAATACAACGTGTTGCATGACCCAATCCCCAGTTTAATGGAGCTACAAGAATTTTTTTTTACAAGTCAAATCCAATATCTGTTCTAAAGTTCATTCCGTTAAAACATATTTTTTCAATGCTGTTGTACGATGTTTTTAAGGCGTCTTTAAAATCGCTTCCGTAGGAAGTAACAGCAATAACTCTACCTCCATTGGTAACTAATTTACCATCAACCATTTTAGTTCCTGCATGAAAAGGAATTGAGTTTTCAACCGTGTTTACACCTAAAATTTCTTTTCCATTTTCATACGCTTCAGGATATCCACCTGAAACTAATACAACGGTACAAGCACTTTGGTTTTTAATTTCAATAGTTTTGGTATGTAATTCTTTTTTTCCTGTTGCAATTAACAATTCTAAGAAATCACTCTCAATCAATGGAATTACCACTTCGGTTTCAGGATCTCCCATTCGGCAATTGTATTCAATTACTTTAATTTCACCTTTTACAAGAATTAAACCTATAAAAACAAAACCAACATAAGAAATATTATCTTTTTGAAATCCATCAATAGTTGGTTTAATCACCAATTCATCAATTTTTTTCATTAATTCATCGGTAGCAAAAGGTACTGGTGAAACAGCTCCCATACCACCTGTATTTAACCCTTTATCTCCTTCACCAATACGTTTGTAATCTTTGGCGCTAGGCAAGGTTACGTAGCTTTTACCATCGGTTAAAACAAAGCAACTAAGCTCAATACCGTCTAAAAATTCTTCAATTACCACTTTACTACTCGCTGCACCAAATTTTTGATTGGCCAACATGTCTTTTAACTCATCTTTAGCCTCTTGTAAATCGTTTAAAATTACCACACCTTTACCTGCAGCTAAACCATCAGCTTTTAAAACATAAGGAGCATCTAAAGTTTCTAAGAATTTATACCCTTCTTCTAAATTTTCGGCAGTAAAACTTTCGTACGCTGCTGTTGGAATGTTATGACGATACATAAATTCTTTAGCAAACTCTTTACTTCCTTCTAATTGTGCAGCATATTTTTCTGGTCCAATAACAGGTATATTTTTTAGTTCATCATCCTTCAAAAAGAAATCATGAATACCTTTCACTAAAGGATCTTCAGGCCCAACAATTACCAATTCAATATTATTATCTAGTACTGCTTTTTTTACAGTTTCAAAATCTGTTTGATTGATTTCTAAATTGGTTCCTACCTCTTTTGTTCCCGCATTACCTGGTGCAATAAAAAGTTTATCTAATAAATCACTTTGTGCTATTTTCCAAGCCATTGCGTGTTCTCTTCCTCCTGATCCTAAAATTAATACATTCATAATTGTGTGTTGTGTTATCTATCTTCCTTTTCCTTGAAATACAATAACTATTGTATTTAAAATTACTTTAATATCTGTCCAAAAACTTAAATTATCTAAATAAACCAAGTCGTATCTGGCACGTTTTAACATTTGTTGTAAATCATCTGCATAGCCATATTTTATTTGACCTAATGATGTAATTCCTGGCTTTAATAAAAGTATTTTTTTATATTTTGGAATTTTTAAAATTATTTCATCCAAAAATAATTGTCGCTCTGGTCTTGGCCCCACAATACTCATTTCACCCCCTAAAACATTCACAAATTGCGGAATTTCATCAATTCTATATTTGCGCATAAATTTACCAAATTTTGTAATACGATTTGCTTCGTCTATTGATAATAATGGATCATTTACGGGCGCACTTCCTTTCATACTTTTAAACTTATAAATATGAAAAGGTTTACCGTTTTTGCCAATTCGTTTTTGTTTAAAAAATAAATGTTCTCCAGATTCTAAAAAAATAATTAGAGCCACCAGTGGTGTAAGCCAAGTTAAAATTGTAATAATTACAACCAATGAAAAACTTATATCGAATATTCTTTTGGGAAATATGTAGCGTCTTTTTTGCAACGAATTAAAATATTTGTTCTAAAATTTTATATGTAATTACGTAGGTTGGTAAAACACCTGTGGTTCCTAGACCTCCAGAGGCTAGCGTACTACCCGTTTCTAATGGATTATCAGAAGCGTAATATGCATACCTAACTTTAACTTTACTTGAAATATTTCCTCTAATTTTTGATGCAGCCTGAATTGCTTTTTGGTAATGAGCTCCTTCCATTTCAAGACCTGTAACTTTCCAGGTAGAATCATGGAAGAATTTTAAAATGTCTTTATTTTGAAGAGATGTACCTAAAACAGTTACCATAGCTCCCGTATACACACCCACTCCACAGCCTTGAAATCCTTTCTTTTTTAGCTGATTTTTAAACGGATAATTATCGGCCGTTCCTTCAAAAATATGAGATGACGGAATCATAATATCTCCTTTTCCCCCTTCTAAAATACCGGCTTTTCCCATAATAGAAACAGAATCAACATTTAAATGGTGTTTTTTACCTTTCGCACAAATGTATGGCTTTAGCAACTCATCCATTGTTTCATAAGCCTGCTCTCCAAACGCATAATCCATTACAATTATTACAGGTTTTTCCTCGTGCTCTGCACTATGTTCTATTGTATATTGCGTTTTGCTAATATCAATTTTATCAGTATCAATTATTTGAACATTAATATTTGTTCCAGAAGTATCCTTAATATAGATTAAACCATTTTTAGAAGCATATTCCTTTACTTGTTTTCGTAAATCTTCATTATCGTCTTTACTTAACAATTCAAATAATGAAATGGTATCATTATCAACTATTTGATTTGGCAATACCAATGGTGCGTAAATAGAATTCATTACACTGTGCATATTGGCACTAATAATATGAATAGGGCGCTCTAATAAATTATTTTCATATAAGGCATCCTTTATACTATTTGCCCACATTTCACCATAAATATGATGCCCAATGCGCTCGCGCAATACGGGGCTAAATGTAATAGTTCGTTTTAAATTATGTACTTTTTCTTGAATGGCTAAATGCCCTAACCAATAAATAACTTGAAAAAAACGGTCTTCATTATTTTTTTCTGAAAGTTCTAAATGTACGGCTTGAGTTTCAGCAAATGTTCTACCTAAAATGCTTGCTATATGCGCCAACATAATATCGCGCTCATCTTTTGATAATTTTTTATTATGAAGTACAACCTCTTCTAACTTTTTCCATTCTCTTATGGTTGCTGTTTCTTCGTTGATTAAAACTTTATCAGCAATTTTATGAGACTCAATAAATAGGAAGGTTAAATGTGTAAGAATATCGTAAATTTCAGATCTTCCCCTAGTAACTTCAATATTCATTTGATCTTTATCAATTCTGAAACAATTTCTTCTTCGTTTTGGAGGAACAATTGCTTTAAAATGCGAATTTGAATACCCTTCATCGGCAGTTAAATTTACAAACCTACATTCTTCAATTCCAAAAGGAAGCCTTTCAACCACATAAATAAGTCCGTTTAACTCTACTTTTTCTTCGGCTATTGACCCATAAATTTCAGGTCTAAGTAATAACAATGCTTGTCTTAAAGCATCTCCAGAAATACCCATTGGCTTGTAAAAACCTCGTGTAAATAAATGACGCATTGAAATATACAAACGTTCAATTGCTCCTGATGATTCTTGAGCTCTGGTTCTATTTAATATTTTTGTGTGCTGCATATTTTAAATTTGGAGTTCAAAGATACGTATATATTGTTGAACAGTAAATTACCGCCTTTGTTTAGTTTTTTAATATTTTTTGGTAGTTTGAAGTATTGTTTAAAAGTAAAACTGCTTCTAAAATGGTTGCATCAAAAACTACTTTTTGCTGATAAACACCTTCTTCATAGTAGTATCTTTTAACAATTTCCTCTGTTAAATTGGATAAAATTTCACTTTTATTTTTATCGAATTCCTTCATTTTTTCTGAATGAATACTTTTTAACAGCGCAGCATAACTCGAGGTTAAATTTCCATTTAAATTTTCCTCTTCAGCAAGTTTAGTTGCTTTTGTAAATTCAGCCTCTGTTTTAGTTTCAACATCTGATTGATGCTTTGAAATGTAATTTTTTAATGAGTTAAAATCTGAATCGTTTAAATTAAAATTTGAAGCCTCTGAGATGGTTTTATGTTCATAAAAATAATTGGTGGCATAATTAAAAAATGCATCTGAATTTAATAAAACTTTGGTTGTTTCAGTCGTTATTGGTTTTTTAATTTCAACATCTGGTAAAATTCCACCTCCACCAAAAACAGTTCTTCCATTTGCTGTTTTATAAGTTGCTCTCCCTTGGTCTGAAAATTTAGGAATAGTTCCTTGATCGTTGCGATTGGTATAATCTAGTTCTTGAATACATCTTCCGCTTGGTGTATAATATTTTGAAATGGTTATTTTTAATTGTGTGCCGTACGAAAGTGGCAAATAACGCTGAACCAATCCTTTTCCAAAAGAACGCT
>CBDUAL010000063.1:0-12539 GCA_965365125.1 uncultured Lutibacter sp.
TTTTTACAATGGTAAGTGTTCAGGGTCAAGCAGAGATTGGAATAAAAGCTGGTGTTAATTTTGCTTCTATTATGGGAGAAACTCCTAGAGGTCTTAGATTTAGAACAGCTTATGACTTTGGTTTAGTTGCAGAATTTGAAACATCACCAAGCACATCTGTGCAACCAGAAATTATGTATTCAGGTCAAGGGTTTCATTACAACGGTGGAAGGTTCTTAGGGCCAAATGGTACTATAACGTTGGCTGAAGATAATTATAAATTAGATTATTTAAACATACCTATTGTGTTTAAATACTATTTTAGTGAAGGAGCTTCTTTTGAAGTTGGTCCACAAGTAGGTTTTTTATTATCTGCTAAAACAGCTGATGGTTCAGAGAAAGAGTTTGTTAATTTAAGAGATAATTTAACAAATGCATCTTTTGACTTTTTAGTAGGTTTTGGGTATAAATTTGACAATGGATTTAACTTAAATGCACGTTATGTTGGTGGTTTAACAAATATTTGGAAAGGATATGTTAAAAATCCACCACCAGGATATTGGTATTATGATTACGGAAAAAGAAACAGCGTTTTTCAATTAACAGTTGGTTACTATTTTAACTAATATTTCTATAATATTTATAAAAGGAGGCCATTGGCTTCCTTTTTTTTTGCTAAAAAATAATTACTTTTACTAAATGAAAAAAATATTGATTTTAAACGGACCTAATTTAAATTTATTAGGAAAACGCGAACCTACAATTTATGGAAGTTTAACTTTTGAAGAGTTTTTTGAAACGTTAAAAAAGAAATATGTAGCTATAGAACTTACTTACTTTCAAAGTAATATTGAAGGCGAATTAATTGATAAGTTACACGAAGTAGGTTTTAGTTTTGATGGTGTTATATTAAATGCGGGTGCGTATACACACACTTCAGTTGCTATTGGTGATGCTATTAAAGGTATTGAAACTCCTGTTGTTGAGGTACACATTTCAAACGTGCATTCACGTGAAGATTTTAGACATACTTCATACATTGCTCCAAACGCAAAAGGGGTAATTGCAGGTTTTGGGTTGCAAAGTTATGAATTGGCTTTAGAAAGTTTTCTATAAAACAGCAGTCTTTAATTAAAGAAATATAAATCAAAAAAAAGGGTTGAAATAATTATTTCAACCCTTTTTTGTGTTATAAAAAGTAATGATTATTCTTTAATAAGGTTTGTGCTTTATTGTCAAATGTATATGTGTAACTTAGATTGTTATCGACATTTTTTAAATTAAAAGTAAATTTCAGTAAATATAAATAGCCTAAAATAAGATTGTAAAATATAATGTTTTAAAAATAAAGTTTCTTTTTTTATTAAATCCGTAAAATATATTAAAAATAAGTGTTTGTTGTGTAACTTAGGTATTACATCATATTAAAATTATTGCTGAAATTTGAAGTATGTTGAAATGTTCAGCATAGACACTTAAATTTAATTTCTATGAGTAAATTAAGCGCTTTAGCCATTAGTGAAAATGGTTTTATATTTAAACCTTCAACTGGAGAATCTTTTGTAACCAATGAAATTGGTTTGTTTATTATTCAGCTACTTAAATCGGGTAAAAAGGTAGATGAAATTATCCAAGAAATAATTCAAGAATTTGAGGTTGATAATTTAACTGCAGGAAAGGATTTGTATGAATTTTTAGATTTTCTGAAAAAAGAAAATATGACCGATTAGTTATGGGAAATAAAAAATTAACCATAGCAGTAACAGGCTTAAATAATATTGATAGTCCTGGCCCTGGTGTTCCAGTTATAAGAGCACTAAAAAAGAGTGGAATAGATCTTAAAATTATTGGCTTGGCTTATGAAAACTTAGAACCTGGAATCTACATGCCAGGCTTGGTAGACAAGTCTTACTTAATGCCTTTTCCTTCTACAGGAAGCGAAGCCTTTTTAGAACGTTTAGCCTATGTTCATGAAAAAGAAAAATTGGATATTGTGATTCCAAATTTCGATTCTGAATTGTTTTTGTTTATAAAATTCAATAATCAGTTAAAACAAATGGGTATTCATACGTTTCTACCTACATTAGAACAATTTGAAGAACGTCATAAAGATAATTTACCAGAATATGCGAGCAATTATAACATTATAGTTCCTGAAAGTAAACCTCTAGTAAATATTAAAGAATTAGATAATTTACCAAAACCTTTAAGTTATCCTTATTACATAAAGGGTAAGTTTTATGAAGCTTTTAAGGTTTCTAATTTGGCACAAGCACAATATTATTTTAATAAACTATCGGCAAAATGGGGACTACCTGTTGTGGTTCAACAAGCTATTCAGGGAACAGAAGTAAATGTAATTGCGTTAGGTGATGGTGAAGGAAATACGGTTTCGGCGGTACCTATGCGTAAGCAATATATTACAGATAAAGGAAAAGCTTGGGGCGGAATTACCATTAGCGATGAACGTTTACTTGAAATTACGCAGGACATTATTAAAAAAACAAAGTGGCGTGGCGCATTAGAACTTGAAATGATTAAAACCGACGAAGGTGAATATTATTTAATAGAAATTAATCCTCGAATACCAGCTTGGGTTTATTTGGCGGTTGGTGCTGGTCAAAATTTACCTGAAATGCTTTGCAAATTAGCTTTGGGTGAAAAAGTTGAGCCCGTAACAGCATATAAAACAGGAAAAATGTTTATTCGGTATTCTTGGGATTTGATTGGAGACATATCCGATTTTGAAAAAATAATAGTGTTTGGTGAATTATAAAATAAATGAGATGAGTAAAAAAATATACGAACGTCCAATTCTTCGAAAAGTAGTAGAAGGAATACCTAATAAATTTGGTAGTTTAAAACGGTTAAGACCAATTAGTGAAATTGATGGTGTTGAAATAGATTCAATAATTGATACCTATGGATCTCCTGTTTTTATTATTTCTGAAAACACCATAAGAGATACGTATAGAAGCGCTTATAGAGCATTTGCTACGCGCTATCCAAAAGTGCAGTTTGCTTGGTCTTATAAAACAAATTATTTAGATGCTGTTTGCAGAGTTTTTCATCAAGAAGGCGCTTGGGCTGAGGTAGTTTCAGGGTTTGAATACGAAAAAGCGATTGATAATAATATCCCAGGAAATAAAATTATTTTTAATGGTCCAGATAAAAGTAAGGAAGATTTAAAATTAGCCATTAATAATAATTCGCTAATTCATATTGATCATTTTGACGAGTTAAATACCATTCTAGAATTACGAAAAGAATTAGATAAACAACCACAAGTAGCTATTAGAGTAAATATGGATACGGGAATTATTCCGCAGTGGGATCGTTTTGGGTTTAACTACGAAAATGGGGAAGCTTGGAATGCAATCAACAGAATTTTAAGTAGTGGTTTCATAGATTTAGTAGGTTTACACGTACACGTTGGAACCTATATAAGTACTTCAAAAGCATATACTATTGCAATTCAAAAATTAGCAGATTTAGCAAATAAAACATACAACAGATTTGAAACAACAATTAGCTATATTGATATTGGTGGCGGTTTTGCTTCACAAAACACTTTACAGGGCGCTTATATGCCTGCAACAGATACATGTCCTAGCTTTGATGATTACTCACACGCCATAACTTCTGCAATGAATGCAGCTTCTTTTCCAAATAATGAATTTCCAATGCTTATTTTGGAAACGGGTAGAGCTATGATTGATGAAGCAGGTTGGTTAGCAGGTACGGTTTTAGCAAATAAAAGATTGGCTGACGGAAGAAGAGCAATGGTTATTGATGCAGGAATTAATTTAATGTTTACTGCTTTTTGGTACGATTATGAAATTTACCCATTGCACGAAACAAGTTTTCAGTCTGAACCAACCACAATTTACGGTCCTTTGTGTATGAATATTGATGTAATTAGAAAAAATATTAATTTCCCATTACTAAATAAAGATGATCGTTTTGTAATTAAACGTGTTGGTGCGTACACCATGACACAATGGATGCAGTTTATTACATACCGTCCAAATATTGTAATGATTGATGCCAATAAAGAAGTTCATGTAATTCGAAAAAAAGAAGACAAAGAAGTATTTAGGCAGCAAGAAGAAATTCCAAAACATTTACAGTAAAAATTTGGTATGAACATAAAATTCAACAATAATAGTACCTTCATTTGGAAAGCAATATTAAAAAGTTATGCTCAGGTATTTTTTTCTGAAAGTAAACTATTTGCGGGAATTCTTTTGTTGGTGAGTTTTATGGATTGGTGGACTGGAGTTTGCGGATTTATGGCCATTGTTATTGCTATAGGTTTAGCTAAAATTTTTGAATACGATGAAACAACCATTCAAAAAGGCCTGTTTAGTTTTAACTCGCTATTGGTTGGTTTAGGAATTGGAACTTATTTTTCTCCTGGATTCGAAGTTTTGTTTTTATTGGTAATTGGTAGCGCGTTGGCTTTTTTTGTCACCGTTATTTTAATGGGGGTTTTTACAAAATATGGACTTCCATTTTTAAGTTTACCATTTTTAGTTGCCATTTGGGTATTAATGCTATCGTTTCCTGCTTTTACAAATATCGATTTAAATTCAGAAGCTTTATTTCCTTCTAATATGTTCTATAAAATAGGAGGGAATCCTTTGGTAAACTTCATGAATTTGTTAGATGCTATTTTTTTAGATACATCATTCGGTACCTATTTTTTATCGTTAGGTGCCATTTTTTTTCAGTTTAACATTTTGGCAGGGATTTTAATAGCCATTGGTTTATTAGTGCATTCAAGAGTTCATTTTTTGTTTTCATTAATTGGTTTTTTTGTTGCCTATTGGTTTTATTCATTCCTAGGGTTGTACACAGGATCGTTAAATTATACCTATTACGGATTTAACTTTATACTTTCAGCAATTGCAATTGGAGGTTATTTTTTAATTCCCTCAAGGCAATCATTGTTATGGAGTATTTTTTTAATTCCAGTGTTAGTTGTAGTAACCATTGGTAGCGATCGCCTTTTTACATTATTTGAATTATCGGTGTTTTCATTACCGTTTAATCTTGTGTTGATAGGTGTTTTATATGCTTTTAAAATAAGATTCGACCAAACAAAACCACCTAATTTAACGTATATTCAACAAAGAAATCCAGAAACAAATGCCTATTTATTCGACAGCCAATCTAATAAAGAGTATGCAGCGTTTGTAAGTTCCATACGTTTGCCTTTTATGGGTAAATGGTTTATTAATCAAGGACATAACGGTGCTTATACACATAAAGGGTTTTATCAATTTGCGTGGGATTTTATAATTAAAGATGAACACACAAAGCTTGAATTTTTGAATGATGGTTATGTTGTAAGTGATTATTATTGCTTTGGGAAACCCGTAATTTCTCCTGCGGAAGGCATTGTTGTAGCAGTTGTTAACACTGTTGAAGATAATGAAATAGGTATTGCAAATACAAGGCAAAATTGGGGAAATACCGTTGTTATAAAGCACGATACATATTTATATTCAAAGCTAAGTCATTTACAAAAAAAATCTATTAAAGTAGTTGTTGGTGAAAGTGTTTATGAAGGTCAGGAACTTGCTAAATGCGGAAATTCTGGTCGTTCACCATATCCACATCTTCATTTTCAATTACAAGCTTCTTCAAAAATAGGTAGTCCTGCATTGTTTTTCCCTTTGGAAGATTTTATTGTTGAAGATGAAACAGGAAAACAAGATTATATTCAAAAAGGAATTCCTTTAGAAAATTGTGCCGTTTCAAATATCAATGCATCTACTTTGCTTTTTGATGCTTTTAAATGGAATCCGGGAGATGAATTTACCATTGAAATTCAAAATGAAAATTCAGAAGTAAAATTGTATGAGATAGAAAGTAAGATAGATATTTACAATCAGTCATTTTTGGCTTGTAAAAAAACAGGTGCAAAATTGTATTACATAAATAACAATAAAACGTTTGATATTGTAAATTACATAGGGTCACAAAAAAGTCCTTTGGCAATTTTTTACAAATCGTTGTACAAAGTTGTTTTTGCAGAACACACCGAGTTAACTATTAACTCACGTTTTCCTATCCATCATTTGTATGCTTCTTCAATAAGAATAGTTCAAGATTTTTTAGTGCCTTTCGGTATTTTTTTAAAAGGAAAGTATCAGTTGAATTATAAAAAAAGTGAGATGTTATTCAACCAAAAAGAAGTGGAACTGAATTCGATAATTACAGGAAATAATAACAAAAAACTTTTTTCAGCAGCAATTACTATTGCTAAAAACAAAGAAATAAGTTGTGTTTGTAAGCAACCAAATAAAAATAAAATTCATTTAAAATGGGCAAAAAAACAGGATTGATATTGGTTTTGTTACTAATAATTGCTTCAGTAAAATCTCAGGAAACCAAAGATTCATATAAAACTATAGATAGTTTAACGTATGATTTATTTGTAAAGCAAGATTGGAAAACCTTACTTGTAGAAGGCAAAAATTATAAAAAAAAGGGAACAGATTTTTATTATTTAAAAGTGAGAATGGGAATTGCCAATTTTAAAACGGGTCGTTATTTATTGGCTGTAAAATTGTTAGAAGAAGCCTATAATTTAAATAAATTTGATGTTGTTGTGCAAGATTATTTATACTGGGCTTATAGATATTCGGGTTTATTTTTAGAATCGGATGTATTTTATAAAAAAATGGACGTTTCTCTTCAGAAAAAAATTGGTTTAGATTTGAAATTTATTTCGGCAGTTGATGTTGGTGTAGTTGCCACTTCAAATAGTAATTACAATGAAATGTTGACTAATAACAATGATAATGAAACTACAAATTATCGTTATTTTTTGGATAATCATCAAATAATTACCGTGGGTTTAAATCACCGATTTTCTAATAACACTAATTTTTACCATCGCCTTACCATAATGCCACGAAAATTAGTTTATCAAGAAAATAATTTAGGTGAAACTACCAATGTATTTTACAAAGGTACCGAAACACGGTATTATGCCAATGCCACTTTTGCTTTAGGAAAACGTTGGTATTTAGATGCTTATGCGGTGCTTTTATTTGGGGATTTTGACGATTTAACTTCAGGCATAACAACTGGAAACTCCTTAAAATTTACCGATAAAATAAACTATTCAGATGTAGTTTTTGGAGGTGCAATCTCAAAATCTAGTACTTATTTAAGAAATAGTATAAATGTTTCATATTCAAATTTAAATGGATTGAATCAATTGCAAACAGGCTATTCTATTTCTTTGTATCCTCTTGCAAATACTTTAATTGTTCCGTTTGGTTCATTTCAATATGTAAGCGAAAGTCTTGATTCATATTCCGATAATAGAATGGTATACTCTGGAGGTGTGGCAATAAATACCAAGAAAATTTCATTAACGGGTTTTGCAACAGTTGGAGAGATTCAAAATTATATTTCAAATAATGGATCTGTTGTGTACAATCAATTGGCTGAAACTGAAAGTGAATTTGGTGCTATTGTTCAAGTTTATTTAAATAAATTTGAATTGAAATTAGGGTATTCATTGATGAATATGAAAGATTATAGAGTATCTGATTTAGACGAGCTAAATTCATTTAAATACAAACAACAAAATTTAATACTGGGAGTTACATGGAGACTGTAAAAAGAAATTTATTTTTTAGTTTTTTAGCATTGCTATTTTGCAATATTAGTTTTAGTCAACACAATTTTGCTGAAGTTCAGGAAGCTTTTAATGAAAGTTATCAATTAGAAGCAAGTGGAGATTTTAAAGAAGCCGCTAATAAAATTAAAGAGGTTTATAAAGAAGAAGCATACGAGTCTAATTTACGACTTGCTTGGTTAAATTATATGGCAGGGAATTTTAACGAATCTGTTGCTTTTTACCAAAAATCTATTGCATTAATGCCTTTTGCTGAAGAACCAAAATTTGGATATATTTTTCCGCTTTCAGCTTTAGGACGTTGGGATGAGGTGATTACAGTTTATTCCCAAATCTTAGAAAATTCTAGTAACAATACCAAAGCGCTCTATTATTTAGGAACTATTTACTACAATAGAAAACAGTACGATAAGGCTTTAACTTATTTTAAACGAATGACAGATTTATATCCTTTTGATTATGATGGCTTGTATATGTATGCTTGGTGTAATTTACAACTAGGAAAAAAGAAAGAAGCCAAAATGCTATTTCAAAAAGCCTTGTTAAACAAACCAAATGATGTTGAAGCTAAAAATGGATTGTTATTGACGGAATAAAAATTTAAAATTTTTCGAAAACGCCTAAACCAAATAAAGCAAAATCGTATTTTACAGGATCGTTTTTGTCCATTTTTCTTAAAGAAGCATCTAATTCAGCTAATGCTTTGGCATCATTTTGCTTGCGTGTTAGTAAACCTAATTTACGAGCAACGTTTCCAGAATGTACATCTAAAGGACAAGAAAGTAGTGCAGGGGAAAGGCTTTTCCAAATTCCAAAATCAACGCCTGTATTGTCATTTCTTACCATCCAACGTAAAAACATATTTATTCTTTTTGCTGCAGAACCTTTTAACGGATCTGAAATATGTTTCATAGTTCTTTGTGGGTGATGTATTTCAAAAAACACTTTTTTTAGTTGATGTATTGCTGGTTGAAGCGAATTGTTGGTAGCGTTCAAATTAAATACCTGTTCTAATCCTTGGTGGTTTGTATAGATGTGATTTAAAGCGGTTATAAAATAAGCGAAATCTATACTGTTAAATGTTCTATGCACAAAACCTTCCATTTTTTCTAAATGATGCTCTTTATAATTCATCACAAAATCATAAGGAGAATTCCCCATAATTTCCATCATTTTATGAGCATTTTTAATAATCATTGTTCGGTTTCCCCAAGCTATGGTAGCGGTTAAAAACCCAGCTATTTCAATATCTTCTTTTTGGGAAAATAAATGCGGAATTTGTATAGGATCACTTTCAATAAATGTTAGATTGTTGTATTCCAACACTTTTTTATCTAAAAATTCTTTTAATTCTGATTTTTTCAAAGGACTAATAATTTGTTATGAATTTTGATAGAATGGAAATTTATAAATAGTTACTGTATAAAAAAAGGCTGACTAAAAAGTAAACTTTTCATCAACCTGTGCTTCTACTCCGTTCAACCAGATATTGAGCGGAGTAGAAATATAGGTTGTAATAATGATTAATTATCAGTATGATGAGATTCTGAATCAAGTTCAGAATGACGGGTTTTGATACTTTTTAAATAGCCTCTTGTAAACTATAAGTGTATTTTTTAAAAATGAATACCAACTCCAATTCCTCCAAAAGAAGCGGTTCCACCACCAAATTCAGCAAGAATACCCCAAGTTTCGTCGAATTTATATTCAACACCAACATGACCGTTAATATTGAAATTATCATCACCACCTAAAACAATACCAGTATCTACACCGCCCCAAATATCCCAAGGTTCTGGTAATTTCATTAAACTGTCAAAATAGTAGTCGGCTCTAACACCTACACTTAAATTGTCAAAATCAAAAGGAATTACAACAGCTGGTGAAATGGTTACATTTTCAACAATAGGAATTTCATATTGAGCATTAATAGTACCATTATCTCCAAAAGAAACATACAAGTTTAATGCGCTGTAATCTTCTTGAGCAGTAACATTGTTTGTAAATGCGGTAAATACAAATCCAAATAATAATAAAGTAACTAGTTTTTTCATTTTAATTATTTTTTAAGTTATTACAAATATAGTTGAATAGTATAAACGATTAAATTATATACGACTATATATTTAAATTGTTAGTTTATAATTTGTTGTTTTTTATAACTATTGAAGTTACTTTTTTCGTAATTCAAATAAATCTTTTCTTCGATCTCTCAGGTTTTTTACGCTTCCAAATTGATTTAATTCACGAAGTAAATCAATATCAACATCAGCAATCAAAATCATTTCAGTATTTGTGGTAGCTTCAGCTTTGATACCGTTTACTGGAAATGAAAAATCACACGGTGTAAATACCATAGATTGTGCAAACTGAATATCCATATTATGAACCTTTGGCAAGTTTCCAACGCTTCCAGCAATTGCAACATAACATTCATTTTCTATGGCTCTGGCTTGTGCACAATGACGAATACGAGCATACCCGTTTTGAGTATCGGTTAAAAATGGTATGAATAAAATATCCATTCCTTCATCAGCTAAAAGCCTGCTTAATTCAGGAAATTCAGAATCGTAACAAATTAAAATACCAATTTTGCCACAATCGGTATCAAATGTTTTTAACTGATTTCCGCCTTGCATACCCCAAACTTTAGCTTCATCGGGTGTTACATGTAATTTTTCATAACGTTCTACGGTGCCGTCTCTTTTACATAAATAACCAACATTGTACAACAAATCATCTTTAATTTCGGGCATACTACCAGAAATAATATTAATGTTGTATGAAATAGCTAATTCAGAAAAACGTTGCGTAATTTTCTCAGTATATTTTGCTAATTCTCTAATAGCTTCTGGTTCGGGTAAATGATTGTTATCGGCCATTAGAGGAGCATTAAAAAACTCAGGAAATAAGGCAAAATCTGATCTATAGCCAGAAACTGCATCAACAAAAAACTCAGCTTGTTGCATTAATTCTTCAAAATCTTTATACAAACGCATTTGCCATTGAATTAATCCTAAACGAATTATTTTTTTATCAGCAACAGCGTGTTTTGTTTCTTTTTGATAATAAATATTATCCCACTCAAGCAAAACGGCAAATTCATTAGATGCTTTGTCTCCTTCCAAATAGCTTTTTAAAACTTTTGTTGGGTGAAAATCATTTGAAATTTGAAAATTTAATACAGGATCGTTAATTTCTTTTCTTTTTACTTTTTCAATGTATTCTTTTGGGGAAATTTTATCTGCAAATTTATGGTAATTAGGAATTCTTCCTCCAAAGGCAATACCTTTTAAATTTAACTTTTCACATAATTCCTTACGGTAATCGTAGAGTCTTCGCCCAAGGCGCAAACCCCTATATTCAGGTTTGATAAAAACATCAATTCCATACAATACGTTACCATCACTTTTATGGGTACTAAATGTATAACTTCCTGTTATTTCTTCATAGGTATGGTGTTCATCAAAACTATCATAATCAACAATAATTGATAATGCACAACCTGCCAATTCGTTGTTGATTTTAATAACAATTTGCCCTTCTTGAAACTTTTCAATAAGTCTTTTTAATTGTATTTCACTCCAATATGAATCTGAAGGCATATTAGAGTAAGACGCTATCATTGCACTTTTTAACTCTTGATAATCATCAATTGTTAAGTACTGTAGCTCAATATTTTCAATATTTTTTAGCATATAATAGTGTATTAATAAAAGTATTTAATAGTTAAAATACTTTGCGAAATGTAATACAAAGTTTTGAATTAATTTATTAAAAAATGACTATTTTGAATGCGATGTTTTAGGATACGTACGTTTTTAAAAAAGAGCTGATTTCGCTAAATTTTGGGTTGAAGTTGAACCAATTTATTTCGGTATCTTTTTTATTCCAGGTTACTTGTCTTTTTGCAAATCTGCGTGTATTTTTTTTAATTTCTTCAATAGCAAATTCTAAAGAATACTTTCCGTCAAAATATTCAAAAAGTTCTCTGTAACCAACAGTTTGAAGCGCGTTTAACTCTTTACTTGAATAAAGTTTTTTAGCCTCTTCAAGTAAACCTTCTTGCATCATAATATCAACGCGTTTATTAATACGTTGGTACATTATTTCACGATCGGCTGTTAATCCAATTTTTATGGTTTTAAAATTTCTAGGAGCTTTTGGTTTATTTTTAAATTCTGAATAAGTTTTACCTGTGCCTATGCAAATCTCTAAAGCTCTTATTAACCTGTGTGGATTGTCAATTTCAATTGAATTATAAGAAGCTATGTCTAATTCTTTCAATTTATTTTGAAGCGTTTTTATACCATTATTTTGAAGTTGTAAATTTAAATCGGCTCTAATTTCAGGGGAAACTTCGGGGAAATAATCTAACCCATTAATTACGGCATTGGCATATAAACCACTACCACCAACCATAATTACTACTTGATGTTTTGTGAACAATTCATCGAGCTTTTTTAAGGCATCCTTTTCAAATTGACCAACACTATAATTGTCAAAAATAGATCGGTTTTGAATAAAATGATGTTTAGCAGCAGCTAATTCTTCCGAAGAAGGTACTGCGGTTCCTACGCTCATTTCCTGATAAAACTGACGAGAATCACAAGAAATAATTTCAGTATTAAAATGTTGAGCTAATTGAATGCTTAAAGCTGTTTTTCCAATAGCAGTTGCACCTACAACGGTTATTAAATAATTATTCATTTTTTAATTTTTCTCCGCATTTATTACAATATTTAGAAGCATCTAAATGGTTATCAGCCGAACAGTTTGAGCAATGTTGCGTATTAATAGCAGATTTTTTTTGATCAACTTTAGTTATTTCAGCAGTTACAATTCCTGTTGGAACCGCAATTATACCATATCCTAAAATCATAACTAAACTAGCAATAAA
>CBDUAL010000064.1:0-12497 GCA_965365125.1 uncultured Lutibacter sp.
AGGATTACCAACAAAAACCGAACAATCTGATTTGTTAGAAGCAATGTATGGCCGTAATGGAGAAAGTCCTGTAATTGTGATTGCAGAAAGTACGCCATCCGATTGTTTTGATTTTGCCTACCAAGCGTGTAAACTTGCTTTGGAACATATGACGCCAGTTATTTTGTTAACAGATGGTTATATTGCAAATGGTTCAGCTCCTTGGAAAGTAAAATCTGTTGCCGAAATGCCTGAAATTAAAAATAATTTAGTTTCCGAAGTAAAAGAAAATTGGCATCCGTATGATAGAAATGAAGAAACCTTAGCGCGTAATTGGGCAATTCCAGGAACTGAAGGTTTAGAGCATAGAGTTGGTGGTTTGGAAAAAGACAGCGTTACAGGGAATGTTTCGTATGTGCCAGAGAACCATGAATATATGACAAAGATTAGAGCAGAAAAAGTTCAACGTGTTCAAAATTATATACCTGAAATTGAAACTGAATTTGCTGAAACAGGCGATTTGTTAGTTGTTGGTTGGGGAGGAACTTACGGAGCGTTGCACTCTGCTGTAAAACAAATAAATGAAGAGGGTTTTAAAAAAATTGGATTGGCACATTTTAATTATATAAATCCGTTACCAAAAAACACGAAAGAAGTTTTAAGTAGGTTTAAAAACGTGTTGGTTTGCGAGTTAAATAATGGGCAATTTTCAAAAGTATTAAGTAGTAATTTTAGTGGAGTAGAATTGTTACAATTTAATAAAGTGCAAGGTTTGCCTTTTGGAAACGGAGAACTAATTAAAAAATTCAAACAAATAGTAGCATAATTATGGAAACAGCTGTAAAAAAATATACGTTTAAAGATTTCTCTAGTGACCAAGAAGTACGTTGGTGTCCAGGTTGTGATGATTATGTTATTTTGCGTTCTATGCAAAAAGCATTGCCAGAAATGAATGTTAAAAAAGAAGATGTTGTTTTTATTTCGGGTATAGGATGTTCATCACGGTTTCCGTATTATATGAATACCTACGGAATGCACAGTATTCACGGTAGAGCACCAGGAATTGCTTCGGGAGTAAAATTAGCAAATCCAGCGTTGAGTGTTTGGATTATTACCGGAGATGGTGATGCCATGGCTATTGGTGGAAATCATTTTATTCATGTATTACGAAGAAATATAGATTTAAATATTGTGCTATTTAACAATGAAATTTATGGTTTAACAAAAGGGCAGTTTTCTCCTACTTCATTGGTAGGGCAAAAAACAAAATCTTCGCCTTATGGAAATATTCAACAACCATTTTCACCAGGTGAATTGGCGTTAGGTGCTCAGGCTCGTTTCTTTGCAAGAATAGGTGGGAACAACCCAAAAGAAATGTCAACTATTTTTATTGAATCTCATAAGTTTAAAGGAACTTCTTTAATTGAAGTGTTACAAAACTGCGTTATTTTTAACGATGGATGTTTTAAAAATGTTACAGATAAAGAAGTTAAAGAAGATCAACAAATTTATTTAGAACACGGTAAACCTATGATTTTTGGAAAAGAAAAAAACAAAGGTTTGGTGTTAAATGGCTTGAAGATAAACGTTGTTACCATTGGTGAAAACGGAATAACCCACGAAGATTTGTTGGTGCACAATGCCAAAGAGCAGGATCCAACATTACATCAAATGTTGGTACGGATGAAATACCCTGTAGCAACAGGTATTATTAGAAGCTTTGAGGATGTAACTTTAGAAGAAAGAATGAATGATCTTACGGCGCAAGTAAAAGAAAATTCTAATTTCAAAAAAACAGACGACCTTTTCTTTTCAGGAGAAACGTATGAAGTAAAATAATAAATAAACCGTTATTGCGAGGGAAATGTAATATGTGTTGCGCTTATAACTGGTAATAACGGTTTTATGATATGTATTTTTATTCAGTTTAAATAAAATAAAGTTTAAAATTTATTTGTAAATCCGAATAATCTACTACTTTTGTAGACTAACTAAAAAAACTAACTTTAAAATGGGCTCAGAAGCAATTATTGTATTTCTGTTAGCTGGTATTGTACTAGTTGCTGGTGCAAACTTTTTGTCGAATTTAATTTCGCATAAGTCAGATAATCCACAAAAACGAGAACCTTATGAAAGTGGTATGACCACAATTGGCCCAACTTGGGTGCAATTTAAAGTGGGGTATTACTTGTTTGCTATTCTATTTTTAATATTTGATGTTGAAGTCGCTTTTTTAATTCCTTGGGCAGTTGTTTTTAAGGATGTAGGCACTGTAGCTTTTATTGAAATACTGGTATTTCTAGTTATTTTAGGGTTAGGTTTATTATACGCTTGGAAAAAAGGAGCATTAAAATGGGAGTAGATAAAAAACGATTTATAAGCGAATTGGAGCCCAATATGGAAGTTCCAAAAGTTCCAGATGATTTTCCGGGGAAAGTAATTCCTGCCGGAAATGGGGCAAATGTAGTAGTTACAACCTTAGATGAGGTAATTAATTGGGGAAGAGCAAATTCTCTTTGGTCGCTTTATTTTGGTACCAGTTGTTGTGCTATTGAAATGATGCAAACCGGTGCAGCAAAACATGATTATTCAAGATTTGGATTTGAAGTTGCACGTCCTTCACCGCGTCAAGCCGATTTAATTATTATTGCCGGAACTATAGTAAACAAAATGGCGCCAGTGTTACGAAGACTGTACGATCAAATGGCAGAACCAAAGTATGTAATTGCAATGGGAGCTTGTGCTATTTCTGGAGGGCCGTTTTTTTACAATTCCTATTCAGTTGTAAAAGGAGCCGATCACGTAATTCCTGTGGATGTGTATGTTCCTGGTTGCCCACCGCGCCCAGAATCTTTGTTGGAAGGAATGCTAATGCTTCAAAAGAAAATAAAAACTGAAAGTTTAAAGAATAAAGAAAATCCTATTGATGGATTTGATGAAGGTAAATAAAAGCAGTTATGACCAACGAAGCATTGCAAAATTTAATTAGTAGCTGGAATTCCGAGTTAGAATTCACAGAAGAAGGCTCTCAGTTTTTAAATATTTTAGTAAAAGCAGCCGATTTTCACCATTTAATGTCGCAATTAAAAAGTAATTCCGAAACAAATTTCGATTATTTGTTTTGTGTTACGGGTATAGATTTGGGGAAAGAATTAGGGGTGATTTACCATTTAGAATCTACCACACACCGACATATTATAGTTGTGAAAATAAAAACAGATGATAGAGAGAATCCAACGTTTGATACGGTTTCTGATATTTGGAAAACGGCCGATTTTCACGAACGTGAGGTTTTTGATTTCTTCGGAATAAAATTCAATAACCATCCAAATTTAAAACGCTTGTTTTTAACCGATGAGTGGGAAGGATTTCCTTTGAGAAAAGATTATGTTGATGAAGTTAATATGGTTATTAAGTAGTTTAAAGTTCTCATTGATTACCATATTTGAAGCACTAAATAATCAAAAAATAAAATAAATACAAACAATCATACATCAGAACTGTGAAACCAGAAACCATAAATAGCAACTTAAAATCTGAAGATTATTTTATAAATATGGGTCCTCAGCACCCTGCAACACACGGTGTTTTGCGTTTATTGTTAACCATAGATGGTGAAATAATTAAAAAAGTTGAACCAGATTTAGGATACATTCACCGTTCTATTGAAAAAATGTGTGAGCGAGATAGCTACCAGCAAATAGTTCATTTAACTGATAGGATGGATTATTTGTCGTCGCATATTAATAATGAAGCGGTTTGTTTAACTGTTGAAAATGCCTTACAACTAGAAGTGCCTGAACGTGTAAAAGTGATAAGAACCATTATAGGTGAATTAACACGTATTGCTTCGCACTGTTTGTGGTGGGGTGTAATGGGAATGGATGTTGGTGCTTTAACAACGTATTTTTACGGTTTTAGAGATCGTGAAATGATCAACGATATTTTTGAAGAAACCTGTGGAGCTCGCTTAACTATGAACTACAACATTCCAGGTGGTTTAATGTTCGATATTCATCCTAATTTTGTGAAAAGAACCAAGGATTTTATAGCGCATTTCAAAACCAAAATTCCTGAATATGACAAGTTACTAACCAATAATGTAATTTTTCAGAAGAGAATGAAAGGCGTTGGAATTTTAAGTAAAGAAGATGCTATTTCTTTTGGAGCTTCGGGTCCTGTAGCACGTGGTTCTGGGTATTCTTGTGATGTTAGAAAATACCACTCCTATAGTGCATTGGATAAAGTAACGTTTAATGAAGCTTTAAAATCCGATGGAGATAGTTTGGCGCGTTACGAAGTTAGAATTCAAGAAATGTGGGAATCGCTTTCTATTATTGAACAATTAATTGATAACATTCCGAAAGGAGCACATAAAATTGCTACAAATGCGGTGATAAAATTACCAAAAGGTGAGTTTTATCAAAAAGTAGAAACAGCAAGAGGCGAGTTGGGTGTATTTATACACAGTACAGGAACTAAAAACCCGTATAGATTAAAGTTTCGTTCTCCAGGTTTTTCAAATTTATCTTTGTTAAATCACATAGCGGTTGGTGGTAAAATAGGAGATTTAGTAGCCTCAATGGCAACATTAGATTTGGTAATTCCAGATATTGACAGATAAAATTTAGACAATGAAAATAGCATTAAATATAACAAAAACCATACAAGACTTGCTTTTAGGATTTATGTCTGAAGATATTGCAAGTATTTTAGCAATGGTAATTATTGCGCTGATTTATTTAGCCATTTTTGCTGTTGCTGGTTTAATGTTGGTTTTAGTAGAACGTAAGGTTGCCGCTTGGTTTCAACTAAGAATTGGACCAAATAGAGTAGGACCTTGGGGATTGCTACAAACAATGGCTGATGCCTTGAAATTGGTTTCAAAAGAATTAACAGGAACCGTAAAAGCTGATATGTTTTTATACAATTTAGCGCCTTATTTTGTGATTGTTTCATCCTTAATGGCGTTGGCAGTTTTTCCTTTTACCCAAGAATTTCAAGCGTTTGATATTAATATTGGAATCTTCTTTTTAATAGCCATTTCTTCCATAGGAGTTATTGGAATTTTATTAGGAGGTTATGCCAGTAACAACAAATTTGCGTTGATTGGCGCCATGCGTAGTGGAGTTCAAACAATAAGTTATGAACTTTCCGTAGGATTATCTTTACTAACAATGATTTTGATTACAGGTTCTTTACAACTATCTGAAATTGTTGAGGTTCAAAAAAATGGGTGGTTAATTGTGCAAGGGCATATTCCTGCAATAATTGCTTTTATGATTTATATGATTGCCGGAACTGCTGAAACAAATAGAGCACCATTTGACATGGTAGAGGCTGAAAGTGAATTAGGAGCGGGTTTTCATACCGAATATTCAGGAATGAAATTTGCGTATTTCTTTTTAGCTGAATTTATAAACATGTTTATTATTGCAGCCGTTGCTGCTACCGTATTTTTTGGAGGGTGGCTTTCTCCTTTCGGAATTACAGATTCAATTCCTTGGTTAGGTGTTTTTTGGTTTTTAGGAAAAACATTTGTCTTGGTTTTTTTAATGATGTGGTTTAGATGGACTTTTCCAAGATTAAGAGTTGACCAATTATTAACATTAGAGTGGAAATATTTATTGCCACTTAACTTGCTAAATATTGTGCTTATGGCACTAGTTGTTTGGTTAGGTTTAACAATTCAATTGTAGATTATGAGTTATTTTGGAGATATATACAAGGGAATTAAAACGCTACTTTCGGGTATGAGCGTTACCGGAAAGGTGTTTTTAAACAATAAAAATAATACCATTACCCAACAATATCCAGACAATAGAGAAACGTTAAAAATGTTTGATCGTTTTCGTGGTGAAGTAGTAATGCCA
Source organism: uncultured Lutibacter sp. (assembly GCA_965365125.1). Lineage (GTDB taxonomy): Bacteria > Bacteroidota > Bacteroidia > Flavobacteriales > Flavobacteriaceae > Lutibacter. Next base: position 5,853 of record CBDUAL010000064.1, read on the forward strand.
CACGATGAAAATAACGAACACCGTTGTACTGGCTGTCAGAAATGTGAAATTGCCTGCCCGAACGGAACTATTGAAATTATTTGGGACCGACAGGTTGATCCTGAAACAGGGAAAAAGAAAAAAATGATAGACCAGCATATTTACCATTTAGGGATGTGTACTATGTGTGGTTTGTGCATTGAAGCTTGCCCAACAGATGCTATTTTGTGGGCGCAGAATTATGAAAATTCAGTTTTTGATAGAACATCATTAACAAAAGTTTTAAACCAGCCAGGTTCTAAATTAATGCCTGGAGTAGAAGACTAAACCTATGGAAAAATATATATTTTACATATTGGCAGTGCTTTTAATTGTTTCGGCAATTGCAGCTGTTTCAAGCAAAAAAATGTTACGCTCGGTGATTTACTTGTTATTTACACTTTGTGGAATTGCTGGAATTTATTTCTTAATTGATTATAACTTTTTAGCAGCAATTCAACTAACAGTGTATGCTGGCGGAATTATAGTTTTAATCATATTTTCTGTAATCCTAGTACATCATATTGAAATGGAATTGGAAGTTGCAAAGCTTTCAAAAAAACTTTTGGTTGGCGTTGCTTGTGCGCTTGGACTAGGGGTGTTTTTAACTACAATTTACTCTCACGAATTTGATGTTGTTGAAAATTTCAACACTACTACAACCGAACAAATCGGGTTAAAATTATTGAGCTACGAAGCTGGTGGTTTTATATTGCCTTTTGAATTAATTAGTGTGTTATTATTAGCTTCAATGATTGGAGCCATAGTAATTGCAAAAGGGAAAAAGTTGGTCAAAAGTGAAAAGTCAAATGTCGAAAGTATTCAAAAAAATAATAATTAGGGTATGAAAGAACTTATAACTTCAAATTCCAAACTTCAAACTTTAAAAACATGATAGCAGGAATTAGCATTTACGAAATACTGACCGTTACTTCTATCTTATTTTTTATTGGAGTATATGGTTTTTTAACACGAAAAAATTTGATTTCAATATTAATGTCAATCGAATTGATATTGAATGCATCGGTTATAAACTTTGTTGTTATTAATAAATATTTATATCCCGATATGTTGCAAGGAGTCATTTTTTCCATTTTTATAATTGCCGTTGCAGCTGCTGAAACAGCTTTAGCAGTTGCCATTATTATTAATTTGTACCGACAAATTGCTTCAGTAGAAGTTAAAGACACTGAAATTATGAAGTATTAAAAATAGTAAAAAGGAAAGCAATGAATTTAAAAACAAACGTCAACCTGAACTTTATTCAGGTTCTAAAAATTTTTGTATTTACAATCATGAGATTCTGAAACAAGTTCAGAATGACGACCAACTAAATTTCATTTAGTTCACTTAAAATATACGAAACTATGGATTTTACATATATCATATTAATTCCCTTAATTCCTTTAGCAGTTTTTTTACTGTTAGGAATTTTTAATCAAAAAATTAAACCTGCAGTTTCAGGTTATATTGGAGTTGCAGGGTTATTGACTTCAGGAATTTTATCATTTTACACAGCATATCAATACTTTTTTGTTCACGGAAAAGTAGATGGAGTGTACCAAACATTTGTTCAAAAAACAACTTGGATGAATTTTACCGATACTTTAGCCATTGATATGGGGGTATTAGTTGATCCAATTTCAGTAATGATGTTAATTGTTGTTTCCATAATATCATTAATGGTACACATTTATAGTAGAGGTTATATGAAAGGTGATGAAGGATATACCAAATTCTTTGCTTATTTAGGGTTGTTCTCCTTCTCAATTTTTGGATTGGTGTTGGCTACAAATCTATTTCAAATTTATATTTTTTGGGAATTGGTTGGGGTTTCATCATATTTGTTAATAGGTTATTACTACACAAAACCTTCAGCAGTTTCCGCAGCAAAAAAAGCATTTATTGTGACTCGTTTTGCCGATTTAGGTTTTTTAATAGGAATTTTAATTATTGGTTATTACACAGGTACCTACGATTTTGAAACATTAAACAATCCTGAAGGAAGTGCCATTTTAAACTGGGCAGCGACTTCATTTATGGGCTTATCTGTGTTAACTTGGGCTTTGATATTAATTTTTATTGGTGGCGCAGGAAAATCGGCGATGTTCCCATTACACATTTGGTTGCCAGATGCAATGGAAGGCCCAACACCAGTCTCCGCATTAATACACGCAGCTACAATGGTTGTTGCAGGTGTGTATTTAGTAGCACGACTCTTCCCAATGTATTATTTTGTTGAAGACGGATTTGCCTTAAATATTGTAGCCTACGTTGGAGCATTTTCTTCATTATTTGCCGCAATTATTGCCATTACACAAACCGATATTAAACGAGTATTGGCATTTTCCACAATGTCGCAATTGGGTTATATGATGTTGGCTTTAGGTGTTTCTGGTTATGAAGGACACGATGGTTTAGGTTATATGGCTTCTATGTTTCATTTGTTTACACACGCCATGTTTAAAGGATTGTTATTTTTAGGCGCTGGTTCGGTAATTCACGCAGTGCATAGTAACTATTTAAAAGATATGGGCGGTTTGAGAAAGTATATGCCAATTACGAATGTTACTTTTTTAATTGCTGCATTATCAATTGCTGGTTTCCCTTTAACTGCAGGTTTTTTCAGTAAAGATGAAATATTAGTTGCTGCCTTTGAACACAACAAATTAATTTATGGAGTTGGAGTTTTAGTTGCAGGTTTAACAGCCTTTTATATGTTTAGAATTTACTTCGGAATTTTCTGGGGAAAAAACACACAATACAAACACACACCACACGAATCTCCATTATCAATGACAATTCCTTTAATAATTTTAGCTTTTCTAAGTTTATTTTCAGGATTTATTCCTTTTAGTGAGTTAGTAACTGCAGATAGAATTGGTTTTGAAGCGCATTTAAACTATCCGCTTGCAGCAATTGCTGTCACAGTTGGATTGATTGGAATTGGATTGGCTTGGGTATTCTACAAAAAAGAAAACGACTTGTCAGATAAATTCGCCAATGTCTTTGGTCCTTTTTACAAATGGGCTTATCACAAGTTTTATTTTGATGAAATTTATATGTTTGTTACCAAAAAGATTTTATTCAACGGAATTGCTGGAAACATAGCTAAATTCGACAAGAAAATTGTAGATGGAACTATGGAAGGTATTGGAAATAAAACAGTTGTTATTTCAGAAAAAATTAAAGGAATACAATCGGGTAAAGTACAAGATTATGCATTTGGGTTTATTGCTGGGGTTGTAGTTTTAGCAATGGTTTTTATTTATTTATGGACAAACTAAAAATTAATAAAATGAAATTGTTTAATAATAGAGTTTTCGTCATTCTGAACTTGTTTCAGAATCTCACCATATTGGTTTCAAATCATTATGCGAACCTGAATCAAGTTCAGGTTGACGGAATTTTCAAAAACAAACCAATTTCAACTATTATTTAGAAAAAATAATTATGGATATTTTATCACTTTTTGTCACCGTTCCTGTGTTAACAATTATAGCCTTGGTTTTTACCAAAGGTTTAAAACAGGCACGTATTGTTTCAATGGTTGGAAGTTTAATTCAACTTGGAATGGCTATAAATTTAGTTTTTGCTTACTTCAAAGAAAGAGCAATAAACAACAGTATTATGGTGTTTACCAAAGATGTTGTTTGGTTTAAACAATTCAACATACATTACGCTATTGGTGTTGATGGTATTTCGGTAGCGTTACTTTTATTAACGGCTATTGTAGTGTTGGCAGGAGTTTTCATTTCTTGGAAAATGCCAGATTTGGCTAAAGAATTTTTTATTTCACTCTTAGTTTTGGCAACAGGAGTATATGGATTCTTTATTTCTATTGATTTGTTTACCATGTTTGTATTTTATGAAATAGCCGTAATACCAATGTACTTATTAATTGGTATTTGGGGAAGTGGTCCAAAAGAATATTCAGCAATGAAATTAACGTTGATGCTTATGGGAGCTTCAGCCGTTTTACTAGTTGGAGTTTTAGGAATTTATTTCAATTCAAATGCTGATGGAGGTGCTTTAACTTTTAACATTTTAGAAATAGCACAAGTAAACATTCCTTTTGAAGCTCAAAAATTATTTTTCCCATTAACTTTTGTGGGTTTTGCTGTGTTGGGGGCTTTGTTTCCCTTTCATACGTGGTCACCAGATGGTCATGCTTCGGCACCTACAGCAGTATCAATGTTGCACGCGGGTGTGTTAATGAAATTAGGAGGTTACGGTGTTTTTAGAATTGCCATGTTTTTACTGCCTGAAGGAGCAATGCATTGGTCTTGGTTCTTTATTATATTAGCAGCTACGGGTGTGGTATATGGTGCTTTTGGAGCCATCAAACAAACCGATTTAAAATACATAAATGCGTATGCTTCTGTTAGTCACTTAGGCTTGGTTTTATTTGCCTTATTAACATTAAATAAAATTGCCTGGAACGGAGCAATACTTCAATCTTTATCACACGGATTGTTAACCGCCATGTTTTTTGCCTTAATCGGGATGGTTTACGGAAGAACACATACAAGAGATATTTATAAATTAGGTGGCTTGATGAAAATTTTACCATTTATTGGGGCAATATATGTAATTACTGGGATGGCTTATTTGGGTTTACCTGGTTTTAGTGGTTTTGTAGCAGAGATGAATATTTTTGTTGGTGCTTTTGAGAATCCAAATATGTTAAATAGAATTTTAACGAGTCTTGCAGTTTCATCAATTGTTGTTACAGCGGTTTATATACTTAGACTTGTTGGTAAAATTATGATGGGTCCTTTATCAAATGAAGAATTTAAAGATTTGCCAAAAGCAACTTGGTTTGAAAAAACAGGAATTTTACTGTTGCTAATTCCAATTGTTGCTATGGGAGTTGCACCACTTTGGTTAAGTGACATGATTTTTGAAAGTTTAGAACCATTTATACAAGGAGTATTGTAAGCCCCCTAACCCCCAAAGGGTAAATTAATCGTTGAAGTTTGAAGTTAAAATTTTTATAGATAAATATAAAATATTGAAAAATGAGTTTTAGTAATTTTTTAGTAATGAGACATGAAATTTTACTGTTAGCAATAACATTGTTGTTGTTGGTAGGTGAAATTTTTATACATAAAAACAAAAAAGGTAGCTTGGTGCATTTGGCCATATTTCTATTTGGAATTCATACCGCTGTTGGGTTTTTACAACTTGATGAAAGCGCCTTATTTGGAGGTTCGTTTAGAACAAACAATATGATTCATTTCTTTAAAAATGTATTGAATATTGGGGTCTTTATTTTATTATTACAGTCGGCAGATTGGTTGCAAGAAAAAATTGTAAATCAAAATAGAGGAACAGAGTTTTTTATATTATTATTCTCATCGTTATTGGGAATGTATTTTATGATTTCTTCAGGTGATTTCTTAATCTTTTACATCGGCTTGGAATTATCAACACTTCCAGTTGCTGCTTTAGCTGCTTTTGAAGTGTCTAAAAGAATTTCAAGTGAATCGGGTATCAAGTTAATACTTTCGGCAGCATTGGCTTCCGGAGTGTCGTTATTTGGTATTTCATTGTTGTATGCAACATCAGGATCTATATTTTTTGAAGCTATTATTGAAGTTATTACTGCAAACAACTTAACCATATTAGGATTTATTTTATTCTTTTCGGGATTATCATTTAAAATTTCGTTGGTACCGTTTCATTTTTGGACGGCTGATGTTTATGAAGGTGCGCCCATTAGTGTTGCTTCGTATTTATCGGTTATTTCAAAAGGAGCTGCGGTTTTTATCTTAATGATTTTACTATTCACTATTTTTAAACCGCTCATGCATGTTTGGGAAAACATGGTGTATGTTATTGCTTTAGCTACCATGTTTATTGGTAACTTATTTGCGCTTCGACAACAAAATATGAAACGATTTTTAGCATTTTCATCTATTGCGCAGGCTGGTTTTATTTTGTTAGGTTTAATTACAGGAGCCCAATTAGGCGTTGCCACAATTGTGTATTTTGTGCTGATTTATATATTTTCTAACCTTGCTGCTTTTGGAGTTGTTCAAGCAATTTCATTAAAAACAGGAAAAGAAAATATAGACGATTATAATGGTTTATACCGTACCAATCCAAATTTAAGTTTGGTAATGCTATTGGCTTTATTTTCATTGGCAGGTATTCCACCCGTTGCAGGGTTTTTTGGTAAGTTCTTCTTATTTACTGCAGCTGCAAGCAAGGGGTATTATTTGTTGGTGTTTTTGGCGGTTGCCAACGTAACTATTTCATTGTACTATTATTTATTGGTAATTAGAGCCATGTTTATTAGAAAGAACGAAAATCCTATTCCGTTTTTTAAGAACAAAATGTATATGCGTTTAGGATTGTTAATTACCGTTATTGGAATTTTGGTGTTAGGATTATACAGTCCGTTGTACGATTATATTTATGAATTAAGTAGCGTTTTAAATTAAGAATATGGGATTAGCAGGAAAACATACTTTTGGAAGTATTGGAGATACTAGAGTAACTTTTGTTGAAAAAAAGATTGATGAGAACCGTAAAGATTTTCTTCAGAAATTATTAGAACACAATGGCTTTGAAGTTATCATTCAAGAAGAAAAAAGAAAAACCGAAGAAGAGCCTCAATTG
>CBDUAL010000065.1:0-12382 GCA_965365125.1 uncultured Lutibacter sp.
TTAGTAAAGGATCACTTCAAATTATTGTTGAAAAAGTTGAAAAACAGTTGATTATTGATTGTTTAATCGCTAAAAAAGGAAACATAATGCAAGCAGCAAAAGAGCTGGGGATTTCAAACCGAAAGCTTGGGTTGCGAATTGAAAAATATGCTGTGAATGTGGCTAAGTATAAAATTAAAAAATAAGAAATTAACCTTATACCTAACCAAAATATTTTAACTATAGTTTAATTACAAGTAGCATGTGCAAGCGTACTTATTTCAATAACTGCGCCTTTTAAATCTATAAGTTCGTCCTCTGTTGGGGCGGTAGTATGGTACTTTTCAATAGAACAAATAGATTGTATATTTTCATATTTTAAAATACGATTTTTAAGTGTTTTGTTAATTGGAATTACGGTTTCTAAAGCATACATAAGATCTGAATACGTATGATTTTCGGGTAAAGAATTGTGAAAATCTAATATAGCCATGGTGTAAGCTTCAAAAGACATTGAAACCAAATTGTATCTTATTTCTGGACCAAATAAATTTTTTGTTCCATATGCTTTCATATATTGGTCTCCTTCTTGCAGCCAATTTTTCCAGTTAAGTTTTTTATTTGCCATAGTAATTTAGTTATATAAATTGTAGTGCTATTTCTTCGTTTTTTTGTTCTAATTTAAATTCACCTTTTAATGTTAGCGTGCATTTTTGTTGAAGTGAAGCATTTGAAAGGTCTTTAAAAAGTGTTTCCTTTTCGTTGCAGTCTTCGTGAAAGTAGCAGAAAAAATTAGACGAATTTGTATCGTCAAACTGTATAATAAATGCTGTGTAATCTGGAAACACCAAATCATCATAAGCGTAGCCAACGGGCAAACCTGTTGCGTTATCTATAATTGAACGCACTTTTTCTAAATCTCTATATTCCATAAATTTATATTAATAAAAACCATATTCTTAATTGTTGATATACTTCAGCCTGTTCATAGCTTTGGCATTTTACCAGTTGCATATTAATGGCGTCTTCAAATTCTACTTCGCTAAAATTTAATTTAAGAAGCAGTTTTTCTTTTGAAAAAGAGGTACAGGCGTCTCTTAATTCTTCATTGTTACTTGCTGTTTTAACAAATGTTATTGCTTTGCTTAATGCCATACTTAGCGGTTTTAATTACAAGATGAGCCACAAGAGTTACAAGAACTACTGCAGTTAGACGTGTTAAATAATTGCTGAGCAGAAAAAGGAGCAAGCTCATCTTTTAAAAATAATTCAATATTTTCTTCCAAACATTTTCCTTTTGATTTATACACTGTTAAGCCACTTTCTTTAAACAACCGTAAGGCCAAATAAGGCATATGGCTTGTAATAATTGTATAAATACCTTGGTGTTTTAAAGCAATACTAAGGTTGTCTTCTATATTGCTTAATTCTTTTGTTTTTAGCCATTTATAACTATTGTTTAAGCTGTTGTAAATACAGGCGTAATTGGTGTTGTGAAAACCTTTAGCTAGTGTTTTTTTGTCATGTTCTAAATCTGTAACAGGGATAATTATATTCATAAGTATATATTTTATTTAAAGTGTTGTAACTAACTGTGGTAGCTAAGAAACAAATCTAATGCCATAAAACATAATGCGCTTAAAATGAGTTAATTGATTGTGTTTTGAGTGGTTTAAAAGTTACATTTATGTAAAAAAATTAATAAAAATTACATAAATGTAGATTCATGAATTTTACTGTTTTTAAATTAAAAAACAGTATTCGTAATCAATTAAAATCTTCTAAAACTTTTTGGATATCGTATAATTTAGATTTTAAAAAACGCGAAAAATGAAGATGATTACTTGTGTTAATTGTAGCTAAATAGATGGTTTTACCTTTAAAAGATAAAAATAAAGTTGAAGTTTTGTTGTTAATAATTTATTTTATAGCTGTATGTTTTATTTTTTATTAAAATATTGGGGCATTTTTGGTTTAAATGTGTAAAATAATTAATTTTGGATGAAATTTTATTCTTTTTGAAATACGCTAAAAATTATAAAATGAAAACTAATTATTGAAGTTTGGAAATAGCGTTCAAATTTAGAGTTTAATTTGAATGTATGAAAAGTCGCTTTGGGTATCGTATTAAATTTAGAATGAAATTAGCTTATTTATTTCTTTTTTTAATTTTGCACCGATTGTTGTAATTGAACAAAACTAATCTTAATTGCAAAAAACAAATACAATTAAAAACATAATAAATGAGTACTACATTATTTGACAAAGTTTGGGATTCACATGTTGTTCGTAAAATTGAAGGCGGACCAGATGTGCTATTTATTGATAGACATTTAATTCATGAAGTTACAAGTCCCGTAGCTTTTTTAGGGTTGAAAAGTAGAAATAATAGTGTTTTATTTCCGAATAGAACTTTTGCTACAGCAGACCATAACACACCAACTATAAACCAACATTTACCCGTTGAAGATCCATTATCAGCAAACCAATTGAAGGCATTGGAAGAAAATTCTGCCGAATGGGGAATTTCTCATTGGGGATTAGGGCACCAACAAAACGGTATTGTGCACGTTGTAGGTCCTGAATATGGAATTACATTGCCAGGCGCAACAATTGTATGTGGAGATTCACATACATCAACACACGGTGCATTTGGAGCCATTGCATTTGGTATTGGTACTTCAGAAGTTGAAATGGTACTTTCATCACAATGTATTATGCAGCCAAAACCTAAAAAAATGCGTATCAACGTAAATGGTGAGTTAGGTTTAGGTGTTACGCCTAAAGATGTTGCTTTATTTATCATTTCTAAATTAACAACTTCTGGAGCTACAGGTTATTTTGTAGAATATGCAGGTGATGTATTTAAAAATATGACTATGGAAGGTCGTATGACTGTTTGTAACTTGAGTATTGAAATGGGAGCTCGTGGAGGAATGATTGCTCCAGATGAAAAAACTTTTCAATATGTAGAAGGAAGACAATTTGCACCAAAAGGAGCAGATTGGGATAAAGCAATGGCTTATTGGGAAACGTTGAAAACAGATGAAGATGCTGTTTTTGATGAAGAATTAACGTTCAGTGCTTCTGAAATTGAACCAATGATTACTTACGGAACCAACCCTGGAATGGGAACAGGTATTTCACAAAACATACCATCAGCAGATCAAGTTGAAGGAGGTGCAGCAACTTATAAAAAATCATTAGATTATATGGGGTTTGCTGAAGGAGATACTATGATTGGGAAACCCGTAGATTACGTATTTATTGGAAGTTGTACCAATGGTAGAATTGAAGATTTTAGAGCTTTTGCTTCTATTGTAAAAGGACGTAAGAAAGCAGCTAATATTACAGCTTGGTTAGTTCCAGGTTCGCATATTGTTGAAGCTAAAATAAAAGAAGAAGGGTTGTTAGCAATCTTTACTGAAGCTGGTTTTGTATTACGTGAGCCAGGTTGTTCAGCTTGTTTAGCAATGAATGATGATAAAGTTCCTGCAGGAAAAGTTGCAGTAAGTACATCAAACAGAAACTTTGAAGGTCGTCAAGGACCAGGGTCAAAAACATTATTAGCGAGTCCACTAGTTGCTGCAGCAACAGCAGTAACAGGAGTTGTAACAGATCCTAGAACACTTTTATAAGCCCCTAAATCCCCAAAGGGGACTTTTAGAGCTTAAAAAATAATGAAAAATTAACAACGATTAGTTATAAGTGAAAGAGGTGATTAACTTTTCAACCTTTAAACTTTTCAACTTTTAAACTTAAAATAATGGCTTACGATAAATTCGAAATATTAAAAAGTACAGCGGTTCCATTGCCAATTGAAAACGTGGATACCGATCAAATTATTCCTGCTCGTTTCTTAAAAGCAACAGAGCGTAAAGGATTTGGAGATAACTTATTTAGAGACTGGAGATACAATCCAGATAACACTCCAAAAGAATCATTTGTATTTAACAATCCAATTTATAAAGGAAAAATATTAGTTGGAGGTAAAAACTTTGGTTCAGGTTCATCTAGAGAGCATGCAGCTTGGGCTGTTTATGACTATGGATTCCGTTGTGTGGTTTCCAGCTTCTTCGCAGATATCTTTAGAGGAAACTGTTTAAATATTGGCGTTTTACCTGTGCAGGTAAGTGCTGACTTTTTAGACCAAGTTTTTAAAGCAATTGAGGCAGATCCAAACACTGAAATTGAAATTGATTTACCAAAACAAACCATTACAATTTTGGCTACTGGAGCTCAGGAATCTTTTGAAATTAATAGTTACAAAAAAGAAAACATGTTAAATGGTTATGATGATATTGACTATTTAACAAAAATGAAAGAAGAAATTTCGTCTTTCGCTGAAACAAGACCATTTTAGTTCTCGAAATTATAGAGAAAATGGTTTAAAAAGTTATAAAACCCGTCATACTGAATCAAGTTTAGGTTGACGAAATTTTATATTTAAAACAATTGTTTTAACAAAATGCAGAAAAGAAAAATTGAAATAATGGATACGACGCTTCGGGATGGTGAACAAACCTCTGGAGTGTCTTTTCCTTCTGGTGAAAAATTAACCATTGCAAAATTATTGCTTGAAGAATTAAATGTTGATAGAATTGAAGTTGCGTCTGCCAGAGTTTCAGAGGGTGAGTTTCAAGCAGTAAAATCAATTACAGATTGGGCAAATAAAAATGGCTATATAGATAGAATTGAAATGTTGACATTTGTTGACAGTGGAAGATCTATTGATTGGATGATAAGAGCAGGAGCAAAGGTTCAAAACTTATTAACCAAAGGATCTTTAAATCATTTAACACATCAACTTAAAAAAACACCCGAACAACATTTTTCAGAAATAAAAGAAGTGGTTTTGTCAGCTCAAAAAGTGGGAATTGCAACCAATGTTTATTTGGAAGATTGGAGTAATGGAATGCACAATTCACCTGAATATGTTTTTCAATTATTAGATTTTTTAGTGACACTTCCTTTAGAAAGAATTCTATTACCAGATACTTTAGGTGTGTTAACTCATACTGAAACTTTTGAGTATTTTTCTCAAGTAACAGCAAAGTATCCAGAAACGCATTTCGATTTTCATGCACATAACGATTACGATTTAAGTGTAGCGAATGTGATGGAAGCTATAAAAGCTGGCGCAAAAGGATTGCATTTAACGGTGAATGGAATGGGTGAAAGAGCTGGAAATGCACCAATGGCAAGTGTAGTTGCAGTAATTAACGATTTCTTTAAGGATGAAGTTGAAATTCAGGTTAAAGAAACATCATTGTTTTCAGTTAGTAAAATAATTGAAACATTCTCTGGAATTAGAATTCCATCAAATAAACCAGTTGTTGGCGATAATGTATTTACGCAAACAGCAGGAATTCATGCGGATGGAGATAACAAAAATAACCTGTATTTCAACAATTTAATGCCTGAGCGTTTTGGTAGAAAACGTAAATATGCTTTAGGTAAAACGTCGGGGAAAGCCAATATTGAAAAGAATTTACAAGAACTTGGTTTAGAGTTAGATCAGGTTGATTTGTTGAAAGTTACGCAACGAATTATTGAGTTGGGTGATAAAAAAGAATTAGTTACTAAGGAAGATTTGCCATACATTATTTCTGATGTGTTAGAAAGTAGTTTGTATGAAGAACGAATTACCGTAGAATCTTACGTGTTAACTCATTCAAAAGGATTGAAACCTTCAACAACAGTTGCTGTTAAAATTGATGGCGAACTATATGAAGAACACGCTCAAGGTGATGGGCAGTTTGATGCTTTTATGAATGCACTTAGAAAATTATACAAAAAGAAGAAAATGACCATGCCGCAATTGGTAGATTATGCAGTTCGTATTCCTCCAGGAAGTACTTCGGCAGCCCTCTGCGAAACAATTATTACGTGGGAAAGCGAAACAAATAAGTTTATAACCCGAGGGTTGGATTGTGATCAAACGGTATCAGCAATAAAAGCCACTCAAAAAATGTTAAATATCAAATAGTTTTAATCTAAAAACTATATACAAGATAAAGAATAAAATAAAATATTAAAATTATACCACAATGAAATTAAATATAGCACTTTTAGCAGGAGACGGAATTGGACCAGAAGTGATAGATCAAGCAGTAAAAGTTTGTGATGTTGTAGCGTCTAAATTTGGACATGATATTAACTGGAAACCAGCCTTAACTGGTGCAGCTGCAATTGATGCCGTTGGAGAGCCTTACCCAGATGAAACACACGAAATTTGTAAAAACTCTGACGCTGTTTTATTTGGAGCAATTGGTCATCCTCGTTTTGATAATGACCCTTCAGCAACAGTTCGTCCAGAACAAGGATTGTTAAAAATGCGTAAAGCTTTAGGTTTGTTCGCAAATGTGCGCCCAACGTTTACTTTTCCATCTTTATTAGATAAATCACCTTTAAAAAGAGAACGTATTGAAGGTACAGATTTGGTTTTCTTAAGAGAATTAACAGGGGGTATTTACTTTGGTGAAAAAGGTAGAAGAGATGGTGGTGAAACTGCTTTTGATAATTGTGTGTATACACGTGAAGAAGTACAACGTTTGGCTAAAAAAGGTTTTGAATTGGCAATGACACGTTCTAAAAGATTGTGTTGTGTTGATAAAGCAAATGTATTAGAAACATCCCGTTTATGGAGAGAAACTGTTCAAGCTATGGAAAAAGAGTATCCAGAGGTTGCCGTTTCTTATGAATTTGTTGATGCAGTTGCTATGCGTTTAGTACAATGGCCAAATAGCTACGATGTATTAATTACTGAAAACTTATTTGGAGATATTTTAACTGATGAAGCTTCTGTAATTTCTGGATCAATGGGATTAATGCCATCGGCATCTTTAGGGTCTGATATTGGTTTATTTGAGCCAATTCACGGATCGTATCCACAAGCAACAGGCTTAAATATTGCAAATCCTATGGCTACCGTTTTATCTGCAGCTATGATGTTTGAAAACTTTGGTTTACATGCTGAAGGAAAAGCAATTAGAGAAGCGGTAAACAAAGCGTTAAATGAAGGTATTGTTACTGAAGATTTAGCTGACGGAGGAAAAGCTTACGGAACAAGTGAAGTAGGAGATTGGTTAGCGGAGAACGTATAATTTACGTTATAAAATAGTTTAAAAAAGGGTTTGTATTTAAAATACAAACCCTTTTTTAAATTTCATTGAATTTTGTTGTAATTAACTATAAATTAGTGCAAAAGCTTTGATTTTAGGAATAAATCTTTAAATTTGAGTAGAAAGCATTTTAATTTATTTGATGAAACTTTAAGACAAAATTCATGAATACATATAAATTCTCCTTTCTTATTTGTATAATTTTTAGCCTATTTCATGGGTATAGTCAAGCAGATTGTTCTACTGCTTTACCTGTATGTACGAATGCTGACACTGCGGGAGGAGTTGTGAATGGGTATGGGAATGACGATTTTAATGGACGAGATGAGTTAGGCTGTTTAAGACTAAAAAATGGATCATCTACCATTGAGGTAAATTCATATTGGTTTAAAGTTAAATTAGCTGAAAGTGGAGACTTCGGTTTTAATATTATTCCGAATAGTACCTCAGAAGATTGGGATTTTGCTGTTTTTGGTCCAAACCCTACGTGTGGTGCTTTGGGGGAACCTATTGCATGTAATTTCAGGGCAAATAATGGAGCTACAGGAGTCGGAAATGATTACCCTTCAGGTTCAAATCCTGATGCTTATGAATCTTGGATGACAGTTAATGCAGGTGATGAATATCTTATTTTTGTAAATCAATACGATGGTAACAATGCCGGATTTTCAATAGAGTGGAAAGGTGTTGTCATGAGCAAGCCTAATCCTTTAGATTGTGATATTTTAGTAAACCTAGGACCTGATAGAGATTTTTGTATGGGAGATACGGGAACGGTGCTAAATGCAACAACTTTTGGAGGTTCTTACACCTATACCTGGTTTAAAGAAAATCCTATTACAGGTGCTTTTGAAGTGCTGCCGTTAGAAACTGCTCCAACACTTTTTGTTGATTCAAGCGGAAATTATAAGGTTGATGTTACAGATAATAGTAGTTTAGAAGTAAAGAGTGATGATATTGTTGTTACGTTTCATCCTGTACCTATTGCAAATACGGTAAGTAATTTGGCAGGCTGTGATGCTAATTTGGATGGTATTGAAGCATTTAATTTAGAGGCGCAAACCCCTGGAGTTGCATTGGGGCAAACAAATGTAAAGGTAACGTATCATAGTTCTTATGTATTCGCACTGGGAGGTGCTTCACCACTAGTGAGTCCTCTTGCCTCTGGAAATACAACAATTTGGGCTCGTATTGAAAGTTTGGGAAGTTCTAAGTGTTATAATGTAACTTCTTTTGATTTGATTGTTACCGGAGCATTAAATGTGGCTACACCAGTTAATTTGATTGAATGTGATGATGATGGTGACGGGAGTTATATATTTGATTTAGAATCTCAAACAAGTAAAATTTTAAATGGAGAAACGGGTGTTGTTACCTATTATGAAGATGAATTGAATGCTATAGATAGCAAAGGTTGGATTCCAAATCCGGAAAGTTATAATTCTAAAACGAGAACTATTTGGGTAAGAGCTGAACCTAGCATAAGATCAGATTGCGCTACCATTCTTTCATTTGAAATTGAAGTGCTTGACTTTGCTGTGGCAAATCAACCAACAAATATTTTACAATGTGATGATAATAACGATGGTTATTATCAATTCGATTTAAATACATTAAAAGATACAGAAGTTCTAGGAAGTCAAGTTCCAGAAAATTATGAAATTTATTATTTTTCAACTCAAGCGGATGCTGATAATAATGTAAATGTTTTAGAAAATCCCTATACAACTGTAACTCCGTATGCAGTTGAAACAATTTATGCGCGTATTCAAAATTCATTGGTATCCTATTGTTTTAACACTACAAGTTTTACATTGCAAGTTTTTGATTCTGCAAACCCTCCAATTCCTACAGATATTCCTAATTTGGAGTTTTGTGACGATAGATCTGATGGTGACGATACAAATGGTTTCTATGAATTTGATTTAAGGGATAGAGAAGTTGAAATTTTAAATGGACAATCACAATATGTATTTGATATTGATTATTTTGAAGACTCTCAATATTTGATTCAAATACCGAACCCAACAGCTTACACAAATAAAGATGTTAATGAACAAACTATTTATGTAAGAGTTACAAATAATAATCCAAATAATGTTGATTGTTATTCTGATACCTCCTTCAAAATTAAAGTGAATCCCCTTCCAAATGCAATGACTTCAGTTTTTGAATTTATGCAATGTGATGAGGATGGAACAAGTGATGGAATAACAGATTTTAACCTTGAAGAGGCTGATACATTTATTGTTTTTGGAGATTTGTCACTGAATATAACCTATCATTTATCGCCAATTGATGCCGCTTCAGGAATTAATATTCAAGCTAAATACCCGTTTTCAAACAATAAGACTTCAACAGTTTATGCCCGAGTTGAATCTTCCAATGGTTGTTATAGAATTGTTCAGGTAAACTTAATGGTATCTGTCACAGCATTTCCACCAAGTTATGTTCGTAAACTTATTACTTGTGATGATGATGGTTCCATAGATGGATTGCATGTGTTTGATTTGGCTCAAACCACTTCTGAAATAATAGCTCAATTTTTACCAGCTCAAAATTTACGAGTCTCTTTTTATAGAAATTCTGATGATGCCCTTTCAGAAACGAATAAAATAAACCCAGACAATGCTTACCTAAGTGAAGTTCCTAACAACCAAACTCTTTGGGTTCGGGTAGAAAGTTCAGTGAACGGAGGTTGTTTTGGAATAGCTCCTGTTATTGAATTAATTGTAAATTCAATACCTGAGTTTGAGTTAGATGAAGAGGGTGTGGTTTGTTTAAATAGCACCCCATTAATTGTTTCAACGTATAATCCAAAAAGCTTTTATACGTATGAATGGTTTAATGAAACAGGAGACCTTATAAGTCAGCAGCCTTACGCAGAGATTAACAATGCAGGCGTTTATACCGTAATTGCATCAACAAATTTGAATTGTGAATCGTTCCCAAAACAAATTACGATTACCGAGTCTTATATTGCAACTGTTTCTTCTGAGGATGTTGTAATTTCAGATAATTCTGACAACAATTCAATAACAGTAATCACCGAAAATAAGAACCTTGGAATTGGAGATTATGAATTTGCATTAGATGATATTTCTGGGCCTTTTCAAGATAGTCCAACTTTTTCAAATGTTGAACCAGGGCAACATACCCTTTATGTTCAGGAAAAAAATAACTGCGGAATTGCATCAACAACCGTTTATATATTTGGTTTTCCAAACTTTTTTACACCAAATGGAGATGGTGAAAATGATACTTGGAATGTAAGAGGGGTTGATTTCTCTCTCTTCCCAAAGTCTAATCTATATATTTATGATCGTTATGGAAAATTGCTAGCTAATTTTACTGCAAACAGCAAAGGTTGGGATGGTATGTATAACGGTCATGAATCACTTAATGCAGATTATTGGTACTTGGCTCAAATTATAGATAATAACGGTGTTATGCGTGAGTTTAAAGGTCATTTTAGTTTGATTAGACGTTATGCGAATTAGTTGAAATTCTCTACTGATTCATTTTCATGTCTCTACTGTACAAACAGCAAGTAGGTAAATTATCATAAGCTGTTGTGTCTCCTTTTATTTTTTCAGTATCGTAACCACTATTTGCAATTGCTTTATGAATTTCATGCTCCGTAGTTTTTGAAGCGTCAAAAACTACATCAATTTTCTTTTTTTCAACACTCCAATTAGCATTAAAAACACCCTCTACATTATTTGCAGCTTTTTCAATAGTTGCTTTACACATGGTACAATTTCCACGAACACCAAAACTAAGTTTATTGGAGGTTTTCGAAGTTTCAAGTGTTAAAGTTGAATGATTCTCATGACCGTTCATTACTTTTTCTCCTTTGGTACTCATCATGCTTTTTTTACCTTGTAATTGTGCCGCTGCATCAACTGTAAATGTTCCGTTTGTTACTATTTCTTCATTCTCTGCCAAGCCTTTTAAAATTTCATAGGAATCTCCAATTTCTTTTCCTAAGATTATATTTCTCAATTCAAAAACAGGTGCGTATCCTTGTTTTTTTACATAAACTATAGATCTTTTTCCAGTCCATAAAACAGCCGTTTTAGGAACGGTTAATATGCTGTTTTCTTGTTTCTCTATAGCTATTTCACCTACAATAAACATGCCTGGTTTTAATACTCCTTTGCGGTTGTTTAATACCGCTCGTACAATTACAGTTCTGGTTGAAGTGTTCAATACAGGGGCAATAAATGACACTGTAGCTTTAATTTTTTTGTTTGGATTTGCATTGGTTGTAATGCTTATTTCATCACCTTTATTAAGTAAGGGAAGTTGTTTTTCATACGCATCAAATGCAGCCCAAACAGTATTTAAATTTGAAATCATAAATAAGTTTTGCCCCTCTTTTACATAAGATCCTTCTTCAACCATTTTTTTGGAAACAACACCGTTCACATTTGCATATATTGGAAAGTTGGTAACTATCTTTTTTGAAGTTTCAATTTGGTTGATTTGTTGTTCGGAAAGCTTCCATAGTTTTAATTTATTTTTAACCGAAGTGTATAATATTGGATCTGTTTTTTTACTGGCTAAAGCAATTAATAATTCTTTTTGAGCGGTTACCAATTCAGGAGCATACATAGATGCAAGTAATTGACCTTTGTGTACGTTTTCGCCTGTTGTGCTGATGAATAATTTTTCAATTCTTCCACTAAAATGGGCTGTTTGAATGGCTGTTGAATTTTCATTTTCTGTAATTTTACCCGACAAAATAACTGTATTTTCAGAAGTTGAATTTAACGTAACCGTACTTGTTTCAATATTAGCCAAAGCCAAAGCGTTGTTACTTATTTTAAACTCATTTGCAGTTAACCCGTCAGCGCTTGCTTCCGAAGGAATTAAATCCATTCCGCAAATAGGGCAATCTCCAGGTTCTGGTTGCATAATTTGAGGATGCATTGAACAGGTCCATAATTCATTTTCGATTGCTAAAGATTCATGTTGGTGGCTTTTTTCTTCTGAAGTTGAAGAGTTTCCAAAAAACAACCAACCTAAAACCAAGCCAGCTGTTAATATTCCGAAGTATATAATGTATTTTTTCATGTTAGTTTGTTGTTGTTAAAAATTCTAATGTTGATTTTTGAATGGCATATTCTTTTTCTGAAACCACTTTTTTAAATTGAAATTTTAGTTTCATTTGTTCAATTTCAAGTAGTTGTTTAAAATCTATGGTTGCCGTTTCATAAGCTGCCAATAAAAGTGTTTTTACACGTTCGGTTTCAGCAATGTTTTGGGTTTGAGTA
>CBDUAL010000066.1:0-12304 GCA_965365125.1 uncultured Lutibacter sp.
AAATAAGTGATGAAAGAATCAATAATTTTGAATATTTAAACTCTTCTTGGCTATTAAAAGAGTCATTTACCAGCAAAAATAAAGTTAAATAGATATTAGGAAAAATCTGTTTATTAAACAAGTAGCTAAATGAAGATTTTATTTCTGTTTTTTTTATTTGATAATACCAAAATAAACTAAACCCAACATAAAATATCGAAAATCCGATATAAACATTACTAATTAATGATTTATAAGGTAAAAAATTAATATTATAAATATGATTGATTCCATAAAAAGAGCCAATTACAAATACCATAAAAAATAAACAACGATATATTAACGGCTTATAAATTCTTAAACAATGGTCAATAAATAATTTTGAACCACCATTTGAGATTCCCAACCAATAAGACCATTTATAGCTAAATGTTGTATTCCATTCTAGTTTTACTTCTTCAAAAGCATCAGAAAAGGAAAATGCTTCTTCAGTCATTTTAGTTTCAATATCCGAAGAAATATGATCCAACACTTCTAAATGTAAATCAATATATTCAACATCTTTATTTGTTAAATATTTTTCAACAGTTTGTATTTGTTCAGGAGTTAGTTTCATTTTGTAGCAATTTAAAAATGAGTGTTACGCTAATTTTGGGTTTACAATAGTTTGCATGGTTTTTATAAATTCTTCGAGTTCTGCCAACCTGTTTACAGTTTCTTTAGTACCTGTTTCTGTGAGTTTGTAGTATTTTCGTAAACGGTTATCAACTTTTGCAACCTCCACATCTAACAAACCTTCAGCCTCTAATTTATGCAGTGCTGGGTACAAAGCGCCTTCTGTAATATTTAATTCGCCTTTGGTTATTTCTTTTACTTTTTGGGTAATTTCATAGCCATACATTTTGTCTTTTTCTTCCAATAATTTTAAAATTATGGTTTGTAAAGAGCCTTTAAATAATTTCTGATTTCCCATGAGTAGTTTCGTTCTTCTGCTTAAATTCAGTGTAAATATATGCATAATTTTCTTATGTATAACTTTCTTAGGTATGTTTTTTAACAAAAATTGTGTTTAGATTAATTACTTTTGTAGCCTTAAAACTATTACTAATGGCAAAATTTCACACATTAACTATCAAAGAAATTAAAAAAGAAACGCAAAATGCCGTTTCAATTGTTTTTGATATTCCAACCGATTTAAAAGCTGAATTTGAATTTTCAGCCGGACAATATATAACTATTAAAAAAGAACTTGCTGGCGAAGAATTACGCAGAGCGTATTCAATTTGTTCAGCACCAAATAGTGACGAATTGCGCATTGCTATAAAAGCTGTTGACAACGGAACGTTCTCTGTATTTGCAACCACTATTTTAAAAGAAGGCGATACTTTAGAAGTTTCAAAACCGGAAGGGAAATTTATATTAGAAACCGCCAAAACCAATAAAAATAATTATTTGGGAATTGCTGCAGGAAGCGGAATTACACCCGTAATGGCAATGATTAAAGCTACTTTAACCGAAGAGCCAAATAGTACTTTTACACTTATTTACGGAAATAAAACAACGGCTGATACCATTTTTAAAACTGAAATTGATGCGTTATTAAACACGTATCCAACTCAATTTAATGTGCAATATGTAGTAAGCCGTGAAGAACAAGAAAATGCTTTGTTTGGCAGAATTGATACAGGCAACATTAATTTTGTAGTCAAAAATAAATTCAAACATATTTCTTTTAATAAAGCTTTTTTATGCGGACCAGAAGCTATGATTGCTACTGCTAAAGAAACCCTTACTGAAAATGGCATAAACGACATTTATTTTGAATTGTTTACCGCGCCAATTGCTACGGAAAATGAACCTCAAGATTTTGAAGGAACTTGTGAAATAACAGTAGTTGTAGATGATGAAGAAACTACTTTTGAAATGGATGCTAAAACTAATATTTTAACAGCTGCTTTAAAAGAAGGTTTAGACGCTCCATACTCTTGTCAGGGTGGAATTTGCAGCAGTTGTTTGGCAAAGGTTACCGAAGGAAAAGCAGTGATGGAAAAAAATGCCATTTTATCTGAAGATGAAATTAACGAAGGTTTAATTTTAACCTGTCAGGCGCATCCAACCTCACAAAAATTAACCATTGATTTTGATGCTGTTTAATAAAATATAGTAATTTCACGTTTTTAGCACTATTTATGACATTTATCGAACTTAAAGATGCAGTACTTATCGGATTTTTTCTGGCCTTTATGATTGGTCCTGTATTTTTTATGCTCATACAAACAAGTATTATAAAAGGTGCTAGAGCCGCAATTGCCTTTGATGTAGGTGTAATTTTAGGCGATATTGCCTTTATTTTAATTGCTTACTACGGAAGTAAAAGTTTATTAGAACAAATTAAAGATGATCCGCGCTTATTTTTTATTGGCGGAATTATTTTGTTAGTGTATGGTATTATTACCTACATAGACAAAAGTCAGAAAAGAGTGGTGCAAGATGAAACCTTAGTGCTGCCCGAAAAAACCAATTATGTAAAATTACTGTTAAAAGGTTTTTTACTGAACTTTATTAACATTGGTGTATTGGCTTTTTGGTTAGGAATGATTGTAGTGATAGGTTCTAATTTACAAATGAATCCTCAGAAAATTTTCAACTATTTTATGGTGATTTTATTAAGCTACTTTATCACCGATCTCGGAAAAATTTTATTAGCAAAACAATTAAAACGAAAGTTAACACCTACTGTTATTTACAAAGTTAAACGCGGAATGGGTATTTTATTAATGGTTTTTGGAATTGCTTTAATGTTAAAAGGTTTTTTACCAAAAGAACAACTAAATATCAACAACGTAATTGAACAATCTGAAGAACAATTGTAAAATTATGAATCACTTTTAATGACCTATCATAAATCACGAAAACAACAAGCAAAAATTCTAAGAATGTTTAGAGATGTGCATCGAAAAACAGGTGCATTGCTTTTTGTATTTTTCTTTTTTATGTCTGTTTCAGGAATTTTATTGGGTTGGAAAAGCAATAGCAACAGTGTTATTTTACCAAAAACTCAAAACGGTACATCAACAGATTTAAAAGAGTGGTTGCCCATTGATTATTTACACGAAAAAGCAGTAACTATTTTACAAGATTCCATTTTACATACTATACCTGCAGAAATTGACAGAATAGACATTAGGAAAAATAAAGGCATTGTAAAATTTGTATTCAAAAATAATTATTGGGAAATTCAATTAGATGGTGCTACTGGAGATTTATTAAGCATTGGAAAAAGAAATTCTGACTTAATTGAAAATATTCATGATGGTTCTATATTAGATTATTGGTTTAATACTTCAAAAAAAACCTTTAAATTAGTATATACAACTCTTATGGGAGGTTCCTTATTACTATTTACAATTTCGGGTTTTTGGCTATGGTACGGTCCAAAAAGAATGAAACGTACATCTAAAAATAAGCATTTTTAGATGTAGGCAGAACTACAGCTATTTTTAATGAAAATGATCAAAATCAATCAAAATTATTGAAAACTAAAAGGTGAAAAAAACTTTAAATTTCTAATTTAAGTATCCAAATTTAATGCAATTACCCAGTGATTAATTCGCTTTAATTAACCAATTTTATTGATTCTGAAATTTTTATAATGTACCTTTAAAGTACTTAATTTGCAATTCTAAAAAAATGGAAACTTCAACTTTAATCGCAAAAATTATAGGATTAATATACCTTTCGTTTGGTGTAGGAATTTTACTAAATGGCAATTATTATAAAAAAGAAATTCCAAAATTATTAGAAAATACTGCTTACTTAATTTTTGGTGGTTTTATGGCCATTATTTTGGGGGTTCTCATTATTGAAAATCATAATTATTGGGTTAAAAATTGGACCGTTTTAATTACCATTATTGGTTGGATAGCGCTTGTAAAAGGTATGGTATTATTGGCATTTCCAACCGTTGTTTCTAGGTATAAATCGTTTTTAAATATTCCTAAATTTTATGCGATTTTAGGTGTTTTAATTGTTATTTTTGGATTGTTTTTTACCTATTTCGGGTATTTTCATTAAAAAAACGGCTAAATTATAGTTAAATCTCAAAATTATTTGACAAATGTCATAAACTTAATAACTCGACTTATTTACTTTTGATAAAATTTTAAAAAAATGAGTGAAGTTATAGAAATAAATTACGGGCCGTTGGCTGCTTTAATTGGTGTTTGGAAAGGTGATAAAGGAATAGATATTGCCCCAGAATCTGACGGTACCGAAGAAAATCCGTATTATGAAACAATTACTTTTGAAGAAGGTGGCGATTTAACCAATGGTGAAGAACAAGTTTTAGCTGTTTTACATTATAGAAAAATTGTAAAACGTAAATCTGACGACGGAATTTTTCACGATGAAACTGGATATTGGATGTGGGACGCAAAAGAAAATGTAATTATGCATTCTTTAAATATTCCTAGAGCAGTAAGTTTATTAGCAGGTGCAAAACTAAACGATTCAAATTATAAAAACGGAAAGCTTTCAATTGACATTTCCGCAGGAATTGAAAATGAAGATTGGGGTATTGTACAATCGCCTTTTATGAAACAAAAAGCTTTAACTAAAAACTACCGTCAAGAGCTTACTGTTGAAAATGGAAAAATGATTTGTTCTGAAACCACCATGCTCGAAATTTACGGAAGAGCGTTTGAACATACTGATAAAAACGAATTAACACTTCAATCATAAAAAGGGAACTCAATTGCCTTTTATTGGTAATATTTACGTTGTATTAACTAATTTATAACCAAAAAACTAGTGGTTTTTTGGTTATTTTTGTTCAAAACAAATAATACAACCATCATGAAAAAATATTTTTTATTAACACTCATTGGAATTCTTATGTTCTCTTGTAAGAATACTGATGCGCCAAAAACTGCCAAATTGAAATACCCTGCAACAAAAAAAATAGATACCATTACCAACTATTTTGGTACTGATGTAAAAGATCCTTACCGCTGGTTAGAAGATGATATGTCTGACGAAACTGCTGCTTGGGTTAGCGCTGAAAATGAAACAACTTTTGGCTATTTAGCTCAAATTCCTTACCGAGAAGCGTTAAAAAATAGGCTAGAAAAATTATGGAATTATGAAAAAATAGGAGCGCCTTTTATTGAAGGAGACTACACCTATTTCTACAAAAATAACGGCTTACAAAATCAATATGTTTTGTACAGATTTAAAAAAGATGAAGAGCCTGAGGTATTTTTAGATCCAAATACTTTTTCTGAAGATGGTACCACTTCATTGTCTGAAATCTCGTTTTCAAAAAATGGAAAATTAGTTGCTTATAGTATTTCTGAAGGAGGTTCAGACTGGCGTAAAGTTATTATTATGGATGCCATTTCAAAAGAAATTAAAGAAGATACGCTTATTGATGTGAAATTTAGCAGATTGGCTTGGAAAGAAAATAAAGGTATTTTTTATTCAAGTTATGAAAAACCTAAAGGAAGTGAATTGTCTGCAAAAACCGATCAACATCGCTTGTTTTACCACAAACTTGGAACTGCTCAAAAAGAGGATGAAATTATTTTTGGAGAGAAAGAAAAAAGAAGATATGTAAACGGATCTGTAACCGAAGATGGAAAATATTTAATTATTAGTGCTTCAGTTTCTACTTCTGGAAATGAATTGTATTTTAAAGATTTATTAACCAAACACAGTGAAATAAAACCAATTATTTTAGGCTTTGATTATGATACTTCTGTATTGGATCACAAAAGAAATAAGTTTTTATTGGTAACCAATGTAGATGCTCCAAATAAACGTGTTGTTGAAACTCCAGTACATAAACCTATGTCTGAAAATTGGGTAGATATTATTCCTGAAACAAAAAACGTATTATCACCTTCAAAAGCAAGTGGTTTTATTTTTGCTAAATATATGGTTGATGCTGTTTCACAAGTAAAACAGTTCGATTATAGCGGAAAATTAGTTCGTGAAATTGAATTGCCAGGTGTTGGTACTGTTGGTGGTTTTGGTGGAAAAAAGAATGCTAAAACATTGTATTATTCGTTTTCAAATTACATAACGCCAGGTTCTATTTACGCTTTTGAACCTAAAGAAGGTGTTTCTAACTTATACAAAAAACCAACCATCGATTTTAATTCTGATAATTACGAAACCAAACAAGTATTTTATACTTCAAAAGACGGTACAAAAGTTCCTATGATTATTTCTTACAAAAAAGGAACAGAATTAAATGGTAAAAACCCTACCATTTTATACGGTTACGGCGGATTCAATATTAGCTTAACACCATCATTTAGCATTACCAATGCTGTTTGGATGGAACAAGGCGGAATTTTCGCAGTACCTAATTTACGCGGTGGTGGTGAATATGGTAAGGTTTGGCACAAAGCAGGTACTAAATTGCAAAAACAAAACGTATTTGACGATTTTATTGCTGCTGCTGAATATTTAATTTCTGAAAACTATACTTCATCAGACTTTTTAGCTATTAGAGGTGGTTCTAACGGTGGTTTATTGGTTGGAGCTGTAATGACGCAAAGACCTGAATTAATGAAAGTAGCATTGCCTGCTGTTGGTGTTATGGATATGTTGCGTTACCATACATTTACTGCGGGTGCTGGTTGGGCGTATGACTACGGAACTGCAGAAGATTCTAAAGAAATGTTTGACTATTTAAAAGGTTATTCTCCGGTACATAATGTAAAAGAGGGCGTTGCATATCCTGCAACTATGGTAACTACTGGCGATCACGATGATCGTGTGGTGCCTGCGCATTCATTTAAATTTGCTGCTGAGTTACAAGACAAACAAACGGGAGATAATCCAACCTTAATTCGTATTGAAACCAATGCTGGCCACGGAGCAGGAACACCTGTTTCTAAAACTATTGAACAATACGCTGATATTTTTGGATTTACGTTGTACAATATGGGTTATAAAGAATTACCAAGTGAAACAAAAGTAAAAGGGTAGTTTCTTAAATTTATAAAGGCTGTTTAAAAAGTATTGAAACCGTCATTCTGAACTTGATTCAGAATCTCACCATACTGATAATCAATTAGTATGCGAACCTGAAATCGAAGATTCACGAATTCCATACTCTAAAATAAAAAATGGATAAGTAAACAAGTTCAGGTTGACGAAAATTTTACTTTTTAGACAGCCTTTTTTTAATGGGTAATAGCCATTGATATATTAAATTTCCTCTCAACTGCATTTCTTCCAACTGTATAACAATAAAGACTACTTGGGGTAAAATCATACATTAAACCATCATCTTCTTTAATTTCCTCAATATTAAGTGTAGTTACTAAAGTTCTATCCAAATTATTCTTTTTACAAAATGATTTAAGATTAGATAATTTATTCAAACTTTTAACATAACGATTACTCCATTTAATTTCTACAGCCCAAATTGGTTTTTGCTTTTCATTTGAAAGCCTAACAATATCTACTTCTCCGCTTTTCCATCTTGCATAATAAGGGGTAAATTCAGTATTATGACCCCATTGAGAAAAAATAGCAGTTTCAACCATATTACCTATAAATTCATCATCTTTTTCAATAGGCGCAAATAAAGCACCTCTCAAAGATGGATTTGTCAAATATATTTTAAAAGAAGTAGCTCTTTTAAATTTTTTTGCATTTTTATCAATTTTATTAATAACACGAATCAAAAAAGCTGCTTCTAAATATTCAATATATTTTTTAATCGTATTTTTTGCTACACCAGAATTTATTGAAAGTTGTTCATAAGTAAATTCATTTCCTGAATTATAGGCAATAGTTGTAAATAAAGCATTCAACTCCTGTACATCCTGAATACCATAAAGACTAGGTAAATCTCTTAAAAGAACTTTATCTACAATATCACTTCTAATATATCTTCCTGGATCCGATTGCATTTCTTTTGACAAAGAAAGCTCTGGATATCCACCAAAATTAATGTAATTTAAAAAATGTTGGTTAAACTCCTCAATATTATCTGTTTGAAAATAGTTTCCTTTTACACCTTTCCATTCTTTACTTGTTAATTTTATTAAATGTGATAAATTTTTTAAATCTATATATTCATGAAAAGTTAATGGAGGTAACATAAAATCTGTAAATCTTCCTGCACCAGATTCATTACTTTTTAGTTTTAAAGCTGCTGCAGCTGAGCCTGATACTATAAATTTTATTTTGTGATAACTATCAACTAACGTTTTTAAATGTATTTCCCAATTTTTCAGATATTGAATCTCGTCAAAAATGATGTAATGTTCTTCAGAAGCAATTTTACTATTTATCTCTAAAAAATATATCAACATTTCTTCTAATGAAAGTCCAGTATATATAGGATTCTCAATAGATAGATAAACAATATTTTTTGGAGGAACATTATTATTTATTAAATCTTGAACTAAATGAAAAAGCATTACGGTTTTACCAACTCTTCTAGGCCCCATTAATACAACAGCCCTTTTCACGTTCTTTTCATAAACTAACGGCGCAAAAAGATCAAAATAAAGTCGTTTCTTCATTGAAGAATAATACTCATCTATTTTAGATGTTTTCCACCAAGGATTCTCAAATTTAATTTTATTAATTACCTGTTCTTTTGAAAAATATTTTAAACTAGCCATAAATAAGGTTATTTAATTAACTCTATTTACAAATATAAATAAATAAGATTAAATATTTGATCTTATTTGATTTTTTATAAAATTTCAATTATAACAGCCTGATTAAAAGGAACTAAATCGCTATTTTTTTTTCCTAATAACTGTTTTCCTATGGGAGATTGTGCTGAAACTACAAAATAATCGTGTTGTTCAACCACCACTTTACCAACGCTAATAGCTAAAAAATAAATGCCTTTAGTTGTTTTAATCAAGCTTCCTAAACAAACAACTTCCGAAGTATTTTCAATAGTTATTTTATTTAAAACTTCTTGCATTAAATTAACTTCAGCCAATTGCTGACCTGCTTTTTCCATTTCTAATTGAATCATTGCTCTTCCGGTTTCGTGCTTATCACCAGCTGAACTTTTGGTTTCAGAAAATAAGTCGTTTTTGTTTGAAGCAATACTTTTTGAAATGGTTGTGTGCTTGTTTTCAACAAAATGAATACAAGCATTTAATAATTGCTGTTTTATGTTTAAATCTTTCTTCATATAGAATGGTTGTAAAAATAACTATTCCTAATTTTGCAAAACAAACAATTCAATGAAAATTACAGGAAAACGATATTTAGATTATAGTTCATTCATTAAATTACATTTTGGTGAACGTGTACAAAAAATTTCTTTAGATATTGGTTTTTCGTGCCCAAATCGTGATGGTTCTAAAGGGTTTGGAGGTTGTACCTATTGCAATAATAACACCTTTAATCCAGATTATTGCGAACCACAAAAAAGCGTAAAACAACAATTAGAACATGGTATTGAATTCTTTTCAAGAAAAGGAAAAAATAACAAATACTTAGCTTATTTTCAAGCCTATACAAACACTTATTCCGATTTTGAATCGCTCAAAAAATTGTACGATGAAGCTTTGAGTGTTCCAAAAGTTGTTGGATTGGTAATTGGTACACGTCCTGATTGTATTTCAGAAGAAATTATTAATTATTTAGATGAATTGTCTAAAAAATACTTTATTTCATTAGAATTTGGCGTTGAAAGTACCAATGAAAAAACGTTATTGGAAGTAAACCGTTGCCATACGTTTGAAGAAACCAAAGCCACTTATGAATTATGCAGAAACAAAGGTTTTCACCTTGGTGCGCATATAATTTTAGGTTTGCCTGGCGAAACTAAAGAAGATTTATTACAACACGCCTTTGAGCTTTCTAAACTACCAATTGCTACCTTAAAACTGCACCATTTACAAATTGTAAAAAATTCAGTTATGGCGGTACAATACAACCGTAATCCTGAAAAATTTAATTTATTTACTGCTGAAGATTATATAGAATTTATCGCTGAATTTATTTCAAAAATTCGACCAGATATAATTATAGAACGCTTTATTAGCGAAGCTCCAAAAGAGTTGTTAATTGCACCAAAATGGGGCGGACTTAAAAATTTTGAAATTGTAGCTAAGATTGATAAACTTCTAGTAGAGAAAAATATCTGGCAAGGAAAAAATTACACAATTTAACAAAAATGAAATCTAATTAGATAGAAATTTTAACATTGTAATTTTTTAAAACTTCTTTGTAATCTTTTGCTTCAAAGTTTTCTCGGCTAAACTCAATTTTACGTTCATTTCTCATTTTAATATGTTTAATTGAACGTAAAAAACGACGCAACCCGTTTTCATTTTCAATTAACAAACCAGGAACTTTTACTGAGTTTCCATCTAAATCTTTAGCAACCATAGAAAAATAAGAAGAATT
Organism: uncultured Lutibacter sp.; assembly: GCA_965365125.1. Classification (GTDB taxonomy): domain Bacteria; phylum Bacteroidota; class Bacteroidia; order Flavobacteriales; family Flavobacteriaceae; genus Lutibacter. Next base: position 10,381 of record CBDUAL010000066.1, read on the forward strand.
GCAATGTTTAATTACACCTGAACGTATATTTTGAGATTCTACACGAATACCAACAACCATTGATGATCGTCCAACATAGTTTACACAAGCCCTTAAAGTAACCAATTCTCCAACTTCAATAGGATTTAAAAAATCGACTCTGTTTACAGATGCCGTTACACAATATTGCCCTGAAAATTTTGAAGCTGATGCAAATGCAGCTTTATCCATTAATGATAAAATATAACCTCCGTGAATTTTTCCACTAAAATTAGAATGTGAAGGCAACATTAACTCTGTTAAAATTACTACTGAATCATCAGAAGACTTAAAAATATTATTCATAAATTTTATTTCTATCGGTTTTTTCAACTTTGGTTACATAATATTTTGTATCACCCAACCAAAAAAAAGTTTTAAAACGCTCTTTATAGGTTAGTCTAACATAAGCACCTTGATAATCGCCTAATTGTTGAATTAATTCTTTTTCGTGATCTTCAACCGAAAATTTAAAAATTTGCCCTTCTGAAACTCCTTGGCTAATTTCACCTTCCCAAGTTTTAAAAATAACACCTTTATGGCTAAATTTCACCAATTCACCAGCTCTATAACCTTCACTATAAGTAATATAATAAATAGCTAAAAAATACAATGTGCCGCCTATAAGTAAAATACCTAATACCCAAAATAAAAACTTTTTCATACTAAATTATTTAAAAGAAATTCGGTTATATGAATTTCAAAGTTAATTTTTTAAATAGAATACACGTATAATTCAACTATTTTTTACAAATAAATAACAGCTTGTTAATTAACTACTATGTTGTTAATTTAATAGTTAAGCCTTTTTTAGCGCTTCTAAAATTCTTTTTGAAGTCACTGGCATTCTATATACTCTTGCACCAGAAGCGTCAAAAACAGCATTTGCTATAGCACCACCAACACAAATAATTGCAGGCTCGCCACCTCCTTCTGGTTTTGCATCCATTTTATCTCTAAAAACACAAATTATTTCAGGCGTTTTTGAAAATTTAGTAATTTCATAATTTTTGAAATTTCTGGTTTTTACGTTTCCACCGTTAAATTCAACTTCTTCAAACAAAGCATATCCTAAACCCATAGTAACACCACCTTCAGTTTGAACGGTTGCTCCGTGAGGATTTACAACTTGACCCATATCTTGAGCGCATACAATTTTAATAGGATGAACTTCACCTGTACTTTTATCTACAAACACTTCAGCAATAATTGCCACACAAGTGCCCGCATCTTCACCTAATGCAATACCAAAACCGTGACCTTCTTTCTTTTTCCTGTTCCATTGAAAGGTTTCAGCAGCCAATTGAAGCGTTGCACTCATATTTTTATGATTCAAGTTTTTTAATCTAAATGCCAACGGATCCATTCCTATTTTATAAGCAACACTATCAATATGAGATTCTCGTGCAAAAGTGGTTGAATTATTTCCGGGTGCTCTCCAAGCGCCAGTTCCAACAGGATGAACACCTGCTTTCTTTAATTTATTGGTATGGCTATCACCTTTTACATTTTTCTCGTTAAACATTCGTGTTCTATGGTTTTCAATTCCATAAAAAAGCGATGTTCCACGAGTTCCTGCGCAATAAATATCAAAATCCCACATGGTTAATTTACCTTCTTCATTTACTCCTGAAGTTACATTTATAACCGCTGCAGGTCTAAATCTATCGTACATAAATTCTTCCTTTCTACTCCAAACCAGTTGTACTGGTTTTCCGCAAGATTTTGAAATTAAAGCAGCTTCAATAGCTTGTTTGTTATAGATTTTTCCACCAAAACCACCGCCAATAAAAATTTGCTTTACGTGTACTTTTTCAAGCTCAATATGTAAGGCATTTGCCAATTGCTTTTGCAAACCAAAAGGTGTTTGTGTTGAAGCCCAAATAATTAACTTTTCACCTTCAAA
>CBDUAL010000067.1:0-12188 GCA_965365125.1 uncultured Lutibacter sp.
GTTTTTATGCTGAAAACAGTCAGAATTTTAAATTAAACGAAGAGTTATTGAAGTTGAAGTTTATAAAAATTGGTAAAGATGTATATGAAAAAAAGGAGATAGTAAAGCTGTTTAAATCCAATAAAAAAGAAGATTTAGATAGTTTGGTTTCAAAAGAGATGTCTTTAAAATCACATCACTTAAACGACTCTATTTGGGTAAAATATAGCGATTTGATTTTTAAAATTCCAACGCTGAAAACAATGGATAAAAAGCAGCTGTTAAAAAAAGGCAATTTTATTCAAAAAGAAGATTCATTAAGCTTATATTTGGTCACGGTTAAAGATGTTTTGGGTAGAAATGAGGTAGCGCCTATTACGTACATTTCTCCAACCATAAAGCAAATGATTTTACATCAAAGAAAATTATTACTAATAAGAAATATTGAAGAAACATTAATTGATGATGCAAATAAAAAACAACAATTTGAAATATATTAATATGAAATATAGTATCCTGTTAGCATTTTTATTCATTTTAAATGGATTAAGTGCCCAGGAAAGAGTTAAAGTAGATGGTGTAGCTGTGGTAATTGGTGATAATATTGTATTAGATTCAGACTTAGGTAAGTTTAAGAAAGAATTACAGCATCGAATGGAAGGTAAAGCGTTAGAAATAACAGACTGTGGAATTTTAGAAGAAATCATGTTGCAAAAATTAATAGCACATCACGCTGTTATTGATAGTATTGAAATTTCTGAAGGTGAAATAAATGAAGAAGTTGACCGTAACATTGCTTATTTTACACAACAATTGGGCTCTATGGATAAAGTTGTTTCTATGTATGGTTTTAATGATGAAGAAGATTTGAGAAAAGAGTTGTACGGAATTCAGAGAGAGCAAATTTTAATCCGTAAAGAAAGTGCTAGCATTACCGAGAGTATTGATGTTACTCCTGATGAAGTAAGAACGTATTTTAAAAATTTAGAAGTAGATAACAATTTACCTGAATTTAGTGCTGAAATTGAATTGGCTCAAATTGTGAAAATATTAAAACCTTCAGAAGAAGAAATTGAAAGAGTTTTAGCAAAATTAAACGAAATTAAAGAAGATGTTGAAGAAGGCTTTAGTTTTAGATTAAAAGCAATTATCAATTCTGATGATCCTGCAGTTTCAAGTAATGGACCAGGTGCTGGTGGTAAATATACCATTACGCGTCAAAGTGGATTCATAAAAGAATTTAAAGAAGTTGCTTTTAGTTTAGATGAAGGGCAGGTTTCCGAACCTTTTGAGTCTGGATTTGGTTACCATATAATTTTAGTGGATAAAATTAAAGGACAAGAACGAGATGTTAGTCATATTTTAATTCAACCTCAAATTAGCAACCAAGAAAGAGCAGTTGCTGAAGACGAATTAAATAAATTAAGAGAACGAATTATAAATGGTGAAATTACATTTGAAGATGCTGCTAAAGAATTTTCAGATGATAAAGAAACAAGAATGAATAGAGGTTTGCTTTTAAACCCTCAAACAAATGATACAAAGTTTGATTTAACAAGAATGGATCCTCAATTATACAACCGTGTAAGTAATGTGAAAACGGGTGAAATTACAGCTGCTTTTTATGAAGAAGTTAGGGGAGAGGATAAAATGTTTAAAATTATAAAAGTAAACGAAAAAGTAGATGCTCATACAGCTCATTTTAGTCAAGATTATGAAAAAATTCAAAAATTAGCACTAGAAAAAAAGAAAGAAGAAGTTGTTGAGAAATGGGCGAAAGATAAGCTAGAAGATACCTATATTAAAATTAATAAAGATTACGTAAAGTGTGATTTTCAAAAGAATTGGAATAAATTTTAGGAACAATGTCTGATGTTGATGTATTAAAGCAATTGGTAATTAAACACCAAGCGCTAAAAAAAGAAATAGGAAAAAGAATTATTGGTCAAGAAGAGGCTGTTGATCTTATCTTGTTATCTATATTTAGTGGAGGTCATTCTTTATTGATTGGCGTGCCCGGTCTTGCCAAAACTTTAATGGTGCACACCATATCAGAAACATTAGGACTCGATTTTAAGCGCATACAATTTACTCCCGATTTAATGCCTTCAGATATTTTAGGAAGTGAAATTTTAGATGAAACAAGTCATTTTAAATTTATAAAGGGGCCAATTTTTAGCAATATTATTTTAGCTGATGAAATAAATAGAACGCCACCTAAAACACAGGCGGCTTTATTAGAAGCAATGCAGGAAAGAACGGTTACAGTTGCGGGGCATCATCATATATTAGCAAAACCATTTTTTGTATTAGCTACTCAAAACCCAATAGAGCAAGAAGGTACTTATCCTTTGCCAGAAGCACAGTTAGATCGTTTTATGTTTTCAATTCATTTAAACTATCCAAGTTTTGAAGAAGAAGTTCAAGTAGTAAAAAGCACTACAAATGATGAAAAGGTAACAATTAATGCTTTGTTATCTGCAGAAGAAATTAATGAATTTCAACACTTAATAAGACGTATTCCAGTAGCAGACAATGTTATTGAATACGCCGTAAAATTAGTTTCTAAAACACGTCCAAATAGCGAAAACGCACCTGAAATTGTAACTAATTATATTGATTGGGGTGCAGGCCCAAGAGCTTCCCAAAATCTTATTTTAGGAGCAAAGGCAAATGCAGCTGTAAACGGTAAATACTCTCCAGATATTGAAGATGTTCAAGCGGTAGCTTACGCTATTTTAAAGCATAGAATTGTTAAAAATTATAAAGCGGAAGCTGAAGGTATTTCAGAAAAGCAGGTAATTGAAGCTTTATTCTAATTCAGAAGTTTCATTTTCAAAGAAACTAAACATATTTCCACCATATTTTTTTTGGTAACTCAATTGTGAATTATCTGTAAAATTAGTGTGTTTTGAATGTTCAATTATTAAAACTCCACCTTCATTTAAGAGTTCTTTTTCAAAAACTAATGCAACAATCTTTTCAAATTTAGCTACGTCAAAATCATAAGGAGGGTCAGCAAAAATAACATCGAATTTGGTGTTGCATTTTTCTAAAAATTTATACACATCACTTTTATAAGCTTGTATATTTAAATCTAGCTCTTTTGACGTGGTGTTTATGTACTTTATGCAACCAAAATGAGCATCAATTGCAGTAATATTTTCCGTACCTCTAGAACCAAATTCATAGCTTATATTCCCTGTGCCAGAAAACAAATCAAGTACATTGAGTTCGTGAAAATAATATAAGTTGTTAATAATGTTAAATAGCGCCTCTTTAGCCATATCGGTTGTTGGACGTACAGGTAAGCTTTTAGGAGCCAATAAGCGTTTGCTTTTATGTTTTCCTGATATAATGCGCATTTATAAGTGGTTTAAAAGTGTGAAATTTGAATGCTCTGATAGTTGATTTTTTAAAAAATCAGATTCATTTGATGGGGAGTAAAATGAAATATTTCTAATGTAGTGGTATGCAATAGTGTACAATTCAGAATCCTTTTCAATAGCTCCCATGAGTACTAATTTAAAATCTTCAGGATTTAATTGAAGTTGTTCAGCAGTAAATAAAATATAATAAATAAAATCCTCCTTAGTATTGAATTTAAAACAGTTGAATAACTCAAAATTATTGTTTTTTATCACAACAATCTCAAAATGATGATGCATTACGTTTATAAAACAAAAATCGTTTGTAAAGTTTTTATATTCGTGCAGTAATTTTTCAATTAAAATTGTTGAAGAATGTTTGTATTCAAATGCTCCATAAGTATCAATTAAAAAATTATTAATGTTTACAAAGGGAATATACACATTTACAATATCAGTATTTTTAAGTTTATCAAACGCAATAAAGTCGTTTTCCAATACTTTTACACTGTATTTTAAATATTTATTTAATTTATCTTTTTCAAAAAATGGCTCAGGAACCTGAGTGCTTAAGTTATTAAAATGTGAAACACTTACCGTGCTATATTTTAGTTGCAGTAATTCTTCTTGCTGAAATATTTCTGAAACCAAATCTAAATGTTGATAAGGCGATATTGAATTTTGTTCAAATTCATATAACGCAAAAGCACAAAAGTCGTTTACAACTTTGTTATAAATACAAAAAGAAAATCCATCCAAACTAAGTTGGATGGATAAATGATTTTCTTCTAGATTTTTAAAATCTAACGTATTATTCTTTATTTTTTTTATCTCCTTTGTCATAAAATGGAGGCCAGTTACCGTCTTCGCTAACTTCACCTAATGAACCAACTCTTAAAAATTCACCTCTAATTTCTTCACCACCAATAGCTTCTTTCTCTTGTTTAACAAGATTAATGTCCATTCCTTCTAAAATTAAGCCTTTATCAACTTTAATTTCAAAAACAGGAGCTTTTAAACCAGCTATCTTTTCAACTACACCAACTTCAATTTTAAATTTCTCTGTAGTACCAGGAATTTTAAGCATGTTTTTATAATCTTTCCCAATAAATTGAGCTTTTACATCTTCGTATCCAATAGTATCAACTACTCTAATTTCTATTTCTTTAGTAATACCACCACCAACATTAATTGTTTGAGGAACGTTTCTTGTTTGAGTTAAAGCAAATTTTGCAGTATCAATAAATTGAATTAAACCTTCAGCATCACTTGTGTAAGTTCCAGTAACTTTTTTATGAGCTACTTCAGCATCACGAAGCATTTTTAATTGTTCAATTACTTTTGCATATCTTACTTTCTTTTCGTTGTTGAAATTGATTGGTTTTTGAATTTCAAAGTTAATTTTATAAACTAAGAACGCTGCAATTGCGATTAAAAAAATTGAAATAATCCAATGTAATTTTCTAGGGACGAAATTTACAATCGTATATGCTAAAAGAAATGTAACTATTATACCTGCTACAATAATTAAAATTGTTGTCATTTTGAATATTTATTTTTTATGTGTAGGCAAATCTACAAATTTTTTTTAATGAGAAAAACTTTTCAGGGTAAATCAATTTGTATATTTGAAATTTATTTCACACATGACAAAAACAGTATCTCAATTTTACGAAGATTTAGTTAAATCCTTTCCATTTGAACCCACAAATTCGCAAGATTTATTGCTATCAAAATTAGCCGATTTTACTTTTGATGGAAATAATGATGGTTTGTTTTTAATAAAAGGTTACGCCGGAACTGGTAAAACAACAACTATTAGTACGGTAGTTAATAATTTATGGAAAGTTGGTAAAAAAGCGGTGTTATTAGCACCAACAGGTAGAGCAGCCAAAGTTATTTCAGGATATTCTAAAAGACAGGCATTTACCATTCATAAAAAGATATATTTTCCAAAAAAGAATAAGGCTGGAGGTGTTGATTTTACATTGCAACCAAACAAGCATACCAACACTGTTTTTATTGTGGATGAAGCTTCAATGATTCCCGACAGTCCAAGCAATGCTAAATTATTTGAAAATGGATCGCTGTTAGACGATTTGATCTCTTATGTGTATTCTGGCGTAAAATGTAAAATTATTTTTATTGGAGACACCGCTCAATTACCACCAGTAAAATTAACTTTAAGTCCGGCGTTAGATGCAAATAAATTGGCCTTAAACTATAATAAAGAGGTTACTGAAATTGAATTGAGTGAAGTAATGCGACAGCATGAAAACTCTGGAATCTTAGTAAATGCAACAGATTTAAGATTAATAGTAGCTAATAATGGATATGAAACATTTAAATTTCAATTAGGTTTTCCAGATTTAATAAGATTGGTTGATGGTTATGATATTCAAGATGCTATAAACACAGCCTACGATCATATAGGAGTAGAAGATACGGCCTTTATTGTGCGTTCTAATAAAAGAGCTAATTTATACAATCAACAAATAAGAAGTAAAATTAGAGGACAAGAAAACGAAATTTCTACGGGAGATTTTGTAATGGTTGTTAAAAATAATTATTTCTGGCTAAAAGATTCTAGTGATGCTGGTTTTATTGCTAATGGTGATATATGTGAACTGCTAGAAATTAAAAAAATTATTGAATTGTACGGCTTTAGATTTGCTGAAGTAAAAGTAAGAATGATTGATTATCCTAATCAAGCTCCTTTTGAAACGGTACTATTATTAGATACTTTAACTTCTGAAACACCTTCATTGTCTTATGAAGAGTCTAATAAGTTGTATCAAGAAGTAGGAAAAGACTTTGCGCAGGAAAAATCTAAGTACAAGCAACTGTTAGGAATTAAAAAAAGTCCCTATTTTAATGCGTTACAAGTAAAATTCTCCTATGCCGTTACCTGCCATAAATCACAAGGTGGACAATGGAAAACAGTATTTATTGAACAGCCGTATTTACCTGAAGGTCAAAATATTGAATATTTACGATGGTTGTACACCGCTGTAACTAGGGCGCAAGAAAAAGTATACTTAATAGGTTTTAAAGATGAATTTTTTGAAGATGAATAAGCATTTTTAATAACGGAATAGATACAACTACATAATCACTTCATTTTCTAGTTGTTATAATAAAATAAATTTCTTAAATTTGCACTCCTTTTTACGAGAACAGATTTAAAAAGGAATTTAAATAAAAATTATATAAATATTCTCTTAGAGTTATTACCGTATAAAAATCTGAATAATAATAAGATACAAAAATTAATCATCAGCAATTATGTCTGAAGAAACAAAAAAAACTGAAGAGCAAGTTGAAGCTCCAAAAGTAGAAAAAACTGAAGCAGCTGCTCCAGTTGAAGTAAAAACTGAAGCTGTGGAAGAAGTAAAAGTAAGCCCAGAAGAATTTTTAGAATCATTTGACTGGCACAAGTACGAAGAAGGTATTGAAGCAGTTGACGAAGAAAACATTAAAGCATTTGAAGCTGCCTTAGAAGGTACTTTAGGTTTAGTGAATGAAAGAGAAGTAATTGACGGAACTGTTGTAAGAAAAACAGATCGTGAAGCAATTATTGACATCAACTCAAAATCAGAAGGTGTTATTTCTTTAAACGAATTTCGTTACAACCCTAACTTAGCGGTTGGAGATGTTGTTGAAGTTTTAGTTGATAAAAGAGAAGATAGCTCAGGTCAATTAGTATTATCTCACAAAAAAGCAAGAGTTATTAAAGCTTGGGATCGTGTTAATAACGCTCACGAAACAGGTGAAGTAGTTAACGGTTTTGTGAAGTGTAGAACTCGTGGTGGTATGATTGTAGATGTTTTCGGAATTGAAGCATTTTTACCAGGTTCTCAAATTGATGTGAAGCCAATTAGAGATTACGATCAATACGTAGAGAAAACAATGGAATTCAAAGTTGTGAAAATCAACCAAGAGTTTAAAAACGTTGTAGTTTCTCATAAAGCACTTATTGAGGCAGATATTGAAATTCAGAAAAAAGAAATTATTGGTAGATTAGAAAAAGGACAAGTATTAGAAGGTGTTGTTAAAAACATTACTTCTTACGGTGTATTTGTTGATTTAGGTGGTGTTGACGGTTTAGTTCACATTACAGATTTATCATGGTCTAGAATTAACCACCCAAGTGAGGTTGTTGAATTAGATCAAACATTAAATGTTGTAATTCTTGATTTTGATGATGAAAAAACAAGAATCCAATTAGGTTTAAAACAATTAAATGCACACCCTTGGGAAGCATTAGATGAGACTATTAAAGTAGGTGATACAGTAAAAGGTAAAGTAGTTGTACTTGCTGATTATGGTGCGTTTATTGAAGTAGCTCAAGGAGTTGAAGGGTTAATTCACGTTTCTGAAATGTCTTGGTCAACACACTTACGTTCTGCTCAAGATTTCGTAAAAGTTGGTGACGAAGTTGAAGCGCAAGTTTTAACTTTAGACAGAGAAGAAAGAAAAATGAGTTTAGGTATTAAGCAATTACATCCAGATCCTTGGACTAATATTGCTGAGAAATATCCTGTAGGTTCTACGCACGAAGGTACGGTACGTAACTATACTAACTTTGGTGTATTTGTTGAATTAGAAGAAGGAATTGACGGATTAGTTTATATTTCTGACTTATCTTGGACTAAGAAAATTAAGCACCCATCTGATTTTGTATCAGTTGGAGATAAATTAGCTGTTCAAGTATTAGAATTAGATGTTGAAGGACGTAAATTAAACTTAGGTCACAAACAAACTACTGATAACCCTTGGGATGCTCACGAAGATACTTACGCAATTAATTCAATCCACGAAGGAGTTGTAAAAGATAAGAGTGATAAAGGTTTAATCGTAACTTTCGCTGATAGTGTTGAAGCATTTGTACCTAGTAGATTTACTGCTAAAGAAGATGGAACAAAACTAGAAAAAGGTGAAACTGCTAAGTTCAAAGTAATTGAATTTAACAAAGAGTTTAGACGTGTTGTTGCTTCTCATACTTCAATATTTAAAGCACAAGAAGAGAAAAACATCAAAGTAGCTCAGAAAAAAGCTGAGTCTGCTGAGAAAACTACTCTTGGTGATTTAGGTGGTGATTTAGCTGCATTGAAGAAAAAAATGGAAGGGAAATAAAACGCTCTAACATTTAAATATATTAAAAGCTGTATCATTTGATACAGCTTTTTTTATGTTATTAAATCAAGAACAATTACCTTTGAAACCTTTAAAAAAATAAGATATGGCATTAATAAAATCAATATCAGGAATAAGAGGCACTATTGGAGGAGAAGTGAATACTAATTTAACTCCATTAGATACGGTAAAATTTGCAGCAGCTTACGGTATGTGGCTTAAGCAACATTCAAATAAAGAAAATTTAACCGTAGTTGTTGGTAGAGATGCTCGTATTTCGGGTAAAATGGTAAGTAGCTTGGTATGCAATACATTGGTAGGTTTAGGAATTAACGTTACAGATATTGGTTTATCAACTACACCAACAGTAGAAGTGGCAGTAACCTTAGCTAATGCTGATGGTGGTATTATTATTACCGCAAGCCACAATCCTAAACAATGGAATGCCTTAAAATTACTAAATGAAAAAGGAGAATTTTTAAATGCAAAAGAGGGTGAAGAAGTTTTAAGAATTGCCGAAAATGATGCCTATTTATTTTCTGAAGTTGATGATTTGGGAGCTTATAGAAAAAAGCAAGGTTATATAAATAAACATATTAAAGAAGTATTATCCTTAGAATTAGTGGCTATTGAAGCTATCAAAAAAGCCAATTTTAAGGTGGTGGTAGATGCCGTAAATTCTACTGGAGGAATAGCAATACCAGCCTTGTTAGAAAGGTTAGGTGTTGAATGTGTAGAATTGTACTGCGAGCCAAACGGACAATTTCCACACAATCCTGAACCTTTAAAAGAACATTTAACTGATATTTCAGAATTGGTTGTAAAGGAAAAAGCAGATTTTGGTATTGTAGTTGATCCAGATGTTGATCGATTGGCTTTAGTGAATGAAGATGGTTCTATGTTTGGTGAAGAATACACCTTAGTTGCTTGTGCCGATTATGTGTTGGGTAAAATAAAAGGAAATACAGTTTCAAATTTATCTTCTTCAAGAGCGCTTAGAGATATTACAGAAAAACATGGAGGAACTTACCAAGCAAGTGCAGTAGGTGAAGTAAATGTAGTTGAATTGATGAAAGCCTCAAACGCCATTATTGGAGGTGAAGGGAATGGTGGTATTATCTACCCTGATTCACATTATGGTCGTGATTCACTGGTTGGTGTAGCTTTGTTTTTGTCGCATTTGGCAACTTCAAAAATGTCATGTAAAGAACTAAGAGATAGTTACCCTAGTTATTATATGAGTAAAAATAAAATTGAATTAACACCTCAAATTAATGTTGATGAAATTTTAGCAACAATGGCTTCAAACTATAAAAATGAAGACGTAAGTACTATTGACGGTGTGAAAGTTAATTTTGCTTCAGAATGGGTGCATTTAAGAAAATCGAATACCGAACCAATTATTAGAATATATACAGAAAGCACCTCACAAAAAAGTGCAGATGCTTTAGCTGTAAGATTTATTAAAGAAATTAAAAATTGTATTTCATAAATTGAAAAAATATTTAATAGCAGCCTTATTGCTAACAACAGCCTCGTCTTATTCACAAGAAGTTATTACCGAAGAAAACCCTAAACTTAACATAAATTTTGATGATGTAAAACACAATAAAGGCAGAATGTTTGTTTATTGGGGATGGAACAGGGGAAATTACTCAACATCTGACATTACTTTTAAAGGTGATGATTATTATTTTACTTTATTTGATACCAAGGCAAGAGATAAACCAAAACCTTTTGGTATTTACTATTTTAAATTAGATGAAGTAACCATTCCGCAAACCAATTTTAGGGCAGGTTATTTTTTTCACGATCATTACAATGTTGCTTTAGGTGTTGACCATATGAAATATGTAATGCACAACAATCAAGTTGTAAATGCGAGTGGAAATATTAATACGGGTGGTGTATATGATGGAATTTATAACAATACTCCAATTAATTTAGAAGAAGATTTTTTAACTTTTGAGCATACCGATGGTTTAAATTATGTAACCGTTGAAGTTAATAGATTTGATACGGTTGATAATTGGATTGGTTTTGGAGTGAAGAATATTGATATCAATTTAACAGAAGGACTTGGTTTTGGTGTATTGTACCCAAAAACGAATACCAAATTATTAGGGAAAGAACGTTACGATGAATTTCATGTTTCTGGTTATGGTATGTCTGCACACGTTGGTTTAGATATTACCTTTTTTAAGTATTTCTTTATTCAATATACTTTTAAAGCTGGGTATATTAATATGCAAGACATTAGAACTACGGTTAATAAAACAGATGTTGCTTCTCAAGATTTTACATTTCTTGAAAATATGTGGGTGTTTGGAGGTAAATTTAATGTTGCAACAGGTAAGAATAAAAAGAAGAAATAAGCTTTAACATTTCATCATAAAAAAGGCTGTTTAAAAACTAACAAATTTCGTCAACCTGAACTTGTTTCAGGTTCTCATAATGATTCATAATCTGTATGGTAAGATTATGAAATAAATTCAGAATAACGTTTTAAAAATTTTAAACAGCCTTTTTTAAATACAATTTTTGATAATTAATTCATTTTCTTAACATCACCTGAACCGCTTGAATTAGCTTTTATAATACTTGGATTTCCTGAATAAAGTATGTTTCCTGAACCTGAAACTTTCGCATGAATCTCTTCTAAAGCTTGAATTTTTACATTTCCTGAGCCTGAAACTTTTGCATTGGTAATAGTTGCTTTTAAATTGGTAGCGTTTAAGTTTCCTGAACCTGAAATAGAGCAGTTTACAATAGTTGTTTCTCCGTGAAGTTTTAAATTTCCAGAGCCAGATATCGCAGCTGTTAATTGATTAGTAAACAGTTTTAATTTCATATTTCCAGATCCAGATACTTTTAAATCTAAGTTGTTTGCTATAATTTCATCTGTTGAAGTAACACTTCCAGAACCAGATAATGACACTCCTGAAATACTTTCAAAAGTAACCGTGATATTTATTTTTTTATAGGTTCTAATATTCCAGCCTTTCTTAAATTTAATTTTTAACAAACCATCTTCTACGTTAGTTTCAATAGCTTCCATTAAATTAGAACTAGCTTCAATAGTAATAGTACCAGCTTTTCCTTTTATCAATGTCACATTAAAAGAACCCGAAACTGCTATGTTATCAAAATCAGTTACAGTTCTTGTTGTTGTAATAATGTTGCCATTTCCTTTTACTTTATTTTTTTGAGCAAAACTTGTTGTAGTTATTAAAAGTAATAAAGTAATTAATATTGGTGTAATAGTTTTCATAGTGTTCATTTTAATTAGTTGTAAAAGTAATATTTCCGTAGTTGGTTCTTAACGTAATTACACTGTTTGAATTTGATGAATTATAATAGCCTTCGTAATATTTAGCACTTGTTTTTGTAATTTCTTTATTGAAGGTAAAGTTGTCGCTATATTTTAAATTTCCATAGCCTAAAGTCGCAGTTATGTTGAACGAATTTTCAGGACTTACACCTAATTTTATTTGGGTATAAGATGTTTGAATATCAATTTTCTTGAAATTTTGGTGAATATTGTTAATTTTAATAGATCCATAGTCAGAATTTAAAATAGCTGATCCACTTAGTTTTCCAACAGAAGTATTCATATAATCACTGTTTCCTGTTAAGTTCCCACAACTATTAATTTTTAAATCGCCATAGTCACAGTTGAAATCTAAATCTACAACCATTCCAAAT
>CBDUAL010000068.1:0-12133 GCA_965365125.1 uncultured Lutibacter sp.
GTTCCGTGCACTGCCAATTCACCAATATTTCCACCTTTAAAAAAAATGGGAGTAATTACAAAACTGTCGGTTGAAATAGCTATTTCACCTTCAATTTTCACAATAGATCCGTCGTGTTTTTGATCTAAATACTTATTGCTAAAAGTTTTAAAAATTAGTTTATCTAATAAATCTCTTGTTAATTCGCCACCACTTCCGTGACCTAAGTTAATAGTTTCAAATCCTAAGTTTTCAATGTCCATTTTTAATCAATTAAATTAGTTGAAAAATGATAATATGCAGCGCAAGCACCTTCCGAAGAAACCATTGGAGCACCCAACGGATTAGAGGGTTTACACGTTTTTCCAAATTCACTGCATTGCCTTGGGTTTTTAATGCCTCGTAAAATTTCACCTGCAATACATAGTTGGTTCTCAGGTACTTTTATATGCTGAATATTAAATTTTGTTTCAGCATCGTATTTTTGATAAGCATTTTTAATTACGTAACCGCTGTTCGGAATTTCGCCAATACCTCGCCATTCACGTTGCCCAACTTCAAATACTTGTTGAATGACTTCTATCGCCGATTTATTCCCGTGTTCTTTTACAATACGTGCGTACTGATTTTCTAATTTGTACTTGCCTTCTTCCAGTTGTTTTACCGCCATATAAATGCCTTGCACCAAATCTAACGGTTCAAAACCGGTAACCACAATTGGTATTTTGAATTTTTCTACCAAAGGATCATATTCTTGAATTCCCATAATTGCACATACATGACCTGCGGCTAAAAAGGCATCAATGGCACAAAATTTGTCATCTAAAATAGCCTCCATCGCTGGGGGAACCAATACATGAGAAGCTAAAATAGCATAGTTAGAAAGACCTTCCTTTTCAGCATGTAATACAGACAGCGCATTTGCAGGTGCAGTAGTTTCAAATCCAACGGCAAAAAATACCACTTCTTTATCCGGATTTTCTTTTGCAATGGAAACAGCTTCAATAGGCGAATATAAAATACGTAAATCTCCACCCAAAGCTTTGGCTTCTAGTAAGCTTTTTTTACTTCCTGGCACCCGAATCATATCTCCAAACGAGCATACAATTACACCTTGTTCTAGCAATTCAATGGCTTTGTCAATTAAACTTAATGGCGTTACGCAAACCGGGCAACCAGGGCCGTGAATCATTCTAATTTTTTTAGGTAGTAATTCTAAAATTCCGTTTTTAACCAAGCTATGCGTTTGTCCGCCGCAAATTTCCATAATGTTCCATTCACGTGTGGTTATTTTATGAATTTCATCTAAGATTTTCTTAGTGGCTTCTAAATTTCGATATTCGCTTAAATACTTCATTTTTAATTTATTTATAATCGTCATTCTGAATTTATTTCAGAATCTCATCAAACCAACTACAAGAATTGTGAGCACCTGAAACAAGTTCAGGTTGACGAAGATTCTAATTTTTAGTTTTCTTTATTATTTTATATTCAAATAATACATGAGTTGCCCAAAATTGTGAGAACCTGAAACAAGTTCAGGTTGACGAAGATTCTAATTTTTAGTTTCCTTAATCATTTTATATTCAAATAATACATGAGTTGCCCAAAATTGTGAGAACCTGAAACAAGTTCAGGTTGACGAAGACTCTAATTTTTAGTTTTCTTTATCATTTTATATTCAAATAATACATTAATTGCCCAAAATTGTGAGAACCTAAACAAGTTCAGGTTGACGAAGATTCTAATTTTTAGTTTCCTTTATCATTTTATATTCAAATAATACATGAGTTGCCCAAAAGAAATATTCTCATCGTTTGGCGATAAATTCTTATGAAAGTACAATTTTAATTCCTTAGGTGCTAATTCAATAAGCAGGTCAACCAATGTTGTGTTTTGAAAAACTCCACCGCTAAAAGCTATTTTTTTAAACCCTTTTTTGGTAGCAAAATTTAAAATAGTTGAAGCCAAGGTGAATAAAAAATTACTGATAATTTGTTCTTTTGAAATTCCATGTTGACGATCTTTATAGCAATTTTTTAAAATTTCTTTTCCCGAAAATCCTTCTGAAGTTACCTCGCAATAAAGTGTACAATCTTTTAAATTATACCGTGAAATAGAATTCTCTAACAAAATAGCGGCTTCACCTTCATAAGAGTTAATATCTGTAATATTTAGTAACGAAGCTACCGCATCAAATAAGCGTCCGACAGAAGAAGTTTTTAGTTTGTTTTTACTTTTTAAATAGGTATAATTTTTTAATTCTGAAGTTGAAAATTTCTCTTCTAAAATAGGTTTCATCTCTTCAGAAGCCAATGAGAACAATGAAACACGAGGTTCTTTTGCCATTTTATCGCCTAACAACCAATCAAAATTTTCCAAATAACCAATTCGTTCTATGGATTTGTTTTCATAACTAAAAAATTCTCCACCCCAAATATGAGCGTCATCGCCATAACCTGTTCCGTCAAAAACCACGCCTAGTACTTGTTCTTCAAATAAGTTGTATTCACCTAAAATAGCTGTAAAATGGGCTTTGTGATGCTGAATTGCCATCAATTTTGAATGGTATTTTACAGCCAATTCTTTTCCGTACTGTGTACTTTGGTATAAAGGGTGTTTATCTACCAAAATAACTTGTGGCTGCTGTTCAAAAAGTTGGATAAAATTTTCAGAAGTTTCACAGAATCGCTTGTAAACATCAAAATTATCAAGGTTTCCTAAATACTGGCTCACATATAAATTTTCATTCGGGTAAAAAGCAATGGTGCTTTTTAAATGCGCACCCATTGCTAATATTTTCTCTTCCGAATTAATTTTTTTAGCTAAATAATTGGGAGCATATCCGCGTGAGCGACGAAACAACACTTTTTGGTTGAATTTTCGGCTGAACTTAATTACTGAATCATCTTGAGGGTGTTCAATTGTTAAATTGTGCTGTAAAAAATAATCCGCCACATTTTCAAGCTTTTCAATGGCTTCATCATTTTTACTAATAATTGGGGAGCCGTGCATATTTCCGCTAGTAGCAACAATAGGAACGTTTAATTGCTTGGCTAATAGTTGTAAAATTCCTGTATAAGGTATTAGCACACCTAACTGATGTAACCCTGGCGCAATTTTATTTAAAGCTAAATTTCCGTTGTAATTTTTTGTTGAAACAATATTGATGGGGCTTTTAAAAGAAGTTAATGAACCTATTTGTTGTTGGTTCAATTCAATTTCATTTTGAAGTTTTTCTAATGAAGGATATAAAACGGCAAATGGCTTTTTTGGTCGGTTTTTTTTAGTTCGAAGTTGTTGAATAACTTCACTGTTTTCAGCATTGCAACACAACAAATATCCACTTGTATTTTTGATGGCTATAATTTTTCCTTCTGAAAGTAATTTTGCTGTTTTTTTGAATACATTTTCACTTGAAGTTTCAATAGTTTTTCCTTCGGAATCAATTAAAAATAAATCAATTCCGCAGGTTTTACAAGTGTTTGTTTGCGAATGAAAGCGTCTGTTTGAAGGATTTGTATATTCTTCTAAACACGTTTTGCACATTGTAAATTTATGAATACTAGTGTTGCTTCTTTCAAAAGGAAAAGTTTGCGTAATTGCCCAACGCGGACCGCAATTTATACACGTTGTAAATGGGTAGTTGTAGCGTCTGTTTTTGGGGTTTTCAATTTCAGCTTTACAAGTGTCGCAAATAGCAAAATCCGGGGTTAAAGGTACATTTAAATGACCTTCTTTTTTTGAAGGAATAATTTTAAAATCGTTAAAAGAAATGGCTTCAATTTCTGCGATAGAACTATACTGAATTTTTGAAACGGGCGGTGGAAAACTGATTAATTTCTGATAAAAATTCTCACAATTATTTTCTTTTCCAGAGATAATAATAATTACACCAATTTCATTGTTTGAAACAGTACCTTTTAATGAAAATTGATGCGCTAAATTATACACGTACGGACGAAAACCTACGCCTTGTACTTGTCCGGAAATACTGATTTTATAGCTTTTTGTCATTTTAAGGTAGTTCAAAAACTACATTAAATTTACAAATTTTTTGACTGAAGTAATTCGTATCTGTTTTTTTATTTACTATTTATTCACGAAAAATTGTCGCTATTTTTCTTTACATTTTGTAACTTTAAGAGATGAATTTACAATTATGCACGAATTATCCATAGCCTTAGGAATTGTAAAAATTGCGGAAGATGAAACCGCAAAAGTGAAGGCGGAAAAAGTAACTAAAATTGAATTAGTGGTTGGTGTTTTATCGGGTATTGAGCTAGATTCTTTGAATTTTGTTTGGGAATCAGCTGTAAAAGATACTGTTTTGGAACATGCGCTAAAAAAAATTATTGTGGTTGAAGGTAGGGGGAAGTGTATAGATTGTGATACCGAATTTGAGATGGAAAATATGTACGATTGTTGCCCTAATTGCAATAGCAATTTTAAAGGTATTTTAAAGGGCAAGGAATTAAAAGTAAAAGCATTAGAAGTAATTTAAAATTAAAAATATGTGTGGAACTTGTGGCTGTGGATCTGATAATAACGGTCCAACAATTTTAAAACCTGGTGAAGAAAAGCACACGCATTCTCATGATGCGCATCACCATCATCACGATGGGCATACACATTCACACGAACACCCGAACAACCATAAACATAGGGTGTTAGAAATTGAGCAAGATATTTTGCAAAACAATCAATTGTTGGCTGCCAGAAATAGAGGTTATTTTGAAGCAAAGCATATTTTTACATTGAATTTGGTAAGTTCGCCAGGTTCTGGGAAAACGGCTATTTTAGAAAAAACATTGGCAGATTTAAAGAATGAAATTCCTTTTTATGTGATTGAAGGGGATCAGCAAACGTTGAATGATGCCAATAGAATAGCAGCTTTAAACATTCCTGTAATTCAAATAAATACGGGTAAAGGCTGTCATTTAGAAAGTGACATGGTGTACAATGCCGTAAAAAAGTTGGAAATGCAGAACAATGCCATTTTAATGATTGAAAATGTGGGGAATTTAGTGTGTCCATCAATGTTTGATTTAGGTGAAAGTAAACGTGTTGTAATTATAAGTACTACAGAAGGAGAAGATAAGCCAATTAAATATCCAGATATGTTTCATTCGTCAGATATTTGTATTATTAATAAAATAGACTTGTTACCTTATGTGCATATTGATGTTCAAAAACTGAAAGATTACGCCTTACAGGTAAATCCTAATTTGCAATTTTTTGAAGTTTCAGCAACAACAGGTGATGGAATGAAGGCTTGGTATGAATGGATTTTGAAGAATTTTAAAGTTTAAGAGTTGAAAAGTTTATAGGTGTAACAGCCGATTGTTGGAAAATTAAGTGGCTAGCGTTACTTATTTCTGCAATTAAACAGAGTCAAAATGAAATTAATAAAAATTAAGATTTATAAAGTTAATTGATTTAATGTTAAACCTATTAACTATTAAGCTTATAAACCAAAAAGATTATGTGTTTAGCAATTCCTGGGAAATTAATAGAGATAACTTCAGAGCTTGATGAAGTTTTTAGAGTTGGGAAAGTTTCGTTTGATGGTATTGTAAAAGAGGTGAGTTTAACCTTGGTACCTGAAGCTAATGTTGGCGATTATGTATTGGTACACGTTGGAGCAGCTATTTCAACTATTGACGAAGAAGAAGCGGAGAAAACATTTGATTTGTTAAAACAGCTTGATGAGTTGCGTGAATTAGAAGATGAGGAATAAAAAAAGGCTGTCTGAAAAAGTTTAGAAATACGTCATTCTGAATTTATTTCAGAATCTCAACATAATGAGTATCAATCACTATGAGAACCTGAATCAAGTTCAGGTTGACGAAAATTTTACTTTTTAGACAGCCTTTGTGTTGCTTATAAAAATTCTATTTTTCGTAAGAATGCTTATATGGTTTTCCACTCATAATTTTAAATATATCAGCCTCAACGCTTTCTCTTGGATATTCAACAAAACGTCCAATTTCAATTCCGTTTCTATAAAAAATAAAAGTTGGTATACGTTTAATTTTGAAAGCTCTTTGTGAATTATAGGTTTTTTTTTTACTCCTATTTACTGCAATTAATTCTAAATTAGCGTAATTGAAATCGGCATTATCTAATGCTTTATAAAAAACGGGAATCTGCTCTTGACTATCTTTGCACCAGGTTCCCATAAAAGCTTTAATAGTTACGTTTTTTAACAAAGGTTTCAATTTTTCAATCACATCTTCATTTACTGAATAATTCTCATAATTAGGATTAAACCAAGTAGCATAAGGTGTTACTAGAAAACTATTTTTGGTTGCAATACCAACTAAATTTCCATCAGCATCCTTAACAGCTGTTGCAACAACTTTTATAGGAGAAGCTTTTTCTTTGATAGAATTAGGCACCGCCTTTTTTGAGGTAGCACAACTTATAGTTGTAAAAATGATAAAGCAAAAAAATAGTTTTCTCATAATTTATGAGTCTGAAAACAACATATTAAACTAATGAATGACGTGTCATAGCTGCTGGTTGTTCAACCCCCATTAATTTTAAAATTGTTGGAGCAATATCACCTAAAACACCATCTTTAATTTCTTTTAAATCTTTGTCAACTAAAATAAAAGGAACTGGGTTTGTGGTATGTGCTGTATGAGGAGATCCATCAGGGTTCTTCATTGTTTCACAGTTCCCGTGATCGGCAATTACTAATACTGTATAATCGTTTTCATTTGCCGCAGTAATCACTTCTTTTACACATTCGTCTACTGCTTCACAAGCTTTTATTGCAGCATCCATGTCACCAGTGTGACCAACCATATCTCCGTTAGCAAAGTTTAAACACACAAAATCAACATCTCCTTTGTCTAATTCAGGAATAATAGCATCTTTAATTTCGTATGCGCTCATTTCTGGTTGTAAGTCGTAAGTTGCAACTTTTGGAGACGGACATAATAACCTGCTTTCTCCTTCAAATTCACTTTCTCTTCCTCCAGAAAAGAAAAATG
Organism: uncultured Lutibacter sp.; assembly: GCA_965365125.1. Taxonomy (GTDB): domain Bacteria; phylum Bacteroidota; class Bacteroidia; order Flavobacteriales; family Flavobacteriaceae; genus Lutibacter. The sequence continues at coordinate 6,981 of CBDUAL010000068.1, forward strand.
TAACGTGAGGATATTTTTCAGTTTCAGCAATTCTAATTTGTTTTTTTCCTGCTTTTTCTAAAACTTCACCTAAAGTATCTTCTAGGTTATCTGTATTGTAAATAACATTAATTCCTTTAAAAGTAGCATCGTAATTAGTCATTGTAACGTAATGTAATTTTAAAGGCTCCATTCCAAATTCAGGGAAAGCTTTTTGAGAAAGTACTTCTGTTAATTCACGACCTCTATCTGTTCTGTAATTAAAGAAAATAACTACATCGTCTTCTTTAATTTGAGCTTTTGGAACGCCATTTTCATCAGTCATAATAATTGGTTTGATGAACTCATCCGTTACCTTATTTGCGTAATTGGCTTTTAAACTTTCAACAGCATTGGTGCTTTTGTCTCCAGTTGCATTTGCCACAGCATCATAAGCTACTTTTACACGTTCCCAACGATTGTCACGATCCATAGCGTAGTAACGACCCGTAATAGAAGCAACTTCTCCAGTTGTTTTAGCCATATGTTCTTCAACTTCATTGATAAAGAATTTACCAGACATTGGATCACAATCTCTACCGTCAGTAAAAGCATGTAAGTATACGTTTTCGGCATTGTTTTCAGCAGCAACATCTAACAAACCTTTTAAGTGGTTGATGTGTGAATGAATTCCACCGTTAGAAACCAATCCTAATAAATGAATGTTTTTATTATTTTCTTTAGCGTAGTTAAGTGCGTCAATTAATACTTTTTCTTGCCCTAAAGTTTTGTTTTCAACAGCCATATTAATTCTCACCAAGTTTTGGTAAACAATTCTACCAGCACCTAAATTCATATGACCAACTTCACTATTTCCCATTTGCCCTACAGGTAAACCAACGTGTTCACCGTCAGTTCTTAAGCTTGCATTTGGGTATATGTTATATAAACTATCAATGTAAGATGTGCTGGCGTTATAAATTGCAGAAACCTCAGGTTCTTGCGTTATTCCCCAACCATCTAAAATCATTAAAATTACTTTCTTGTTCATTCTGTTTTATATTAAAATTTAAGAATGCCAAATATACAAAGTATTCGGCGTAAACGTCTTATAATTAGCTCTTAAATTATAGTGAAAGTTACTAAAACGATTTAGCATTTAGTTGTGTTGAAAATGAGTATAATTGGTGTTTTATTTTATTGAAGATTACTTTTTACAGTGGTGTGAAAATAATAAGGAAAATAAACATGAGCCTTATTATATTTAAAATAATTAACAAAAAAATGAAAATTGTGTATTTTTTAAAAAAAAACTTGTTTTTTTAAAATTTAAATATACATTTGTGCTTCAATTACTGAAAATGAGAACATTTAACACTTGGAACAGCTTCTTTTTTTACTTTTATTTTAGCAATAAAAGATGAGGCTTTGTATGTGTTAATTAAACAAAATATAATTTAAAAGTCTCGAAAAATTTCGAGGCTTTTTTTTTGACAAAATTTAGAATGAAAGTAGCAATACAAGGAATTAAAGGTTCATTTCACCATATAGTGGCAGAACAATTTTTTGGAAAAAACATTGAGTTGTTAGAATGTTTGTCGTTTTCTGAAATGCCAGAATTACTTCATAAGAAAAAAGCAGACGTATTAATAATGGCTATAGAAAACACCATTGCAGGTGCTATTTTGCCTAACTATGCGTTGATTGATGATGAGGAATTAAATATCTCTGGAGAATTTCATTTGCCAATTCAACATAATTTAATGGTGTTGAACGGACAAAAAATTGAAGAAATAACTGAAGTGTATTCGCATCCTATGGCATTATTGCAATGTCATAAGTTTTTTAAAGATTATCCACACATTAAATTAATAGAAGATCAAGATACGGCCTCTGTTGCAAAACGAATTCATGATGAGAAATTAAAAGGAGTTGGAGCAATTGCAAGTGAGTTGGCTGCTGAAATTTATGATTTAACCATTTTAGCACCTTCAATTCAAACAATTAAAGAGAATGCAACACGCTTTTTTATTTTAACCAATGAAGATAAAAAAAATGCAGTTTCATCAAACAAAGCATCTATTAAATTTACGGCAAGTAACGAAACCGGAAGTTTAGCTACTGTTTTGTCGGTTTTAGCAAAGCATCACTTGAATTTAACAAAAATACAATCTATGCCAGTAATTGAAACTCCTTGGAAATATGCTTTTTTTGCAGATTTCACTTTTCAGAGTTATGCCGATTATTTTAATGCAATGGATGAAATTAAAGATAAGGTTGAAATGTTAAAAGTATTGGGTGAATACACCAAAAGTAGAAGATAATGATACAAAAAGCAGATAGATTAAGTGATGTAAAAGAGTACTATTTCTCAAAAAAATTAAGAGAAGTAGCAGCTTTAAAAAATGAAGGAAAACCCGTAATTAATATTGCTATTGGGAGTCCAGATTTACAACCTTCAGCGCAAGTTATTGAAGCAATTCAACATGCGGTTGCAACACCTAATGCACACCAGTATCAAAGTTATCAAGGAATTCCTGCTTTACGTGAAGGAATGCGCGATTTCTACGCAACTAATTATAATGTAGATTTAAACGCTGCTACCGAAATTTTACCTTTAATGGGGTCGAAGGAAGGAATTATGCACATTTCAATGGCGTTTTTAAATAAAGGAGATAAGGTGTTAATTCCTAATCCGGGATATCCAACCTATGCCTCAGTTACAAAACTAGTGGAAGCCGAACCAGTTTTTTATAATTTAAATGAAACAGGAAATTGGTTACCAAATTATGAGGAGTTAGAAAAGGAAGATTTAGAAAATGTAAAAATAATGTGGGTAAATTATCCGCATATGCCAACAGGTGCAGTAGCTTCAAAAGAAGATTTTGAACAATTAGTTGCATTTGCTAAAAAGCACCATATTTTAATTGTGAACGACAATCCGTATAGTTTTATTATACATAAAAATGCTTTAAGTATTTTAGCTATTGAGGGTGCAAAAGAGATTGCTATTGAGTTGAACTCTTTGAGTAAAACTTACAATATGGCAGGTTGGCGTGTTGGAATGGTTGTGGGTGATGCTGAAATTATTAAAACCATTTTACAGGTAAAAAGTAATATGGATTCAGGCATGTTCTTAGGAATTCAGAAAGGTGCTGTTGAGGCGTTGAAATTATCAAATAAGTGGTTTGAAAGTTTAAATGAAATTTATTTAAAACGAAGAGCTGTGGTTTGGCAAATTTTTGATGCGCTAAACTGTACGTACGATAAAAATAGTGGAGGTTTATTTGTGTGGGCTAAAATTCCTGAAGGTACAACTTCGGAAGCTTTAACAGATAAATTATTATATGAAAAGGATGTTTTTATTACGCCAGGAACTATTTTTGGTTCAAACGGTGAAGGTTATATCAGGGCATCGCTATGTGTAACCGAGGAAGTTTTACAAGAAGTATTAAATTTTGAACATTTTTAACACTCCAATCTCCCTGCCGACGGAATTGATCTTTTTTTCCTTGATCATGGACAAAAGGGAAAGTTTTGAAATTACCCCACCAGTGGTTATTTAAACATCCCGGTTAGGATTGAAGTCCTTTTTTACCTCGGAAATAAGCCTGTCTCCGCTATCTTTTGATGCTCAGTTGCTTACTTCTTATACTTTCCCCTGATTCCTGCAAAGTGGCTAATCCAAAATAAAAAAAAATCAACATGATTGTAGAAAGTTTCGCCTGTTATGCATGTCCTTCATTTTGCAATTGTGTTTTTCAGGTTTCTGCCATAATGTCTAAACACAATGGCGTAGCCTTTTCTCGAAAATTTTTGATTTTTGTGTTTTTTACACCTTTTGAGGCCATATCAAACTTGAAAAAAGTGAAACATATGAATATTCTATCGGTCTCAGACGTGGTTAGGCCCATACTTTTCCAGCATACCGATGACGACTCTTTTGCGGATGTCGACCTGATTATTTCCTGTGGCGACCTTCCAACGGAATACCTTTCCCGTCTGACCCATTCCTTTAACGCCCCCCTTTATTATGTACGCGGCAACCATGACATTCGTTATGACGAGAAGCCGCCGGCAGGCTGTTTCGATCTGCACGGCAGGCTGATAAAAAAAAAAGGAATAAATATTCTCGGCCTGGAGGGGTCTCGCTGGTACAATGGCGGTCCCTGTCAATACTATGAGCGGCAAATGCGTGCCTTCATTCGCAGACTTCGACCGACGCTCTGGTGGCGGGGAGGGGTTGATGTGGTGGTTACCCACGCGCCGCCGCGGCATATCCATGATGCGGAAGACCCCTGTCACAAGGGATTTGAATGTTTTCGTCGACTGATTAAAAAGTACCAACCGTCTTATTTCATACACGGTCACATCCACCGAGAATTCTCCGATGCCTCAGAACGGATATCGGTGGTCGATACGACCAACGTAGTGAATACCTATGGATATTACCTCCTGGAAATCGAAAGTCGTCCGGATACTGAATAGCCGCGCGACGTCACGCAAACAGACTGATGCGCCGGCGGAAATTAAAAGCTTCAGTGACGATCAGAAAAAAGAAGCTGCTTTTGACGCCCGAGATCGGGGAATTCGAACGGTGCCCATGGGCAGGATCGTGGGCAGTGTCGGCCGGTATCAGGACTTTGACAGCCGGTTCAGATTCAAGCAAAACATGCCTTCGGAACGGCTGCAACGGATCACGGAGGCCATGCGCCAGGGCCGACCGCTTGGACCGGTGAAGCTTTATCAGATTAAAGACGACTACTATGTTCTGGATGGGAATCACCGGATTTCAGCGGCCAAGCAATTGAATCATGATGAAATTCTGGCCCACATTTTCGAGTTTATCCCCTCGGAAAATACCCTTCAAAACCTCCTTTACCGCGAGCGGGCGGAATTTAGCGACCGTACCCAGCTGCCCAACGAAATAAATCTGACGGAGGTCAGCCAATATGCTTATCTGCTCGATCAGATAACCGATCACCGGGAAACCATGCAGGCTGAACAGGGGGTCACGATTTCTTATGAAAATGCGGCCTTGGATTGGTACAAGGCGATTTACCGCCCGTTGTGCACCATCATCAGACGGGCGCGATTGATTGATTCTTTTCCCGAGCGGACCATTGCCGATCTTTATGCTTATATCACCCTGCATCACTGGAAAGAGGGCCGAAAACGTCACTACGGTATCGGCA
>CBDUAL010000069.1:0-12089 GCA_965365125.1 uncultured Lutibacter sp.
TTTTTTAGGCATAAAAGTACTACTTTTTATATAAATAAAATGAACATTTAAGGTATTTTACGAAATCGATATTGATGATTTTTATCACACTTATTTTACGATAAACATAAAAAAAGCAGCTTTTTACAGCTGCTTTTTACATTTTCACAAGAAAAACACCTTACGCATCAATATTTGCATATTTTGCATTTTTCTCAATAAACTCTCTACGAGGCGGAACCTCATCACCCATTAACATTGAAAATACTCTGTCTGCTTCAGTTAAACTATCTATAGTTACTTGGCGTAATGTTCTAAATTCAGGATTCATTGTAGTATCCCAAAGTTGCTCAGCATTCATCTCCCCAAGACCTTTATAACGTTGAATATTTACACTTCCTCCCATATTTAACGCAATTAAATCACGTTGATCGTCATCCCAAGCATATTCTCTTTTCTGACCTTTCTTTACCAAATAAAGTGGAGGTGTTGCAATAAATATATGTCCATTTTCAATTAACTCTTTCATATACCTAAAAAAGAATGTTAAAATTAACGTAGCAATATGACTACCATCTACATCGGCATCACACATAATAACTACTTTATTATATCTAAGTTTTGATAAGTTTAACGCTCTCGGATCGTCTTCTGTTCCTATAGAAACACCCAATGCTGTAAACATATTTTTAATCTCTTCGTTTTCAAAAACCTTGTGCTGCATTGCTTTTTCAACATTTAATATTTTACCTCTTAATGGTAAAATAGCTTGAAAAGCTCTATCACGCCCTTGTTTTGCTGTTCCACCTGCCGAATCTCCCTCAACTAGGAAAATCTCACATTTCTCTGGATCAGTTTCAGAACAGTCACTTAATTTACCTGGTAAACCACCAATGCTCATTACCGTTTTACGTTGCACCATTTCACGAGCTTTACGGGCAGCGTGACGCGCGGTAGCAGCTAAAATTACTTTTTGAACAATTATTTTAGCATCATTTGGATTTTCTTCCAAATAATCTTGTAACATTTCAGAAACTGCCTGACTTACAGCTGAAGTAACCTCACGGTTTCCTAATTTAGTTTTTGTTTGCCCCTCAAATTGAGGTTCTGCAACCTTAACTGAAACAATGGCTGTTAATCCCTCACGGAAATCATCTCCAGCAATTTCAAATTTAAGATTTTTAAGCATCCCTGATTCATCGGCATACTTTTTTAATGTTGCCGTTAAACCACGTCTAAAACCTGATAAATGCGTACCACCTTCATGGGTATTAATATTATTTACATACGAGTGTAAATTTTCAGTATATGATGTATTGTATACCATTGCAACTTCAACAGGCACACCATTTTTTTCACCTTCCATTGAAATAACTCCCGCAGTTAATTGTTCACGGGTTGCATCTAAATAGTTTACAAATTCAGGCAAACCAATTTCACTGAAAAAATGTTCTGTAGGATGATTTCCTTCTTCGTCAGTGACTCTTTTATCAGTAAGTGAAATTTTAAGTCCTTTATTCAAGAATGAAAGTTCTCTTAAACGCGTAGCTAAAGTTTCGTAGTTGTACTCTGTAGTTTGTGTAAAGATAGATTTATCTGGAGTAAAGGTAACCAAGGTACCTTTCTCTGTAGTTTCACCTATTGGCTTTGCAGGATACATAGGCTTACCTTTCTCATATTCTTGCTCCCAAATTTTACCATCACCAGAGTAAACCGTAGCTTTTAAATGGTCAGATAGTGCATTTACACAAGATACACCAACACCATGTAAACCACCGGATACTTTATAAGAATCTTTATCAAATTTACCACCCGCTCCAATTTTGGTCATTACAACCTCTAAGGCTGAAACACCTTCTTTTTTGTGCATTCCAACTGGAATACCACGACCATTATCTCTTACAGATACTGAGTTATCTTCATTAATTGTAACATCAATTGTATCACAGTGGCCAGCCATTGCCTCATCAATAGAGTTATCTACCACTTCATATACCAAATGGTGTAAACCTCTTATTCCAACATCTCCAATATACATAGATGGACGCATGCGTACGTGCTCCATCCCTTCCAGTGCTTGAATACTGGAAGCGTCATAACTGTGCTTTTTTGCTTCTTCGCTCATAAAATTTAAGTTTTTTTATGTATTAACTAAACACAAATATAAGGCTTCAATTTATAGTTTTAAAACCCTCTAAGAACTCCTGATTTGAAGTTATTAACAATTTGTAAATTACCCAAACAACGCTTAGAAGCAATAAAATTAGCCAAAAACTAGTTTTTAAAAATTTTGAATTTCAGCTTTATTTAGAAAATCAAAAAAATGGCTTATTTCGCTTTATTTTAAGTCGTATTTATTTTGTAAAAAGGCAACAAACTATAAACCACCTGCACATTAAGTCTTTTTTAACACAAAAAACGATTAAAAATTAAAAATACCCTCTTAAAATTTACATTGTTAAGAAAAAATGAAATAAAGTATTTATACTCTGTATAATAATATTATTTTTGCGGATGCAACATCAGGTACTTATATTAGATTTCGGTTCGCAATACACGCAGTTGATTGCTCGAAGAGTTAGAGAATTAAACATTTTTTGTGAAATTTTCCCATACAATAGTAAAAATTTTAACGTAGAAGATTACAAAGCTGTCATCCTATCTGGAAGCCCTTTTTCTGTAAGAGCAAAAGACGCTCCACATCCTGACTTATCTGAAATTAAAGGAAAAATTCCACTTTTAGGAGTTTGTTATGGCGCTCAATATATGGCTCATAATTTTGGAGGAGAAGTAGGCGCTTCAAATACACGTGAATATGGAAGAGCAAACCTTTCATTTATCAAAGAAAACGAATTATTTTTTGAAGGAGTTTCAGCAGGAAGTCAAGTTTGGATGAGCCACAGTGATACCATTTTAGATTTACCAGATACTTTTGAATTAATTGGTAGCACCCACGACGTTAAAAATGCTGCGTTTAAAATTAAAGATGAAAACACTTACGGAATTCAATTTCACCCTGAAGTATATCATTCTAAAGATGGTTTAACTATTTTGAAAAACTTTTTAGTAAACATTGCAGGAGTTGCACAAACTTGGACTCCAGATTCTTTTGTTGAAACAACAGTTGCTGAATTAAAAGAAAAATTAGGAAACGATAAAGTTGTTTTAGGCTTATCAGGTGGTGTAGATTCTACAGTTGCGGCTACTTTAATTAGTAAAGCAATAGGTAAAAACTTGTATTGTATTTTTGTAAACAACGGCTTATTACGTAAAAATGAGTTTGAAAACGTTCTAGATCAATACAAAGATATGGGCTTAAACGTAAAAGGCGTTGATGCTTCGGCACGTTTTTTGAAAGAATTGGAAGGAGAATCTGACCCTGAAGGAAAACGTAAAATTATTGGTCGTGTTTTTATTGAAGTTTTTGATGATGAAGCACATGAAATTCAAGATGTAAAGTGGTTGGCTCAAGGAACAATTTATCCTGATGTGATAGAATCTGTTTCGGCAACTGGCGGACCTTCAGCAACTATAAAATCACATCATAATGTAGGTGGATTACCTGACTTTATGAAGTTAAAAATAGTAGAACCTTTAAATACGTTGTTTAAAGATGAAGTGCGAAGAGTAGGAGCTTCAATGGGAATTGACGCTGAATTATTAGGTCGTCACCCTTTTCCAGGCCCTGGATTTGGAATTCGTATTTTAGGAGATATTACTGCTGAAAAAGTAAGAATGTTGCAAGAAGTTGATCATATTTTTATTCAAGGTTTAAAAGATGAAGGCTTATACAACAAAGTTTGGCAAGCTGGTGCTATGTTATTACCTGTAAACTCTGTGGGTGTAATGGGAGATGAGCGTACTTACGAAAAAGCAGTTGTTTTACGCGCCGTAGAATCTACTGATGGTATGACAGCTGATTGGGTTAATTTACCTTATGAGTTTTTACAAAAAACATCAAACAAAATAATAAATGGTGTAAAAGGCGTTAATAGAGTTGTATATGATATTAGCTCAAAACCACCTGCAACTATTGAGTGGGAATAAACTTTTAATAAAATCAATTTTAATTTATGAAGATAATTAAGATTTTCACATTCATACTGCTTTTTTCTACAGTAATTACTTTTGCGCAAGAAAAAAAATACATTTCGTATGAAATAAAAAAAGGGGAAACCTTAAAGAGTATTGCCAAAAATTACAATTTATCAACTAGAGATTTAGCAAAACTAAATCCTGGTGTTAGCAGAAAACCTGCGCTTGGTACTGTTATAATTGTTCCTAATAAAAACTATGGAAAAGTTACAACAGTTGTAAAAAAGGAAGATAATTTATACAAAGTTCAGCCCAAAGAAACTTTATTTGGAATTTCAAAAAAACATGGAATTACCATTGAAGAATTAAAAGCTGCCAATCCAACTTTAAGCGATGGTCTTAAAATTGGCATGAATTTAGTTATTCCTAAACCAGCGGCAACACAATTAAAAGACACTATTAATTATGTGCTTCATAAAGTAATTAAAGATGATACTGTTTTTAACTTAACAAAACGATATAATGTTTCTAAAGAAGCTTTATACCTTTTAAACCCAGTATTAAAAAACGGTTTAAAATTAGGAATGTTATTAAAAATAAAACCTATTGAAGTTGAAGAAATTGAGGAAATACCTAGTGATTCTTTAGTGGTTTTTGAAGAAAAATTAATTCTCTCAAAAGAAATTAAAGTTGCGCTATTATTACCTTACCAATTAAACAAACTAAACGATTCTATTGTTGAAGAAAGTTTTGCAAAAAGCAATTCGTTAGTAAACATAGCAACAGATTTTCATTTAGGCGCTAAAATGGCCATTGATTCTTTAAAAAGAAAAGGGTTGAAAATTAATGTTTCATATTTTGACACTGAAAATTCTAATCAGAAATTACAGTTATTATTAAGTAGAAATCAAAATTTTAATACTACCGATGTAATTATTGGACCTTTATTTTTTGACAAAGCGCATTGGGTTTCAAAAAGAACAGAGGCACAAGTAATTGCACCACTTCCATCTAAAAAACAAGATGAATTAAATGCCACTAATTTAATTAAAACAGCTCCTAGTAGAGCTTCACATCAAGAGCGATTATTGGAACACATGGAAGCTGCTTATAAAGGTCAAAATGTGCTTGTTATAAATGACGGAACACCTGCAACACAAACGCAACTGTGGCAAATGGTTAAGAAAATCAAAAACTTTGATTCTATTCAAAACGTAAGCGTTATAAAACCTGAAGAAGGTTATATAAACCGTACGAAGTTTTTAACCAAATTAGATTCGCTATCAAACAATTGGGTGGTTTTAATTAGTGATGAAAATGTGACTACCTCAACCACTATTAATAATTTAAAAGGTTTTGCTGATCGAATTAACATTAATTTATTTGCCTTAAATAAAGGGAAAAACTTTGATAATATTGATAATTCATTTTTAGGAAAGTTAAATTTCACCTATCCTACTTCTGAATTTTTAAATACTGAAGACCCTGAAATATCAAAATTTTATTATTCTTTCAAACAACAAAATGCTGCATACCCTTCAAAATACGCTATTAGAGGTTTTGAAGTTACTTATGATGCTTTAGTGAGGCTTGCAAGTAGTAACAGTGTAAATGAAGGTTTAACTTTTGGAGAATCTACCCGTGTATTTTCTAAATTTAACTATTCGAAAAATACGTTGGGGAGTTTTGAAAATAACGGTTTATTTTTAGTGCAATATCATGAAGATTTAACCACTACAATTTTCGAGTAAATTCAAAATAAAGTAAAAAAGAGACTATTTGAAAAGTGTCTAAGCTCTTCATTCTGAGAACCTGAAATAAATTCAGGTTGATGAAAAGTTTACTTTTTAAACAGTTTTTTATTAATACTTATCTGGCACAAATGTTTGATAATCCATTGGAGGTCTCACATAACCCACATTTTCTGGCAACGATGGCAATTCAATTGGCTCTAAATTCATTTTTTCATAAGGAATTTTACTCAAAATATGACTGATACAGTTTAGCCTTGCTTTTTTCTTATTATCAGCATCAACAACATACCACGGCACTTGCTTTGTATCGGTATGCGCAAACATCGCATCTTTCGCTTTTGAATATTCCATCCATCTTGAACGAGATTCTAAATCCATTGGACTAAACTTCCATCTTTTTAAAGGGCTTTCAATTCTGCTTTTAAATCGTTTCTCTTGCTCTTCATCACTTACAGAAAACCAATATTTTAACACAATTATTCCAGACCTCACTAGCATCCTTTCAAATTCGGGACAAGAACGTAAAAACTCATTGTACTCAATTTCTGTGCAAAACCCCATCACCTTTTCAACTCCTGCTCTATTGTACCAACTTCTATCAAAAACAACAATTTCTCCTGCTGCAGGTAAAAAAGGCACATAACGTTGAAAATACCATTGTGATTTCTCTTTTTCGGTAGGAACACCCAATGCTACTACTTTACAAACTCGTGGATTTAAAGGTTCTGTAAATCGTTTTATGGTTCCGCCTTTTCCTGAAGCATCTCTCCCTTCAAAAATAATAACAACTTTTAATCCTTCGTTTTTTACCCATTCTTGAAGATGGACTAACTCTTTATGTAAGGTCTCAAGTTCAGCTTCGTAATTTAACTTTTTCTTTTTCTCAGTATTATTATTTGATTCTGCCATACGCTAATTTAAAAAAAAACATAAAAAAAACCTCCAAATTGGAAGCTTTTTAATTCTCTATGTTATTTTATTATAAACCTAAAGTCTTAACTCCTTGTTCAAAAACAATATCAACCGGGATGTTTGCTTTGCTTAATTTGTTTAAATCGTTTTGTAAATCTGAAGGAATAATTCCTTTTTCTTTTACTAATTGGGCTACACCATTATAATCTCCATTTCCTTGAAGCGTTAAAATTAAATTCGATAAATCTTTCATCGCTTCTTCCATTTTATCATAATTTACTTTATAGGTTCCATCTTCATTTTTGGTGAAAGCACCTTTTTCTTTAAAGAAATTAAATCGAATCATATTTGCTTTTCCGTGAGCACTTGAAGCTCCAAAACGAACAGATCTAAAAATACCTGCCATAAAAGTGGTCATATAATCTTTCATATCACCTTCAATTTCTCCTTTTTTATGCAATTGCTGAACCATATACAAGCCTAAAATATCAGCTTTTCCTTCTTCCAATGCTGAAGCCAATTCTTTTAAAGAACTTCTCACGGTTCCTTTATTATTAACGGTGTTCTTAATTCCTAAACCGTGTGCAACTTCGTGAAACATTGTATTGGCAAAAAACGCATCAAACTTCACATATTGTCTTTGACTTTCATCAATCAATACTTCTGAAATTGGCACTAATATTTTATCAAATTTTGCACGCATGGCATTTTTCAACTGCAATCTTCGCGTTCCTTTTTGCAATTGTACATCCTCATCATTTGGTAAATTAATAGCAATGGTTTTTCCACCGGCATTACAATCACCTGCATAATAAACTACATCATACGCATTTAAATCTGAATCGGTTCCTGGTACTTCGGTTTTATAAGCTTCATCAACAGGCAATCCTTTTTGTAACTCAGGTAAAAAGTTTGCATAATGTGCTAGTTTTTCACTCCATTTTTGATCTTTAATTAACACATACGCTTCATGCGTTGCTTTAATTCCGAACAACTGATCTTCATACGTTTCAATTGGACCAATCACAATATCAAGTGTATTGGTTTTCATATCCATCCAAGCAAAATCGCTTTCTTGATACTCGTCATTTAAAAAAGCAGCAGCACGTAATTCTAAATACTTTTTCAATCCAGCATCTTCAGCCAACGCTGCAGCTTCCAACAATAAATTTGAAACTTCTTTTACTTGACTTTCAAACTGTACATGAAAAGGAATTGTTTTTAAGCTTCCATCATCATTTCTTCTTAAAAAAGTATACAAACTATTTTTTGAGGCATCTTCAAATTTCTCAAATTCCTCTTTGGACATATCTGAAGGATAGTAATTTGCACCTAAGGGCTTCGCTCCTATTCCATCAACAAATGATATATTTCCATTCAACCTGTCCCAAGGACCGTAATTTATTTCAGCAAACTTTTTAGTGTCTTCATTAGAAATCTTAGCCAATAATTCATTTTTATCACCGTAAGCTTCATACCAAAAAAGAGCATTCATTTTATCGGCAGCTTTTATTAATATTGGTAACATTTTTAGCTCATTTTCAGTCAAACCACTTAAATCTGCTGTTAATTTAAAAGAAACATATTTGTTAATATTATCGGCCATTATTTGTTGATTTTCTTCAATTGTATGTTGCTTAATTGGTTTACGTGCCTCTTTCGTATTTTCACAAGAAACTAACGTAAAAACAACAAATACAGCTATTATTATTTTTTTCATTCTTACTTATTTTTTAGTGATATTATTCAATATTTGCTCAATTCTTTTTTCTTCAGTAGCATAATTTGGCATAGGACCTTTTTTCTCGGGAAACTGCTCAATCATAACTGTTGTAGATGGGAAAGCAAACTCCACTCCTAGCTCAGCCGCCAATTTTAAAATTGCAATATGTAAACTATGTTTTGATGATTGTTCGGTTGTCCAATCCAAGGCTTTAAAATACACATTCACTAAAATTAATAAGCCCGAATCACCAAAACCTGTAAACTCTACATTAAAAGCTTCATCGCGCGTATTTGGATGTATTTCAATAATTTTACGCACCCCATTTACAAACGCTTCAATAAGTTCTGGAGGCGTATCGTACCTGATTCCTAAATTTGTAGTGTATCTTCGGAAGGCTCTCAACCCTTTATTATTCACTACCATTTCAGACAATGAACTGTTGGGAATTTGGTAAATAGAAGTATCAGCAGCTCTTACTCTGGTAGATCTAAAACCTACTTTTTCAACGGTACCAACAACAGTTCCAGCTTCAATCCAATCTCCAATATGAACCGGCTTGTCTAGAAATATCATAACAGTACCAATTAAATTTTTAACCGTGTCTTGAGATGCCAATGCCACTGCCAAGCCTCCAATAGAAGCACCAGCAATAACAGCCCCTGGCTCTATACCAAAAAGTGTTAAAAGTTTCAATAACCCAATAAAGACAACAATTCCAGTTAAAAAATTATTTAAAATAGGCACTAATTGATCGTCCAATTTAGAATCTGTTCCTTCGGCATAATCAGAATAAATACTCATTACAACTTGAACTAACTTTAAGAACACATAAATCCAAAAAACCGTGGTCATAATATTTATTCCTAAAAACAAATAGGTATTTACATCTAAATCTAAAAACAATGAAGGTAAAACCAGTTGAATAAACCACATTAAAACTAACAATACCAAAGGTCTTGATAATTTTTTAAGCGAAGAGTTAATTTTATCGTTTGAAATATGAACAATCCAAAACTGAATTTTCCGCAACAAAAAGAATATGATCTTATGCAACAAGTAAAATAAAATAAAACAGAACACTATTAATATTAAGAGTCCTAAATATTGCCACAATTCAATTTTCAAAAACTTCTTATGCCCTATTTCTGGTATTATTTGATGTAATTTTTCGGTGTACCACGGAAAAACACTGTCGTAAATTTCATTAACACTTTTGGTTGTCTCAGGTGAATAATACCATTTACCTCCTATTCTTTCCACATAAATTTCAGGCATTTGATAAGGAAATAACACATACCTATTTCCTATTTTATAACCTGTAGTATCTGAAAACATAGTGTCAGATGGCACTTTACTAAAATCAACCTTTAAGCCTTTTCCGTCTAAAATTTGTTTTATTTTTATAGCTATATCTTCAGCCTCTTCACCTTCAAACCCGTAAATAGTTGTGGCAGCTTTTTCAGGTTCATAAGAATCAGGTTGTAAAAAATATAAGTGTGTATATATTGCCGAATTTGGGTTACTTAAATCTACTTCAACCTTTTTTTGAGCTATTAGCGACGTTGAAAAAACTAAGAAAAATATCAGTATCTTTTTCATTCTAAAATTGTTTTATAAAGTAACCTCAAATTTAAGACTTTAAATTATCAATTATAGAATGTGCTATAAATAATTATCTTTTTCTACGTTTCTTGTACTTATTCTTTCTTCTTGAAGTAGTTGTAATGGTATCGTCAAAAGTATTTTTGGTTTTTTCACCTTTATTTTTTCGCCAAGAATTGTTTTCGGGCAACAACTTTTGCAACAAATCGTTCCTACCTACTTTTGATAAGGTGTTTCTAATCCATTGTTGATTTTCCTTTTTGTACCAAAAGAAAAATCGATGTTGTTCATCTTTTTCTTTTTTAGATTTTGGTGTTCGCGTAGGTTTTAAAGTATACGGGTGGTAACCACTATAATAAATAACCGTAGCAACCGTCATAGGCGTTGGCGTAAAACCTTGCACTTGCTCTAACTGAAAGCCCATATCTTTAGTTTCAGCAGCTAAATTTGCCATATCTTCAACCTCACAAGCTGGGTGATTTGATATAAAATAAGGTATTAACTGAAGGTTTAATTTTTTTCTGAAGTTAATTTTATCAAAACGCTCTTTAAACTTATGAAAATAGGTGAAAGATGGCTTACGCATTAACTTTAAAACAGGATCAGATGTATGCTCTGGCGCCACTTTTAATCGACCAGAAACGTGGTTGGTCATTACTTCCTCTGTATAAGCATCTAATTCTTTCGGATCGGCTTTTTTATTGAATTCAGGCACCAACATATCATGTCTTATTCCACTTCCAATAAACGATTTTTTAATTTTAGGATGTGCATCAACAGCTTTATATAAATCGGTTAAAGGTTTGTGTGAAGTATCTAAATTATGGCAAATTACAGGTGAAATACAAGAAGGCGATACACATTTATCGCAAATCTCCTGCTCCTTTCCTTTCATTTTATACATGTTTGCTGAAGGACCACCAATATCAGATAAATACCCTTTAAAATCTTCCATTTTGGTAACCTTATCAACTTCTTTTAAAATTGACTCCTGACTTCTACTAGCTATAAATTTACCTTGGTGTGCTGAAATAGTACAAAAACTACAACCTCCAAAACAACCTCTATGAATGTTAATAGAGAATTTAATCATTTCAAACGCAGGAATTGGTCCACGCTTGTTATATTTTGGGTGAGGTAAACGTGTAAAAGGCAAATCAAACGACGCATCAATCTCACTTTCAGTCATTGTTTCATAAGGTGGATTAATCACCAATGTTGAATTTCCAACATCTTGAAACACACGATCTGCAAATAACTTATTTGATTCTTGCTCAATTACTTTAAAATTGGCTGCAAACTTCTTTTTATCCTTCAAACAAATCTCATGAGAGTTGATTGAAACATCTTTCCAATTTTTATTTTTAGCAACCTCTTCTCCTTTCTTCAATAAAAAAGCGGTTTGTTTTACTGTTGTTAAACTAGCAAATGGCACACCTTTTTGCAATAAACTAACTATTTCTCTCAACGGCTGTTCACCCATTCCATACACCAATAAATCGGCTTTTGAATCTTCTAAAATGGTTGGTTTTAGCGTATCGCTCCAATAATCATAATGCGTAACCCTTCTTAAAGAAGCTTCAATACCACCAATTAAAACTGGTACATCAGGAAACTTTTCTTTTAAAATATTGCTATAAACTGTAGTTGCATAATCGGGTCTAAAACCTTTGTCTCCGTTTGGTGTATAAGCATCCGTATCTCTTCTTCTTTTGCTTGCCGTATAATTGCTTACCATAGGATCCATACAACCACCTGTAACCCCAAAAAATAATTTTGGAGTTCCTAATTTTGTGAAATCCTGTAAATTATCATGTACACTAGGTTGCGGAACAATGGCAACTCTTAAACCATAACTTTCTAAAATACGTCCGATAACCGCGGGCCCAAAAGACGGATGATCTACATAGGCATCACCACTAAATAGGATAACGTCAAGTTCATCCCATCCGCGAATTTTAACCTCTTTGTTTGTGGTAGGCAACCAATTTGAAAGTCTTAACTCCTGCATATAAGTGCAAAAATAGTCAAAATAAAACGCCTTTAGATTAAATTAAAGATGATGGTTTTGTTAATAGCTC
>CBDUAL010000070.1:0-12072 GCA_965365125.1 uncultured Lutibacter sp.
ATTTTTAATGTATAAAGATTCAATAGCAGTTAATAATGTAATTGAAGGCGGTCCAAGTGAAAGAGCTGGAATTAAACCTGGAGATCGAATTCTTTATGCAGATAATGATACGCTTTTTGGAGAAAAATTATTGAAAAAAGCAGGAGTGCTTGAGGGGGAAGAGGGAACCATACTCGCCGATAGAAAAATTAGCGCAGCAATATTAAAATCGTTAAAAGGCGAGCCAGAAACAAATGTCAATGTATCAGTTTACCGTCGCACAAAAGATGAGGTGCTTCAATTTCCGATTATACGTGGTGAAGTTGCTTTAAAAAGTGTCTCGGCCCATTTTATGATCAATGATTCTTTAGGGTATATAAAAGTAGAGCGATTTGCACGAACTACTTATGATGAGTTTAAAGAAGATTTACATGAACTTATTTTAGAAGGAATGACTTCCTTGGTGCTTGATTTAAGAGGGAATCCAGGAGGTTTTATGGATATTGCCAACAGCATTATTGATGAGTTTTTAGAAGACGGAAAATTAATTGTTTTCACTAAAAATAAGAGAGGTGAAGTTGACAGATCGTTTGCAACACAACATGGAAGTTTTGAAAATGGAGAGGTCTATGTTTTAATTGATCAAAATTCAGCTTCAGCAAGTGAAATTGTGGCTGGTGCGCTTCAAGATAACGATAAGGGAACCATTGTTGGTCGTCGTTCGTTTGGAAAAGGTTTGGTGCAACAAGAAATGGATTTAGGTGATGGTTCAGCCGTGCGTTTAACAACATCACGCTATTATACGCCAACAGGAAGATCTATTCAAAAACCATACAGCAACGAAACTCCTAATGCTTACGGAAATGATTATGTTGAAAGAATTCATAACGGAGAATTAATTTCAAGAGACAGTATTAAAGTCAACGATTCATTAAAATACACAACGCCAAAAGGTAAAATTGTGTACGGTGGTGGTGGTATTATTCCCGACGTTTTTGTACCAATTGACACGTTAAATACGTATAGCAATAGATTGTACAGAGGTTTAAACGATTTTACGTTTGAATATATTGATAGTCACAGGGAAGAAATGCAAGCTTGGGAATTAAAAGATTTTGTTGAGAATTTTGATACAGATAATAAAATTTTTAATAAATATGTTGACGGGCTAGATTTAGACGCTTCAATGTCACCAAAGGAAAAAGAAAATTTAAAGCGCTATTTTAATGCCTTTATTGCGCGTAATTTATTTGATGATACGGGCTTTTTTATGATTACTCAAACCAATGATAATATGATTTTAAAAGTATTAGAATTAGAAAACAAAAAAAATAAAGAGTAGTTTTGCTATAAGGCAAGCCTAAAGAATCCATCATAATTTGGAAATTAAAAAGAAAATATACTTCGCATCCGATCAGCATTTTGGTGCTCCAACTGTTGAAAAAAGTAAAATTCGAGAGCAAAAATTCGTAAACTGGCTAAACGAGATAAAAGAAGATGCCGAAATTCTTTTTTTATTAGGTGATCTCTTCGATTTTTGGTTTGAATATAAAAAAGCGGTACCAAAAGGATTTGTAAGGGTTCTAGGTAAATTAGCCGAATTAAAAGACAGTGGTATTCAGATTTATTTTTTTGTGGGAAATCATGATTTATGGATGCGTGATTATTTTGAAACTGAGTTAAATATTCCTGTATATTTTCACCCTAAAGAATTTACCTTTAACAATAAAACCTTTTTAATAGGTCACGGAGATGGTTTAGGCCCAGGAGATAAAGGGTATAAACGCATGAAAAAAGTGTTTACCAATCCTTTTTCAAAATGGTTGTATCGTTGGTTACATCCAGATATTGGTCTTTCTTTAGCGCAATATCTTTCGGTTAAAAATAAATTAATTTCAGGAGATGACGATGTAAAATTTTTAGGCGAAGAAAATGAATGGCTGGTGTTGTATTGTAAAAAGAAACTGACCGAAAAACATTACGATTTTTTTATTTTCGGACATCGACACTTACCGTTAGAAATTTCAATCTCAAACAACTCAAAATACATAAATACAGGTGATTGGGTAAGCTATTTTACTTATGCTGTTTTTGAAGGTAAGCAATTGGTGTTAAAAACCTGCTAAACCACGCTATTTACTTCATTTTTTAACCAATTTTTAACAACGTTTTAAAAAATATTTGTGCTATTTGCATGCTCTAAAAAAGTGTATTAAATTCACGCGGTTAAAAAAAAACAAAATGATTGAAAATAATGTTTCGGTAGATATTAAAGCTATCAATGAGAAGATTGAAAAAGAAAGCGCATTTGTAGATTTATTGGTGATGGAGATGAACAAGGTAATTGTTGGTCAAAAGCACATGATTGAGCGTTTGCTTATTGGTTTATTAGGGAACGGACATATTTTGTTAGAAGGAGTTCCTGGTTTGGCAAAAACACTAGCTATTAACACTTTGGCAAAAGCAGTTCAAGGTGATTTTAGTAGAATTCAATTTACACCCGATTTATTACCAGCCGATGTTGTTGGAACCATGATTTACAGTGTAAAAGACAACGATTTCACCATTAAAAAAGGACCTATTTTTGCAAACTTTGTATTAGCTGATGAGATTAACCGTGCACCAGCAAAAGTACAATCAGCTTTGTTAGAAGCAATGCAAGAGCGCCAAATTACCATTGGAGATACTACTTTTAAATTGGATGAGCCTTTTTTAGTAATGGCAACTCAAAACCCTGTAGAGCAAGAAGGAACCTACCCTTTGCCAGAAGCGCAAGTTGACCGTTTTATGTTAAAAACAGTTATTGATTATCCAAAAATTGCAGAAGAGCAATTAATAATGCGTGCCAACTTATCAGGAAGTTTTGGAACAGTAAATGCTGTAGCTTCCATAGATCAAATTAACAGTGCAAGAGCTGCTGTAAAAGAGGTGTATATGGATGAGAAAATTGAGAAATATATTTTAGATATTATTTTCGCAACACGTTATCCTGAAAAATACAACTTACCAGATTTAAAAGGTTTAATAAGCTTTGGATCATCTCCTCGTGGAAGTATAAACTTAGCTATGGCAGCAAAATGTTATGCGTTTATCAAACGAAGAGGCTATGTAATTCCTGAAGATGTACGTGCAGTTGTGCATGATGTGTTACGTCACCGTATTGGAATTACCTACGAAGCGGAAGCTGAAAATGTAACCTCAGAAGACATTATCAATCAAATAGTAAATCAAGTAGAAGTACCATAGAGAGCGTTTAATAGTTTATGGGTTGAACGGTTTAAAAGACTTTTCAACTTTTTAACTTTTCAACTTTCAAACTAAAATATATGGATACCAAAGAAATACTAAAAAAAGTTCGTAAAATAGAGATCAAGACACGCCGGTTGTCTGATCATATTTTTTCAGGCGAATACCACAGTTCGTTTAAAGGACGAGGTATGACTTTTTCTGAAGTACGACAATACCAATATGGTGATGATGTACGAGCTATTGATTGGAATGTAACAGCACGTTATAACGAACCGTATGTAAAAGTTTTTGAAGAAGAACGAGAATTAACCATGATGTTAATGGTTGATATTTCAGGTTCAGAAATGTTTGGGACACAACAACAATTTAAACGAGATACGGTAACTGAAATAGCAGCAACTTTAGCATTTTCAGCCATTCAAAATAATGATAAAGTTGGTTTGTTATTGTTTTCTGATGAAATAGAATTATTTATTCCACCAAAAAAAGGAAAAAGCCACGTACTTAGAATTATTAGAGAATTAATTGAGTTCAAGCCAAAAAGTTCAAAAACAAGTGTAAACAATGCACTAAAGTTTTTATCTCAAGTAATGAAAAAGAAAGCCATTGTTTTTGTGCTTTCCGATTTTATGGATACACACTACGAGCATACGTTAAAAATAGTAGGTAGAAAACATGACGTTACCGGAATTAGAGTATTTGATAAACATGATGCTGCTATTCCAAATTTAGGAATGGTGCCTATGTTAGATGCCGAAACAGGTAAAACCATGTTGGTAAATACCGCTTCAAAAAGTGTTAGAAACGCATACGCAGCACATTATTTAAAATCGGTTGATTATTTCGAAAAATCATTTAGTCATAGTGGATCAGGAACCATAAGTTCTCGAATTGACGAGAGTTACGTGAAAAAACTATTGGGCTATTTTAAACATAAAGGAGCAAGATAGATGATGAAATTGAAAGAATTGAAGAAAGTTACAATGAAGAAATTTCTAGTTTATATACTATGTTTTGTTGGTTGGGTTGGTTTTTCGCAAGAAAACCCAGTTTCAATGGAAGTAGACACTACTAATATTAAAATTGGAGAGCAACTTCAATATAAAATATCGGTAGCAGCAAGCGGAGACATTATGTTTCCAAAATTAAATTTAGATAGTTTAGGAAAGGTTGAGGTTGTTGAAATGTTGCCAGTTGATACCTTAAAAAACAAATTCGAAAAACGCTATTTACTAACAAGTTTTGACAGCGGTAAATATTTAATTCCGAAGCAAAGCGTTTTAATTAACAACAAACCATTTTTAATAGATTCTTTGCTAATTAATGTAACTACGGTAAAAGTAGATACCACAAAGCAAAAAATGTTTCCTATTAAATCCATTCAAAGAGAACCTAAAACCTTTGATGATTACAAACATTTATTTTGGTGGTTAATTCCAATATTTTTAATTATCGCGGTTATTTTATACTTCGTATTTAGAAAGAAAGTGAAAAAAGCTGCACCAGTTGTATATGTTGAACCTATTCAGGAAGCGCTTCAACGTTTAAAAGAATTAGATGAAAAAGAGTTGTTGAAACAAAATAAGGTTAAAATTTACTATTCTGAATTAACAGATATTGTAAGAACGTATATAGAAAAGGATATTAAAATTCCGGCATTAGAATCAACCACAAATGAGTTAATTGAGACCATCAACGATTTTAATGAATCTAGTAAATTAGGCATTTCAAAAGAAACCATAGCCGAATTAAAAGAAGTATTACAAAGTGCCGATTTAGTGAAGTTTGCAAAATCCAATCCAATAGTAGAAGAAATTAGAGGGCATAGAAATATTTCAGAACGAATTTTACAGCGTTTAAAGCCTGTTAAAGAGGAAGAACCTATAAAAGAAGAAGAAAAAGATGGGGAGTAATTTTGAATTTTTAAATCCGGGTTTTTTATGGTTGCTAGTGCTCATTCCGTTGTTAGCAATCTGGTATTTTTTAACACGTAATACCAATAGTGCAGCATTAACCATAGCAAGTACAAAAGGTTTTCAAGCAAAACCTTCAATAGTATCAAAATTAAAACCGCTGTTGTATGTTTTAAGGTTGGTTGCATTGTCGTTATTAATTGTTGCGTTGGCGCGTCCAAGAAACGTATCGGTTAGTTCGCGCACTAAAACAAATAAAGGAATTGATATTGTGATGGCAATTGATGTTTCGGCAAGTATGTTGGCACGCGATTTAAAACCAAACCGATTGGAAGCATTGAAAAAAGTAGCCAATGAGTTTGTAAATCAACGTCCAAATGATAGAATAGGAATTGTAGTGTATGCAGGTGAAAGTTTTACGCAAACACCAATTACCAGCGATAAAAGAATTGTAAGAAATACCATTTCTGAAATTAAATGGGGCGAACTTGATGGTGGTACTGCTATTGGAATGGGCTTAGGTTCTGCAGTAAACCGATTAAAAGAAAGTAAAGCAAAAAGCAAGGTTATTATTTTATTAACCGACGGTGTTAACAATACTGGTTTTGTAGATCCAAAAACAGCTACAGAGTTAGCGGTTGGTTTAGATATTAAAGTATATACCATTGGTTTAGGAACCAACGGTACAGCCTCGTTTCCGTATGCAAAAGACCCTCAAACAGGAGAATTGTTATTTAGAAATTCACCTGTTGAAATTGATGAGGACTTGTTAAAATACATTGCCAAAGAAACAGAAGGGAAATACTTTAGAGCTACTGATAATACAAAGCTAAAAGCTATTTACGATGAAATTAACAAATTAGAAAAAACAGAAATAGAAGAATTTAAATATTACAATTATCAAGAAAGATATAGAATGCTAGTTATTTTGGCGGGCTTATTTATTTTGCTTGAAGTGGCATTAAGAAACACCATATTTAAAAGTTTTATTTAATTAGGTTGAAAGGTGTAATGGTTGAATAGAGTAAGGTATTTATTTGAAAAAGAAAGATAGTTTATGAAGTATGAATTTTCATTTGAAAAATTAGAAGTTTGGAAAGAATCTGTGAATTTAACAAAGTTAATTTATAGTGCAACAAATGAATTTCCAGAGAATGAAAAATTTGGATTGACAAGTCAATTAAGAAGAGCTTCGGTTTCTATAGCTTCAAATTTAGCAGAAGGAACTTCAAGACAAACGAATAAAGATAAAGCTCATTTTACAACAATAGCTTTTAGCTCTTTAATGGAGGTCTTAAACCAATTAATAATAGCAAAGGAATTAAATTTTATTTCAGAAGAAAAATATGATAAATTAAGGATTGAAATAGGTAAAATATCGCGAATGTTAAATGCTTTACGCAAATCACAATTAAGTATATAACAATTACACCATTAAGCCCTTAAACCTTTAAACCAAAAGAAATGTATCAAATAGAAGAACCAACATATTTTATTTACTTAGCAATTATTCCAGTAGTATTTGTACTGTTTTTGTTGGTGTTTTGGTGGAAAAAAAGAACACAGAAAAAATTTGCAAATAGCGAGTTAATACAAAAGTTAAGTCCAGAACAATCAACATTTAAATCGTTCTTAAAAATTATAGTTATCTGTGTAGGATTGGCATTTTTAGTTATTTCATTAGCAAACCCAAAAATGGGTACAAAGCTAGAAACTGTAAAACGTCAAGGAGTTGATATTGTTTTTGCGTTAGATGTTTCAAAAAGTATGTTGGCTGAAGATATTGCGCCGAGCAGATTGGATAAATCTAAACAAATTATTACGCGAATTATTGAGAAATTAGGAAGTGATAGAATTGGAATTATTATTTATGCCGGAAATTCTTATCCGTTATTACCAATAACAACCGATCACGCTGCAGCCAAAATGTTTTTGCAAAATGCAGATCCCGATATGGTTTCAAGCCAGGGAACAGCCATAAACGATGCTATTGGAAGAGGAATGACGTATTTTGATAATGATGAACAAACTAATAGGTTTTTGTTTATTGTTTCAGATGGTGAAGACCACGAAGAAAGTGCCACAAGTTTGGCGAAAGATGCCGTTGAGCAAGGAATTAAAATTTACACCATTGGTGTAGGAACTGAAAAAGGAGGTCCAATTCCAATTAAAGAAAACGGAACAGTAATTTCTTATAAAAAAGACAATAAAGGCGAAGTTGTAATTACTAAAATGAATCCTTCAATGTTACAAACTATTGCTAATGAAGGAAATGGAAAGTACATCAACGGAAATAAAACACAAGAAACAATTGACATAGTTGAAGACTTGCTAGTGAAAGCTGAAAAAAGTGAGTTCGAAACCAAACAATTTGCAGATTATAAAGACCAATTTCAATGGTTTATTGGTTTTGCACTATTGTTTTTAGTAATAGATGTTTTGTTATTAGAAAAGAAAACAAAATGGGTTCAAAAATTAAATTTATTTAATCAAACTGAAAAGAATGAGAAATAGTTTATTCATAGCGTTTTTGTTTTTTACTTGTATGGGTTTTTCTCAAGAGAAAAATCAAGAAAAATTAGAACGTGAAGCAAGAGAAGATGTTAGAGAAGGAAACAAATTGTACAATCAATTAAAGTTTGGAGATGCTGAAATTGCTTATAAAAAAGCCTTGAGTAAAAATCCAAATTATCCAAAAGCATCGTATAATTTAGGAAATGCCATTTATCAACAAGATCGAAACAAAGAAGCGGTTGCGCAATTTGAAATTTTAGAAAAAACAGCGCCAGATAAAATGAGCAAAGCTGAAGCATATCATAATATGGGAAATTCTTTTATGAAAGAAAAACAATATGATAAAGCAGTAGCGGCCTTTAAAAATTCCTTAAGAAATAATTCAAAAGACGAAGAAACGCGTTATAATTTGGCAATGGCGCAAGAGTTGTTAGAACAACAAAATCAAGATAATAAGGACAATAAAGATAACAAAGACAATAAGGATAACAAGGATAATAAAGACGATAAAAATAAAGATCAGAAAGATAAAGAAGGCGGAGACGACGAAAAGAAAGAAGATCAAAAAGACAAGGACAAAGGAGAAGATAAGGAAGACGATAAAAGTGATCAACAACAAAATCAGGATGATAAAAAAGAAGATCAAAAAGACCAAAAACCTAGGCCAAACCAATTATCGCCTGAGCAAATGAAACAGTTATTAGATGCTATGAATAACGAGGAAAATAAAACTCAGAAAAAATTAAACGAACAAAAAGCACAAGGCAAAAAAATTAAACAAGAAAAAGACTGGTAAATGAAATTTAATAAGTTTTTCATACTTGGTATTTTAATATTTGCAACACAAGCAATGGTGGCTCAAATTGAGTTTACAGCTTCAGTGAGTAAAAATAAATTGGGCGTTAATCAGCGGTTTAAAATTCAGTTTACGGTAAATAAGCAAGGAGCCGATAATTTTGTAGCACCATCTTTTGCTAATTTTAAAGTTGTTGGAGGTCCAAGTTCTTCTGTTAATCAATCTTGGATCAATGGTAAAACAAGCTATTCTCACTCGTATGTTTATATTATTGAACCTACAAAAGTGGGTGAATTTACAATTGGATCTGCAAAGATTGAGTACAAGGATAAAACCATTAGCTCAAACCCAGTTAAAATAACAGTTACCAAAGAAGTTGAAATTCCAAAAGACCCTAATAATCCGCAATATGTTGCCCAACAAAACATTCATTTAGTGGCTGAGGTTTCTAATATGAAACCTTATGTTGGCGAAGGTATTTATGTGGTTTACAAGCTGTATGTAAGCGAAAATATTAGCGTAAACGATTGGAGAGTAAGTGAGTCGCCACAGTACAACGGTTTTTGGAATCAAGATATTGAAGTAAAAGAAATAAACGTTCAAAAAGGAACGTATAACGGAGAAAGTTACCGTTATATAGTGTTGAAAAAAGCAGTTTTAATTCCGCAGAGAGAAGGAAAACTTATTATTGAACCTATGAAAATGGACTTTTCCGTAGGTATTCCAACAGGAAGAGGCGACTTTTTTGGGAATATGATTACTAAAAATATTAGTTATTCAGCACAATCTTTGGTAAGAAATGTAAATGTACAAGCCTTGCCTATTGAAGGAAAACCACTCGATTTTACTGGTGCAGTTGGAGAGTTTGATTTTACGGTAGCAACAAATAAAAATCAATTAAAAGCAAACGATGCAGCACAAATAGTAGTGAAGGTTTCAGGACGAGGAAATTTAAAATTATTTGAAATCCCGAAAATAACTACCCCTGCTGAATTAGAAGTGTACACGCCAGAGCATAAAGAACAGGTAGTAACATCTTTAAATGGTTTGCGAGGAAGTATTTCAGACACCTACACGGTGGTTCCACAATACAAAGGAAAATATAAAATACCAGCAGTTCATTTTTCTTACTTCAACCCAAAAGAAAAGCAATATAAAACGGTAAACATTGATCCTATTATTGTGGATGTGTTAGAAGGAAAAGAAATTCCAACAACCAATGCCGATTCTAGTTTTATCACAAAACAGCAAGTAGTTGCCAACGATAATAATTTTAGATTTATTGCTTTAAAAAGCACGTTTGAAACAAAACAAAAAAAGGAATTTTTACACTCAAAACAATTCTGGTTATTACTGTTATTGCCATTTTTAGCCATTCCAATTGGGATTTTTATTGGAAGAAGACGAGCAAAAAGAGCAGGAGACGTATTTGGAAATAAAATTAGAAAGGCCGATAGATTGGCGCGTAAATATTTATCTCAAGCTAAAAAACAATTAGGAAACCAGGAAGCATTTTACGTAGCTTTAGAAAAAGCATTACATAATTTCTTAAAAGCGAAATTACACGTAGAAACGTCTGATATTTCAAAAGAAAAAATTACTGAAATTTTACAAAATAAAGGGGTTGAACTTTCAACTATTGATGAGTTTATGGCGGTGTTAAACGATTGTGATTTTGCACGATACACACCAACCACCAATGTAAAAATGACGCAAGAATTAGAAAAAGCAAAAGAAGTAATAACTAAAATTGACAAATATTTATAAGATGAAGCATGTTGTTTTAATAGTGTTGTTGTTTTTAAGTTTAGGTGCTTTTTCACAGGCTCCAGAGAAGTTATTTGCTGAAGCTAATACATTTTACAAGGAAGCTAATTACGAACGCGCATTAGGAGTGTATTTAGCCATTGAAGAACAAGGATTAGAGTCGAGCGATTTATATTTTAATTTAGGAAACACCTACTATAAATTAAATAAAGTAGCTCCGGCGATATTTTATTATGAAAAATCGTTGAAGTTAAATCCGGCAAATGAAGATGCCGCATTTAATTTAGCTTTTGCAAAAAGAATGACGATTGATGTTATTGAAGAATTACCAAAAACAGTATTGCAACGATTTTCAATAAACGTAATTCAAAAATTACCTTTTGATACGTGGGCGTTAATTGCCGTTATTGCTTCATTTTTAGCATCAGTTTTATTTTTATTATACCATTTTTCAGGAGGAACTAGCAAGAAATTATTCTACTTCAATACTACTATTTTTGCGGTGTTTGTTATGCTTGTAACTGTTTTTTTTGCATTTCAAAATTACAAAACAGTTCAAAAAAATAGAACAGCAATAATTTTTGCTGCAAAAGCCGAAATAATGAACGCTCCAACACCATCAAGCGAAGCGGTTTTTGAATTGCATGAAGGTACAAAAGTGATTATTTTAGACGAGTTAGATGATTGGAAAAAAATAAAAATCGCCGATGGAAAAGTGGGCTGGATAAACGACCAAGAATTAAAAGAGATTTAAATATTTAGGATAAATTAAAAAGAAAGACCTAACAGATTTTAAAACCTGTTAGGTTTCTTTTTTGTATTAAAACAAGCTTTCAATAAACTTTTTTAAGTGTTCTCCGTGCATATTTGAAGCTATTATTTTTCCTTCAGCATCTATTATAAAATTGGTAGGCAACGCCGTAATTCCATACTCAATAGCAACAGGTGTATTAAAACCTTCAACAGTTGAAGCATTTGGCCACACTCTGTTATCTGTTTCCAAAGCATCTAACCAGCGTTGTTTTTTAGCATCTAAAGAGATGCCGTATATTTCAAAACCTTTCGAATGATAGGTCGAATACAATTCAGAAAGCATCTTACTTTCAGATCTACAAGGCGGACACCAACTCGCCCAAAAATCAATCAAGGTGTAGCTTCCTTTTATGTTATTAAGTTCAATTAAAGTTCCTTCTTTTGTTGGCATTTTAATGTTAGATACGATGCTTCCCACGGCTGTTTTTTGTAGTAAAGCTATCCGTTTTTCTAATTTTGAAGTGATTTCAGAAGTAGGATGCGTAGCTTTAAAGTTTGAAACAATTTTAGTGTATGCAGTTAAATTTTCGCCATTCCACCGAATTGAAGTTGGGTAAATAGCAATAGATGTTCCCATTTTTTCTTCAATAAAAACAGTTAATTCAGCTAAATGTTTATTGTAGTTTTCAATTTCTAAGCTTCTTAATGTTGCAATTTTTTCTTCGGAAGCTTGCTCTTTTTTAAGACTTGAAATTTCTTTCCGAACAGAATAAACCAAACGATTTAACGATTCTTTTCTGAAGTTTTCATAAGCCAATAAAAGCTCAGTATCTTTTGAGCCACTAATAGTTAAACTATCTAAATTTGTGCCTTTTATAACAATTGTTTGGTTGTTATCAATAGCTAATTGAATACTTTTTTTATGGTTAAAAGTTAAGTTGTAAATGTTAGGAGTTTCAAGATTATTAATTTGAAATTTGCCACTTTTATCAATTAAAATGGTATCTAATACCGTTGTTAATTTTTGTTGGATATCTATAACTTTTGAAAGGATTACATAGTTTTTCTCCAGATTTTCAATAGTTCCTGAAATTGAGGAAG
>CBDUAL010000071.1:0-11974 GCA_965365125.1 uncultured Lutibacter sp.
TTCAATGCCTTACGCACAATGGCACTACCCGTTTGAAAATAAAGAATTAATCGACGAGAAGATATTCTTCCCAGCAGATTTTATAGCGGAAGGTGTTGACCAAACTCGTGGATGGTTTTATACATTGCACGCCATTGGAACTATGGTGTTTGACTCTGTTGCCTATAAAAATGTAGTATCTAACGGATTGGTGTTAGATAAAGAAGGTAAAAAAATGAGTAAGCGTTTAGGAAATGCTGTTGATCCGTTTGAAACAATGGATAAATATGGTGCCGATGCTACACGTTGGTATATGATTTCAAACGCAAACCCTTGGGATAACTTAAAGTTTGATATTGAAGGAATTGATGAAGTTCGTAGAAAATTCTTTGGAACATTGTACAATACCTATTCATTTTTCTCTTTATATGCAAACTTAGATAGTTTTACTTATGCTGAAGATGATATAGCTATTGAAGATAGACCTGAAATTGATCGTTGGGTACTTTCTGAATTAAATACATTGGTGAAAAATGTAGAAAAATTCTACGAAGAATACGAACCAACAAAAGCAGCCAGAGCTATTCAAGAATTTGTAGGTGAAAATTTAAGTAACTGGTTTGTTCGTTTAAGCAGAAGACGTTTTTGGAAAGGTGAGTACGGGCAAGATAAAATTTCAGCTTACCAAACATTGTATAATTGTTTATTAACAGTGGCAAAGTTAGGTGCGCCAATAGCTCCATTTTTTATGGACAATTTGTACAAAGATTTAATTTCAGTTTCAGGAAAGGAACACTTTGAATCTGTACATTTAGGTGAATTCCCTGTATATAACGAATCTTTGGTTGATAGTGTGTTAGAACACAAAATGCAACAAGCGCAAAAAATATCATCAATGGTTTTATCATTGCGTAAAAAAGAGATGATAAAAGTACGTCAGCCATTGCAACGTATTATGATTCCTGTGTTGGATGAAAAAGACAGAGAAGAAATTTTAGCTGTTGAAAACTTGATAAAATCGGAAGTAAATGTGAAGGAAATTGAGTTGATTGATGATGCTTCGGGGATTCTTGTAAAAACCATAAAGCCTAATTTTAAGGTGCTTGGACCTAAGTTTGGAAAAGATATGAGATTTGTTGCGCAAGCTATTCAAAATTTAAATCAAGAAGACATTGCAATTGTTGAAAAAGAAGGGCAAATTTCTTTAGAAATTAATGGAAAAGTTGTAGATTTAACTCAAGCAGAAGTTGAAATTACTTCACAAGATATTGAAGGGTGGTTGGTAGCAAATCAAGGTGGTTTAACCGTTGCTTTAGACGTTACAATTACTGAAGATTTACGAAATGAAGGGAATGCTCGTGAATTAATAAACCGAGTTCAAAATTTACGAAAAGAATCTGGATTAGAAGTTAATGACAGAATTAAGCTTATTATCCAAAAAAATGATATATTAGAGCGTTCGATTAAAGCGAATGAAGGATATATAAAATCTGAAACCCTAACAAGCGAATTAGTGTTTCTTGAAGAAATAGAAAAAGGTGTTGAAATTACCTTTGATGATGTACAGACCAAAATATTAATTGAAAAAATGTGAGTTATGAATGAAAATAATAGATACTCAGATAAAGACTTAGCAGAATTTAAAGAGTTAATTCAGAAAAAAATAGCACATGCTGAAGAAGATTTAGCATTGATAAAAAGTGCTTTTAAAAACGATAGTAATAACGGTACTGATGATACTTCGCCTACGTTTAAAGCTTTTGAAGAAGGTTCTGAAACCATGTCAAAAGAAGCAAATGTACAGTTGGCTATCCGTCAAGAAAAATTCATTAGAGATTTAAAAAATGCCATCTTGCGTATTGAAAATAAAACGTATGGTATTTGTCGTGTTACGGGTAAATTAATTCAGAAGGAACGTTTAAAATTGGTTCCACATGCGACTTTAAGTATTGAAGCTAAAAGAATGCAATAATTACAAAATAAGTAACTTATAAAAAAGAGACTTGCTAAAGTAAAATTTGAAACTTCGTTCTGAACTTATTTCAGAATCTCATATTTTTGGGTTTTCAATGTTTGTGATACCCTAAAATAAGTTTAGGTTGCTTTGAATTTACTTTTTAGAATGTCTCTTTTTTAATAAAATTTTTTAAAATTTATTCCATTGAAAAAATCAATCTTCCTTATAATTCTAATTTTAGTTATTGATCAAATTAGTAAAATTTACATTAAAACCAATTTTTTATATGGCGAAGAAGTGGTGGTTTTTGATTGGTTTAGAATTCACTTTATTGAAAATAATGGAATGGCTTGGGGCGCCGAATTTGGAGGTAGAACAGGGAAATTATTTTTAACAATATTCAGGTTATTTGCAATTTCAGGAATCGGTTACTGGTTGTATAAATCAATAAAAAATGAAGCGCACACAGTATTGTTGGTAGCTATTTCATTAATTTTTGCTGGTGCTATGGGGAATATTATAGATTCTGTTTTTTATGGAGTGCTATTTGATACACCTTACAACGCAACGGCTACCTTATTTGCTGAAAAACCTTACGGTGATTTGTTCTTTGGAAAAGTTGTTGACATGCTTTATTTTCCAATTTGGAGTGGAGATTTACCAAGTTGGTTGCCTGTTTGGGGCGGCAAACCATTTACCTTTTTTAATGCAATTTTTAATGTTGCAGATGCTGCTATTTCTATAGGTGTTGGATTATTGATAATTTTTAATAAAAAAGCATTTCCAAAAGAGGAAGTTACGGCCTAATCTCTTTTAACTTTTCAATCAAAAGAGTTTTAATTTCTTCATCTACTGTACTTAAAGGTAACCTGTTTGCATTTAGTAAGTTTGTAGTTTCAAAAGGGTCGTCTTTTAAATTGTAAAAAGCCTCAGAACCATTACCAAACAGCATATATTTATGGGTGTTGTTTCTAATAGTTACATTTAATTCATCTTCCGCATAAGCATACGTTCTTGCTTGTGCAGTTGAATTTGAGAAGGTTTCATAAAAACTTTTACTATCGTTAATTTCATCAACTTCTATACCTGCAATAGTTGCTATGGTAGCAAATAAATCGGTTGTATTAATTAACGCATTTTCTATAGCATGTACTCTAGTTACATTTTTACCTGCAATTACCATTGGAACGTTTATTCCACCTTGATATAAAGAACCTTTAACTCTTCTAATATTGTATTCTTGTGCAACTTTATTTGGTGTGCCATTGTCGCCAATAAAAATAATTACAGTGTTTTCTTTTTCTTCTTTGCTTAATGAATTTAAAAGTCTTCCAAATTCAGTATCTACAGCTTCTAATGAAGCTAAATAATAGGGTAGCGGATTTGCATCAATACTTGTTTGATCTGTTGGTAAACTGCCTTGTGTGTGTAAATCTGTAGGTGGTAAATGAAAAGGATCGTGAGGGGCATTGTAGGCTAACCAAACAAACCAAGGTTTTGTTTGGTTTTCAATCCAATTAATAGCCGTATTAGTATATGCAGTAGTGTTGTAAGTTGTTACCGTTGTTTGTATACCATTCTCGGTAAATTTCCAATTCCAATAATCGGTTAATGCACCCGATAAAAAGCCCGAATAATATTTAATCCCCATATTTTCAGGGTGGTTTATATTAGTTGATAAATGCCATTTTCCTATTACTGCTGAAGCATATTCACCATTTAAATTAGTGTCTATATATGTTTGAAGTGCTATTTCAGTAGTGCTTAAAATATTATTTACAGCCAACACACCATTGTTAATTCCGTATTTTCCTGTTAAAATAGTGGCTCTAGTTGGTGAGCAAGTTGGGTTAGACCAAACGTTATTATAGGTAATTCCTGTGTTTATTAAAGTTTGAAGGTTTGGCATCGCTGGTTTTATAGTTCCTATAGAATAACCAGGAGAAGCATCTAAACCCATATCGTCAGCAATTACTAAAAGTATGTTTGGTTTTTTAGTTACAATTTCAGTATTAGTTTCATCTTCTATTTCCGAATCAATTAAATCATCACTCTTTTCTGAACAAGAAAACAAGATAATTGCGATTATTAAAAGCTTATAAAAATTACCAATTTTAATGTGAATCATAATGATTTAGGGTTTATTGTTGAATTGTTCTTACACAGCGCACATAATTATAAACATATCTAACATCGCCTTGTGGACCAAAAAACTGTGGGTAATCGCTTTTATTGCCACTTTTCGGATCACTTCGTTGACAACCTGCTCCGTGAACATCCATTAGCGTACCGTTCACTTTTCCTTGTCCTTCACCAAAAGCAATATAAACAGCACTTGTATAAGGGTTTGCGCCATCTAAATGGCTTGTTCCTGTCCAATAAAACGGATAATGACCTGTGTTTCCATCTGGATCTGAAATTTCAGTACACTCAAAAAGAGGGTCAATAGCAGGTGAATTAGTGGTTTTTGGAGATCTGGTATAATCTACAATACTTTGTAATTCTTTAGCGTTAGGTAAGCGCCAGTCTGATTTGTTTCCAAGTGTTAAACCTTCGGCGTAATTTAAAGATTCCTCCCAGTCTCTTGAAGTTCCATCGTCAGTTTTTTGCCACATTAAACCAGTTGCTAAGTCGCTAATTGTACCATCTCCGTTATCAATAAAGTTATTTCTACCATAATTGGTGTTTCCTCTCACCATTCTAAAATACATAGTGTTTGCAGCTTTTGTTCGAGGATGGTATTTTGGATACCCTTTAATTCTGCCATCAACAAAATTTACCCCAAAAACTGTTGCGTCTGAATTCATTGTAGTGGAAACATATTCGGTAGAAGACCAAGTTTGAGCATCAATTTCACGTTCTCCAATGGAAGTATCTCCTATGTTTTGGTTGAAATAATTGGTGTCTATAAAAAAATCAACAGCAACTTCGCCTTTTACAGTCCCTGAAAATAAAATTAACGAGTATAATTCTTTAATATTTGGCACTCTCCAATCGGTGTAACCGCCTAATCTTGAGTCGCTAGCTTTGGTAAATGCCTCGCTAAAAGTTGTTTTTTCGCCCATATCTTTTTCCCACATTAGTCCAGTTATATTGTCGGTTATGGTCCCGTCATTATGATCTGTATATGAAGGTTGATTCCCAAAATATGAGGCGTCTTGACCAAAAAAAGCGGTTCCGGTTGATGGTGTTGAGATTTTATTTACATCGCTATAAAAATCTTTTACGCCTGTATCTACTATTGCGTAGTTGTACATCCTTGTATTTGGTAGGGTAGCATTCTCTTTATCATCTTCATTTAAAAGAGCATCGTTATTGCTACAAGCAGTAATAATTAATAGAAACATGAAGGTCCAATTCATTTTGTTAATTTTGAGCATTATAGTTATTTAAGGTTGTTAGTATGACTTCAATAAAAAGGAAAGGTTTAATAATATTTGGAAGTTTAAATACTAATCGTATATTTGCGATTAACTTATGAAAAGAACAAAAGAAGATATTGTTTACCAAGTTGAAACCGAGGAATTAGCAAAATTTGCTAAAGCTTTAGGTCATCCAACTCGTATTAAAATTTTAAATCATTTAGATAATGCAAGTTGTTGTTATACAGGTGATTTGTTAGAGGTTTTGCCTTTGGCACAATCTACAATTTCACAACATTTAAAAGAGTTGAAAGATGCAGGTTTGATACAAGGAACAGTGAATCCACCAAAAATTAAGTACTGTATAAATCAACAAAACTGGACAAAAGCGAAGACTTTATTCAATGAATTTTTCAGTAGAAATATGAATGAAATTTCGTGTAAGTAAAAAATATAAAATTAAAAATTATGAAAATAATTAAAGTATTAGGAACAGGTTGCCCAAGTTGCATAAGCGCAGAAAAAGTAGTGGCTAATGTTGTAAACGAATTAAATATTGAAGCTAAAATAATTAAAGTAACTGAAATTACAGACATTATGATGTACGATGTAATGCGTACACCAGCGATTGTGATTGATGATAAAGTGGTGATAAAAGGTAGAGTGCCAAATAAAGAAGAAATGAAGGCGCTTTTAATAGATAATTTTGCAAATAATGCTTGCTGTTCTGATGAAAGCACAGGTGATTCATGTTGTTCTGATGATAGTTCAGATGCTTGTTGTTCTTCTGAAGATAAAGCTTCAGGTTGTTGTTAATAAATCTATAGTTCGAGTGTTTTTCTTACGAAGTGAAGAAAAATTTATCGAGAATCTTTTGTAAATAATAATGACTTTTCAATACACTTCTCCCAAGATCGAAGTACTCGAAGTGTCGTTTAGAAAAAGAACTCTTAAATATTAAAAATATGGTATTTCAAGAAATAACCAACACAATAAATGTAGTAAAAAATCTAAAAATTTCAGCTGAACGAAAGTTAGAGCTACAACCTTTTATAGATTTTATTCAAGCCAAAGTTTCTGCAAATGCAACTATAAATCTAAATTTTATTTGCACACATAATTCACGTAGAAGCCATTTGTCACAAGTTTGGGCGCAAGCAGCGGCACATTATCACGGTGTTAAAAATGTGTATTGCTATTCAGGTGGAACCGAAGCTACAGCTATGTTTCCTATGGCAGCTAAAACATTAACGGCTGCCGGATTTCAAATTGTGAAATTAGCTGAAGCCGAAAACCCAGTTTATAGTATTAAATATGCTGATAACGAACATCCAATTATTGGTTTTTCAAAAACGTATGATAATGCTTTCAATCCAAAAAGTGAATTTGCAGCGTTAATGACTTGCGATCACGCAGATGAAAATTGTCCGTTTATTTCGGGTTGTGAAAGTAGGATTGCTGTTAGATATAACGACCCAAAAGTTTACGATAATACGCCTCAGCAAGCTGAAAAATATACAGAACGAAGTAATCAAATAGCTTCGGAAATGTTATATGTATTTTCTCAAATTAAAAAGTAAATAAGTTCTCAAAAAAGCAAGATAACGTTATTTTGAATTGGTCACTGAGCGAAGTCGAAGTGTTATTTCAGAATCTTATCATACTATAAAATATACAGAATGAAAAAAAGACTTAAATTTTTAGACCGCTTTCTAACTCTTTGGATATTTCTTGCAATGGCAATTGGTGTTAGTTTGGGCTATTTTTTTCCACAAATTGCTACTGTAACCGATTCATTTTCGGTTGGTACAACAAATATTCCGCTAGCAATTGGCTTGATTTTAATGATGTATCCGCCACTAGCAAAAGTTGATTACAGTTTAATTCCAACAGTTTTTAAAGACACTAAATTAATGTCTATGTCTTTATTTTTAAATTGGATTGTTGGACCTATTTTAATGTTTGTGTTGGCAGTAGTTTTTTTAAGAAATGAACCAGGTTACATGTCGGGTTTAATTTTGATTGGCTTGGCTAGGTGCATTGCAATGGTTATTGTTTGGAGCGATTTAGGTGGTGCAAGTAGAGAATATACAGCTACCTTGGTTGCCTTAAATAGTGTTTTTCAAATTTTCACCTATAGTTTTTATGCATGGTTGTTTATTACTGTGTTGCCAGGTTATTTAGGTTTAGAAGGTTTTGATGTGCAAATTTCAATTTATGAAGTTGCAAAAAGTGTGGCAATTTATTTAGGAATTCCGTTTTTAGCTGGTTTTTTAAGTAGAAAATACTTGGTGAAATTCAAAGGAATTGATTGGTACAACAGAAAATTTATTCCATTTATTTCGCCAATTACCCTAATTGCGTTGTTAGCAACCATTGTGTTAATGTTTAGTTTAAAAGGCGATTTAATTGTTGAAATTCCTTTTGATGTATTTAAAATAGCGGTACCGTTGGTTATTTATTTTGTGATAATGTTTTTCGTAAGTTTCTTTACAGGAAAGGTTATGGGAATAGATTATAAGCGAAATGCAGCTGTAGCTTTTACTGCTACGGGAAATAATTTTGAATTGGCTATTGCCGTTGCAATTGCTGTCTTCGGAATTAATTCGCAACAAGCATTTACAGGTGTTATTGGGCCTTTGGTTGAAGTGCCTGTGTTAATAGGTTTGGTACATATTTCATTGTGGTTGAAGAAAAAATATGATTCTTAGGCTCTTAATATATAAATTTAATGAAGAGGCTGTATAGAGTATAAAATCCCGTCATTCTGAACTTGTTTCAGAATCTCATTAGGTTGCTAGTCAATTACTTTGAGAACCTGAAATAAGTTCAGGATGACATAAATTTTCTATTTAAATAGCCTGCTAATAAACCCGTTATAGACTCCTGCCTTTGCAGGAGTGACAAGATAAATAAAAAATAATGTTCGATTGGATTCAACAGTTTGCAGATTGGTTGGTTTTTAGTGTTTTCAAGCTAGAAGAAGGAAAACATTTAACTGAAGCACTCAACTTTTTTATATACGATACTATTAAAATAGTACTTCTGGTATTTGTAATTATTTTCTTTATGGGAATTGTAAATAGTTACTTTCCGGTTGAAAAAGTCCGTAATTATTTATCACGTAAAAAACTATACGGTTTTGAATACTTAATGGCTTCTTTATTTGGAGTAGTAACGCCGTTTTGTTCGTGCTCATCAGTTCCATTATTTATCGGTTTTGTAAAAGGCGGAATTCCGTTGGGAGTTACTTTTGCCTTTTTGGTAACTTCACCCTTGGTAAATGAAGTAGCAATTGGCTTGTTTATAGGTTTGTTCGGTTTAAAAACAACCATAATTTATGTAGTGAGTGGTATTTTGTTAGGGACAATTTCAGGAGCCATACTTCAAAAATTAAAGCTCGAAAAATATTTATCGCCTTGGGTGCAACAAGTGTTAGAAAACAGTAAAAAAGAAACTGAAAATTTTGAAATTGAACACACTTCTTTTAAAGATAAATTACCTTCAATTTGGAATGAAACTAAAACGATTTTAAAAGGGATTTTACCCTATGTTATAGTTGGAATTGCCATTGGAGGATTAATGCACGGATATATTCCTGAAGGTTTTTTTGAACAGTATTTAAGTAAAGATAATTGGTTTGCTGTGCCAATAGCAGCTATATTAGCGGTGCCAATGTATTCAGGAGCTTCAGGTGTTTTGCCCGTTGTTCAGGTGTTAGTTGCAAAAGGAATTCCGCTAGGTACAGCTATTGCTTTTATGATGGGAGTTGTAGGGCTTTCGTTACCTGAAGCTATGTTGTTAAAAAAAGTAATGACCGTTAAGTTGATAGGCATCTTTTTTTCGGTAGTAACAGTGTGTATCATAATTTCAGGCTATGTTTTTAATATAATTTTTTAATATAAATAAAGTAAAAATGAAAAAGTTAAGTGTATTAGTTTTAGTAATTGGGTTATTGTTTTCTTGTAAAGAAAAAGCTCAAAAAGAAGTCGTAAAAGTTGAACAATTAACCAATCAAATTGAAGTGATTGATTTTCACTCAACACACCGTTGTATGACTTGCAATGCCATTGAGGCAAATGCAAAATATACGTTAGAAACCTATTTCTCAGAAGAAATGGCGAATCAGAAAATAACTTTTCAAACAGTGAATGTTGATGAGGAAGAAAACGTTAAAATTGCTGAAAAGTTTGAAGCAACAGGTACATCTTTGTTCTTAAATGTAATAGTTGATGGTAAAGAAACTCAAATTGATTTAACCGAATTTGCCTTTATGAGTGGAAATAATCAAGAAGAATTTTCTGCTGAATTGAAATCTAAACTTGAAGCTGAGTTAGCAAAAATATAAATGGAATTTCTGAAAGCACTTCTAGAAAATTATAATATTCCAATTTTATCGGCTTTTGTTTTGGGATTAATGACAGCTATTAGTCCGTGTCCTTTGGCTACAAATATTACGGCAACTGCATTTATTTCAAAAAATATAAGTAGTAAAAAGAAAGTTTTTTTAAGCGGAATTATGTATTCCTTAGGAAGAGCTTTTAGTTATACTTTAATAGGATTAATTTTATATTTTGGAGCAAGTAAATTTCATATTGCTAAATTTTTTCAGCAAAATGGCGAAAAATATTTAGGTCCTTTATTGCTTGTGATTGGTTTAATTATGTTGAACATTATTAAGCTAAACTTTTTTGGAAAAAGTAATTTAACTGAAAAATTATCGCATAAATTTTCTAATAAAGGTATCTTAGGTTCATTTGTTATAGGGGCTATATTTGCGTTGGCTTTTTGTCCGTATAGTGGCGCTCTGTATTTTGGAATGTTAATTCCAATAACAATCTCTAGCGTTGAAGGATTGTATTTACCTATTGTGTTTGCTGTTGGAACCGGTTTACCGGTACTTCTTTTCACCTATTTATTAGCTTTTGCTACTGGTAGCATTGGCTTGTTTTACAATAAAATAAAAATCATTGAAAAGTGGATGCGAATTATTGCAGGGGTTGTATTTATTTTAACAGGAATGTATTATGTACTCATATTTACAGGGATTTTATAGTAAATATGTAGTTTTAGAATATAGGAATTATAACTAAAAAGGGTTTACTAATAAATTAAGTTTACGTCAACCTGAATTTATTTCAGGTTCTCATAATAATTCATTTTCAAGATGATGAGATTCTGAATCAAGCCTGCTTACCAGACAAGCAGGTTCAGGGTGATGATTTTCTATGCGTTATAATACATCTCTTTTTAGAATATAAATTACTTCTTAATTTTTTGTTTACAATCGAGAAGTTTTTAAGTCTTCCACAAATTTTAACAAATCATCAATTTCAACGTGATCCATTACAATTACTTTGTACCAATTATTTTTACCGTCATGCGTATCAGGAACCAAACCAAATTGATGTGCTAAATCTTTAGGAACAAAACTTGATTTTATCGTTACAATATTCATAAAAGGGTCTCTAAAATAAGCTACATTTAAAGTGTTTAACTGTTCACAAAGCCATTCGGTTCTTAGTATTAAAGTATTTATTTTTTCGAACCAACCATAATACCCGTAGCTAAATAAAATCATCCAAACGGCAATGGCATTTGCGCCTGATCTACTTCCAGAAAGTGTTAAATCCATTCCATCAACATATTGAGCCTCCTTAGTTAATACATTTTCAATGTATCCTTTTCGGCATAAAAACACACCAGTTCCGTAAGGAGCTTGTAGCATTTTATGTGCATCAATAGTTATTGAAGTTACATTTGGGTTTTCAAAATTAATGGTAGATTGTTTATTGGTAATTGGGTAAATAAATCCGCCAAAAGCACCATCTACATGAATTTTAAAGTTAACGTTGTGTTTTGTAAGAATTTCAGCATACAAATCTGGATTGTCAACCGATCCAAACATGGTAGTTGCCATATTTGAAATTACCATAAAGTGTTTTTTTCCTTCGGAAACTAATTTACCAACAATGGTATCTAATGCTGAAGCAATAATTTCTCTAGAATTAAAATCGACAGGAATTGAAACATTTTGAACACTTAATAAATTTGAACCTTTATGTACGGAGTAGTGTGTATCTTCAGAAGATAAAATTACCATTTCATCTAAGCTAGCATTGAATTCTTTTTTGAATAAATTTCTATAAACCCATAATGCTTGAATATTAGCCTCTGTTCCTCCAGTGGCAATATAACCGTCATATTCATCATCCTTAGCTTTAAAAATATCAACAGCAAGCACACGAATTACCTCTTTTTCTAATTCTTGTGAACCTTTAAAAGCTTCTTCACTTTTACCTAAAGTATGGCAGCCAATATTATTTGGATTGGCAATAAAAGATTTTAAAATAGGAGCGTTGTCTAAAGAAGTTCCGCTAGTATTAAAAACGTTTTCATCTAAATGAGAAACTGGGTACCCTAGATATTTACTGCTTTCAAAATCTACAGTTGACTCTAAAGCGGTATCAATTTTTTTTATTAATTGGGGTCTCGATAATTTTTTCCAATATTTCCAGAATTTTCAGGTTCAATTAATATAACTGAAATCATTTTTTAATTTTTATTTTTTTAATTCTCTAAAATCCTAATTGTGAAAGTACGAATTTGAAGAATGGAAAGAAAATTACTAATAATAATATTACAATGAAAAGAATAGATATTTTTTGCCATACTT
>CBDUAL010000072.1:0-11953 GCA_965365125.1 uncultured Lutibacter sp.
ACCGAAGAAGTTTGTGTGCCTATTCTTGAAGAATTATCAGGTCTAACATTCAATAAAGATTTTTTTGTAGGTTATTCACCAGAGCGAATTAATCCAGGAGATAAAGAACATACCGTTGAAAAAATATTAAAAGTAACATCAGGTTCAACAGTTGAAACTGGAGAAAGTGTAAATAATTTATATGCCTCCGTTATTTTAGCAGGAACACATTTAGCACCTACAATTAAAGTTGCTGAAGCTGCTAAAGTAATTGAAAACTCTCAACGCGATATTAATATTGCTTTTGTAAATGAATTGGCTAAAATATTTAATTTATTGGATATTGATACTCAAGATGTTTTGGATGCAGCTGGTACAAAATGGAACTTTTTACCTTTCAAGCCAGGACTAGTTGGTGGGCATTGTATTGGCGTTGATCCTTATTATTTAGCGCAAAAAGCACAAGAAGTTGGTTACAATCCTGAAATTATTTTAGCAGGAAGAAGAATGAATGACAGTATGGGAGGTTATGTAGCCGCTGAAATAGTAAAACTGTTAATTAAAAGAGATTTTCAAGTTAACAAGTCTAAAATATTGTTGTTAGGAATTACGTTTAAAGAAAACTGCCCAGATGTTAGAAATACACGCGTGGTTGATGTGATTCAAAATTTAGAAGATTTTGGTACTGAAGTTACCGTGTTTGATTCTTGGGCAAATGCTTCCGAAGTAAAAAAAGAATATGGAATTGATATTGTTACTGAAATCCCTGCCAAAAAATATGATGCAGTAGTATTAACAGTGGCACATAAAGAGTTTTTAACATTAAATTTAAGTAGCCTTTTAAATAAAAACGGCGTTATTTACGATGTTAAAGGAGTATTAGATTGTGAAGTGCACGGAAAATTATAATTGAGTTAACTTAAAAAGTCAATTCAAAAAAAGTTGAAAACAGTAAAATGAAGAATTTCGCATTAATTGGAGCCTCTGGTTATATAGCTCCTAGACATATGAAGGCTATTAAAGAAACGAATAACAATTTAGTAGCTGCATTAGATAAATTTGATAGTGTTGGGATAATTGATAGTTATTTTCCAAATGCAGATTTTTTTACAGAATTTGAACGTTTTGATCGTCATATTTCAAAGTTGACATTTGAACAAAACAAACAATTAGATTATGTAAGTATTTGTACACCAAATTATTTACACGATGCACATATTCGTTTTGCATTACGCCAAGGAGCTGATGCTATTTGTGAAAAGCCGTTAGTATTAAACCCTTGGAATATTGACGCACTTTCTAAAATTGAACAAGAAACAGGACATAAAATTTATAATATTTTACAATTGCGCGTGCATCCAAGCATTATTGCGCTGAAGAAAAAAATTGAAAACGGTCCAAAAGATAAAATATACGATGTGGATTTAACGTACTTAACATCGCGAGGGCATTGGTATTATACATCATGGAAAGGAGATGTTTCAAAATCGGGTGGAATTGCAACTAATATTGGAGTTCATTTTTTTGACATGCTTTCATGGATTTTTGGAGATTTAAAACAAAACGATGTTCATATAAATACACACGACCGTTCTGCAGGGTATTTAGAGTTTGAAAAAGCAAGAGTACGTTGGTTTTTATCTATAAATTATGATGTGTTGCCCGAAGATATTAAAGCAAAAGGGCAAACAACGTATCGCTCCATAACTATTGAGGGGGAAGAATTAGAGTTTAGTGGCGGATTTACAGATTTGCACACCATTTCTTATCAAGAAATATTGAAAGGAAATGGCTATGGATTAGAAGCGCCAAGGCAAGCAATTGAGATAGTACACCAAGTAAGGCATGCACAACCAATTGGCACAAAAGGAAATTACCATCCGTTTGCAAAAAAAACGTTGGCAAAGCATC
The DNA here is from genome assembly GCA_965365125.1 of uncultured Lutibacter sp. Taxonomy (GTDB): domain Bacteria; phylum Bacteroidota; class Bacteroidia; order Flavobacteriales; family Flavobacteriaceae; genus Lutibacter. The sequence goes on from CBDUAL010000072.1 coordinate 1,891, forward strand.
CTTTTGAAAAATAAAAGAGATTTAAAATATAAAATAAAGAAATGTTATGAGTAAAACAATAAATGTTATTTTAACTGGAGGAGTAGGAAGTAGATTATGGCCATTGTCAAGAAAAAGCCGTCCAAAACAGTATTTAGAAATTTTTGAAGAAAAATCATTATTTCAAATGACTGTTGAACGAAATAACATTTTAACCAATGAAGTGATGGTTGTAGGAAATGTAGATAACTGCCATTTAAGTAAACAAGTGCTAAATAAATTAGATTTAAACTATATTGATATTATTGAATCTACACCAAGAAATACAGCAGCAGCAATTGCATTTGCTTGTTTTGCCGCAAATCCGGATGATGTTTTAATTGTAACACCTTCTGATCACGTAATTGAAGGAGATGCTTCATACAAAACAGCAATAGAGTCAGCTATTAGTAAAGCTAAAGAAGGGGCAATTGTTACGTTTGGAATTGTGCCAACAAAACCTGAAACAGGCTACGGTTATATTGAGTACAAAAACGACGATGTAATTTCATTTCGAGAAAAACCAAATTTGGAAACTGCAAAAGAATTTATTTCAAAAGGAAATTTTCTATGGAACAGTGGAATGTTTTGTTTTAAAGCAGGCGTAATGCTTGATGAACTAAAAGATTTTACACCTGAGGTTTATGAAAAATCTAAAATTGCTTGGGAAAATAATGAGCAAGGTAAACTAGATTTAGCGTTATCTATGGATATTCCAAGCATAAGTATTGATTATGCTGTAATGGAAAGAAGTAAAAAAATAAAGGTAATCCCAACTAAATTTAATTGGTCTGACTTAGGTTCATTTGATGCGGTGTATGATTATTTAGTAGCAAAAGGACATCCAACAGATGAAAAAGGAAATATGGTTATAGGAACTAATAATTTCACTGCTTTTTTAGGATTAGAAAACACTATTTTTGTAACAACTCCAACTGCAAATTTAATTTTGCAAAAAAAGAGTTCACAAGAAGTTAAAGATGTTTATACCCAATTAGAGTCAGAAGATTCAGACTTGTTAAATTAAACCACAAAGAGGTTATTCAATGTTGCTTTTTGTAACTTTTAATAGCCTCTTTTATTTTTTCAATTCTATTTTCGGGATCGGGATGCGTGCTCATTCTTTCAGGAGTTTTATTTGGGCCTGAAGCAGCTTTTAAAATTTCCATAACACCAATTAAAGCATTAGGGTCGTAACTACTATCCATCATTATTTTTACGCCTAAAAAATCACTTTCCAACTCATCATCTCTTCCATAACTTAAATTTATTACGTTGGCAATAGCGGCAACACCTTCCGCAGTACTTGGGTCAAAACCAACGGCAACACCGTTTAATAAACCTTCAGTTAATTCTTGTTTAGACATACGTTCTGCAGAATGCCTTCCAACAACATGGCCAATTTCATGACCCAAAACTCCTGCAAGCTGGTCTTCATTTTCAAGTTTAGCAAATAAAGCATAGGTGATAAAAATTTGTCCGCCAGGTAATGCAAAAGCATTGATGGTTTGAGAGTCATTCAATAAGTGAAAATCAAATTGATATGGTGTTTGTGAAGCGATACTATTATTCACTAGTTTGTTGCCAACCATATCAACAAAATTTTGATAGTTTTTATCAGGGTGCAGGCCACCGTGTTGTTGCGCCATATACGGAGTGCTTTGTAAACCAATTGCAATTTCCTTTTCGGGGCTAATTGAAATGTGTTGTTTTTTTCCAGTATAGCTATTTACTTCACTTTTTGAATAGTATTGAAATATAGCAAACACAATTAAACCTAAACCAATAAGTAATTTTACTTTTTTATTACCTCTTCTCATTGTTGTTTTTTTTGAAAAGATAAATATACAATTCGTAGTTTAAAATTCATATAAATGATGGTTTTAACACGTTTTAAATACTTCTTATTTTATTTAAAAATGAATAGATTCATTTAAAAAATGATACTTTAATAAAAAATCAATGGAATAATTAGTAACAGGTGTTACTAAATTTAGTATTTAATCGTTTATATTTGCACAAAATTTAAAAAGAAATAATATGAGTTTTTTTGGTTTATTTGGAGGAGGCAACAGTGAGTCGGCAATTGAAGATTACCTAAAAGAGGGGGCTGTAGTTATTGATGTAAGAACTACTGATGAATTTGCTAGTGGTCATGTAAATGGTTCAAAAAACATTGTTTTAAACAGTATTCCAACTAAGGTTGCTGAAATAAAAGCAATGAATAAAAAAGTAATAGCTGTTTGTAGAAGCGGCGCAAGAAGCGGACAAGCAACGTCTTTTTTAAGCCAGAATGGGATTGATGTAATTAATGGAGGTCCTTGGCAGAATGTTGCAAAGTTTGTAAATTAAATATTTAAAATACGTTATAAAAAAGAGAAGCATTGGCTTCTTTTTTTTGTTTTATGCGTTAAAGTTTATTTGATAATTGTTAAATAAACGCTCTTTTTTCTCTTTTAAGTTCAAAAGAAATTTTTTGTGTTGTTCAGATGCAGGGTTAAAGGGTCTATGCGCCAAACCTCTTTGAATGGTTTCAACTTCTTTCATTGTTAAAAGTGCTTTTTCTGCGACCCAAACCATTTGAAATTGCTCCCAAATATATGTAATGGCAGTGTCGTTTGGATGCAGCATATCACTTGCGTAAAAACGGTAATCGCGTAAATCATCTAACATTATTTCATAAGAAGGAAAATAATAAAACTGCTTTTTAGCGTTTGTAATTTCATGAATTGCAGTTAATAAATGCGCTTTACTTTGAGCGTTTTCAACAAACCCATCTTTTAAATGCCTAACCGGACTTACAGTAAAAATGATATTTACGGAAGGATTTATGCTTTTTACAAGTGTTATTATATGATCTAAAGAAGCTGTAATTTCTTCAGTAGAAAGCAATTCTCTTAAAAACTTTTTCTGTGGAATTTTATGACAATTTCCAACAATAGCATCGGTTTCAATAAAACGATATACCCAAGCAGTTCCTAATGTAATAATTAGGTGTGAAGCTTCAGTAAGTTGTTTATGAGTAGTTGTAATTGCAGCATTTAAATTTTTAAGCAACTCACTTTTTTCAACAGCACTTATATCAGAATGCACATCAAAACAATGCCAGCGCTCATTTAACTGAAAAATATCTCTTTCAGTATATTCTTTTAAATTAATGGCATTGGTAATTAACTGCTCAATGGCAATTGGGTTGAATAAAATACCAAACGGATTACTTTTTGCTTGAAATTTAAAATAGGCTAATTTTTTAGCAATGTTTTTAGAAAAACAAGAACCAAACAGCATTAACTTAGAATCGTAATCAATTTGATTGCGTTCTTTTTTTAGCTGTATATTGGTTCTGAAATTCATTTACACAATATAATTTTTAGCTTGTTTTAGAGCTTCTTCAATTCCTGCTGGATTTTTACCACCAGCAGCAGCGAAAAATGGTTGGCCACCACCGCCACCTTGAATTAGTTTTCCTAATTCCCGCACCACTTGTCCGGCATTTAATTGTTTTTCAGCAACTAAATTTTTAGAAATGTAACACGTTAAAAATGCTTTTCCGTCAGTTTCGGATCCAATGATTAAAAATAAATTTTCAATTTTATTCCCTAAATCATTCGCTAAATCTTTAATGCTGTTTTGGTCTAATTCTAATTTTTTAGCTAAAAAGTGAACTCCATTAATTAATTCAGTTTCGTTTACTAAACCAGCGGCTGCATTTTTTGCTTTTTCTTTCAATAGCTGGTCTACTTGTTTTTTAAGCTTATTGTTGTCTTCAATTAAATTTAAAACTTGTTCAGCGGGGTTTTTAGAGTTTTTTACCAAATCTTTAATTTGGAAAAGAGTTCGGTTGTTTTCGTAAAATTCAATTTTCATGGCATCTCCAGTAATGGCCTCTATTCTTCTAATACCTGATGCAATAGCACTTTCTGTTTGAATTCTAAAATACCAAATATCGCCAGTATTTTGCACATGAGTACCTCCGCACAATTCAACAGATTGACCGTATTGAATGGCTCTTACGGTATCTCCGTATTTTTCACCAAATAAAGCCATAGCGCCTTTTTTCAAGGCAGTTTCCATTGGAATATTTCTAAATTCTTGTAAAGGTAATTTGTTTTCAATTCGTGCATTTACAAAATCTTCAACAGCTGTAAGTTCATCTACCGTTAATTTTGCAAAATGTGAAAAATCAAATCGTAAATGTTTTGAATGTACTGCAGATCCTTTTTGTTCAACGTGTTCACCTAAAACTTCTCTTAAAGCTTGGTGTAATAAGTGCGTAGCCGTATGATTACAAGCTGTTCTAAAACGCTGTTTTTCATCAACTGCTACATTAAAAATTCCTGATAAATCCTTCGGTAATGATTTTGTGAAATGAATGATTAAATTGTTTTCCTTTTTAGTGTTTACAATATAAACCGTACTTCCATCTTCTTTTTCTAAATAACCTTTATCACCAACTTGTCCACCACCTTCAGGATAAAAAGGCGTTAGATTAAATACAAGTTGATACATATCTCCATCTTTTTTAGAAGAAACTTTTCGGTATCGTGTTATTTTAACTTTTGCTGTAAGGGTATCATACCCAATAAACTCTTCTTCATCGTCATTTTCATCTAATATTACCCAATCATCCGTTTCTACTACTGAAGCAGCCCTAGATCTGGCTTTTTGTTTTTTAAGCTCCGTTTCAAATTCCTCTTCATTTAACGTCATTTTCTTTTCAGAAAGAATCAATGCGGTTAAATCTATAGGAAAACCATAAGTGTCAAATAATTCAAACGCTTTTTTACCTGAAACTTCTGTTCCTTGTGTATTTTTTATAATTCCGTCTAATAAAACAAGACCTTGATCTAAGGTTCTTAAAAAAGAGTTTTCTTCTTCTTTAATTACATTGGTAATTAATTGTCTTTGCGTTTTTAACTCAGGGAAATAAGTGCCCATTTGTTTGGTAAGTACGGCTACCAATTTATAAATAAAAGGCTCTCGGGTATTTAAAAAAGTAAATCCATAACGAACAGCTCTTCTTAAAATTCTTCTAATAACATAACCAGCACCTGTATTTGAAGGTAATTGCCCATCGGCAATAGCAAAAGCAACAGCACGAACATGGTCTGAAATTACACGAATCGCAATATCTATTTCTTCATTTTTACCATAATCATTTCCAGTAATGGTTTCAACTTCTTTAATTAGCGGAATAAAAACATCTGTATCGTAATTAGATTGTACGTTTTGTAAAACCATACATAAACGCTCAAACCCCATACCCGTATCAACATGTTGTGCAGGAAGTTTTTCTAGAGAACCATTGGCTTTACGGTTGAATTCCATAAACACCAAATTCCAAATTTCCACCACTTGTGGATGGTCCATATTTACCAAACTTTTTCCTGAGACTAAGGCTTTTTCTTCCGCAGAGCGTATATCAACATGAATTTCAGAACACGGCCCGCAAGGTCCTTGCGCTCCCATTTCCCAAAAGTTATCTTTTTTATTTCCGCGTATAATTCTATTTTCATCAATCAACTCCTTCCAAATGTCGTGCGCTTCTTGGTCGTATTCCAAGCCATCATCATCAGCACCTTCAAAAACTGAAACATACAAACAATCTTTGTCTATTTTATAAACTTCGGTTAATAATTCCCAAGCCCATTCAATGGCTTCTTTTTTAAAATAATCACCAAAACTCCAGTTACCTAACATTTCAAACATGGTATGGTGGTAGGTATCTTTACCAACTTCCTCTAAATCGTTATGTTTTCCTGAAACGCGCAAACATTTTTGAGAATCGGAAACACGTTTGTTAACAACCTTTTTTTGTCCTAAAAAGTATTCTTTAAACGGAACCATTCCTGCGTTGGTAAACATAAGCGTAGGATCATTTTTTAATACCATTGGAGCTGAAGGTACAATGGTGTGTTTTTTTGAAGCAAAAAAATCTAAAAATTGTTGACGTATTTGTTGTGATTTCATCGTTAATTATATGCTAAAAGAATAGGTGTTTAACCACCTTTGTAAAACATTTTGTAATTTTGTTATTTTTAAACCGCAATTTTACTAAATAATTGCAGGTTTCAACTTACAAAAATAACATAATTTTAATAGATGGCGAAGGTAAAATATTATTACGATTCTGAAACACTTTCATATCAAAAGATACATCGTAAAAAGAGCACTAAATTTAAAAGAGTATTGTTTACAGTATTGGCAGCATTTATTTTTATGCTACTAGGTTTTATGGTGTTTACTCCGTTTTTTGAATCACCTAAGGAAAAAGAACTAAAGCGTGAGTTAGAGTTTGTGAAATTGAATGAGCAATTACACAATAAAAAAATTGAACAATTAGAAACTGTTTTAAAAGAAATTCAGGAAAGAGATAACAATATTTATCGTTTATATTTTGAAGTAAATCCTATACCTGAGGAACAACGAATGGCAGGTTTTGGAGGTGTAAACCGATACAAAGCATTGGAAGGTTTTGATAATTCAGAAATGATTATTGATGTAACCCGAAATATGGATATTTTATCAAAGCAGTTGTACGTGCAGTCAAAATCACTGGATGAAATTGTGAAACTAGCCGAAAATAAAGAAGAATTATTGGCAGCAATGCCGGCAATTCAACCTGTAAAAAATCAAGATTTAACTCGTATGGCTTCTGGTTATGGGTGGAGATCGGATCCCTTTACCAAAGCGCGAAAAAAACATTATGGAATGGATTTTACAGCGCCAAGAGGAACACCTATATTTGCTTCTGGTGATGGTAAAGTAATACGTGTTGATCAAGGTTCAGCAGGGTATGGAAAGCATGTTAGAATTGATCACGGATTTGGTTATATTACCTTGTATGCGCACATGAGTAAATACAATGTGCGAAAGTATCAAAAAGTGAAGCGAGGCGATTTAATTGGTTTTGTTGGAAATACCGGAAGATCTCAAGCGCCTCATTTACATTATGAAGTTCATAAAAATGGAGTAAAAGTGAATCCAATTAATTTTTATTACGGAAATTTATCTCCTGAAGAATTTGAAGCCATGCAAAAAGCAGCTCAAATTGAAGGACAATCTCTTGATTAATGTATATAGATTTACCAGAAAAACGATATTATAAAATTGGCGAGGTAGCTAAAGCTTTTGGGTTGAATACTTCTCATATACGCTTTTGGGAAAAAGAATTTGATATTCTGAAACCAAAAAAAAATAATAAAGGCAATCGTTTATTTACACATGAGGATCTTCAAAATTTAAAACTAATTTATCATTTAGTTAAAGAAAAAGGATTTACTTTAGAAGGAGCTAAGACCAAAATGAAAGAAAGTCCAAAAACGGTTAAAGGCAATCATGAAATCATAACACGATTGGAAAGTATTAAGGCTGAACTTATAAAAATAAAAAATCAATTATCATAAAATAGTTTAATTACAGTGTAACAACATACGCATTTAAACAACTAATCAAATAAATAATAATTAATCTTAAAACATTACAAATGAAAAAGTGGTTAATACCTTTAATAGTTATTGGAGTTATAGTTTTTGCTGTATTTAGTATGGCAAAAGGATTTTATAATACATCAGTTAATTTAGAAGAAAATGCCAAAACGGCCTGGTCTAATGTTGAAAGTGCATACCAAAGACGTGCAGATTTAATTCCTAACTTGGTTTCAACCGTAAAAGGTTATGCAGCTCATGAAAAAGAAACCTTAGAAGGAGTTATTAAAGCAAGAGCAGCGGCAACACAAACAACGATTGATCCTACAAATATTACTCCTGAAAATATGGCTGCTTTTCAAAAAGCACAAGAAGGTTTATCTGGGGCATTATCTAGATTATTAGTAACTGTTGAAAAATATCCAGAATTAAAGGCAAATCAAAATTTCTTAGAATTACAAAGTCAATTAGAAGGAACTGAAAACCGTATTAATGTGGAAAGAAACAGGTACAACGGTGAGGTGAATTTATTTAACAAGCATATTAAAACGTTCCCAAATAATATGTTGAATAATTTCTTCGGAAATTTTGAAGAAATGACTCGTTTTGAAGCTGCAGAAGGTAGCAAAGAAGCACCAAAAGTTGAATTTTAAAATAAAGAATGTCGAAAGTAGAAGATTTTTTAACAGCCAGTCAAGAGCAAGCTTTAATACAGGCCATAAAAGCAGCCGAGAAAAATACCTCGGGTGAAATTAGGGTTCATATTGAAAAAGAAACTGAATTACCACCGTTTGAAAGAGCTTTAGAAGTTTTTCATACGTTAAAAATGGATGCTACCCAATTGCGAAACGGCGTGTTATTTTATATTGCTGTAGAAAGTAAAAAGTTTGCTATTTTAGGTGATGAAGGTATTAATAAGTTGGTTCCCGATGATTTTTGGGACGAAGAAAAAGAACTAGTACTTTCTTATTTTAAAAAAGGAGAATTTTCTAAAGGTTTAGAATTGGCTATTTTAGAAGTAGGAAAAAAACTAAAAGAATATTTTCCATATATGTCTGATGATTCAAACGAATTGTCTGATGAAATTTCAAAAGGATAAATGATTAAAATTCACACATTATACAAAAAACACGTATCAGTTTTAATAGCGTTGTTGTTTGTTCATTTGGCATTTGGACAGTTTGATATTCCAAAAAAGCCAGATTTTCAAACCAGTGTTTACGATTATGCAAAAGTATTATCTGAAAACCAGAAAGCAACTTTACAAAATAAATTAATACAATATTCCGATTCAACTTCAACACAAATTGTATTAATAACTATTGAGAGTTTAAAAGGAGAAAACATCAATACTTTGGCTGCAAATTGGGGCCACAAATGGGGGGTAGGTCAAGAAAAAGAGGATAACGGAATTGTTGTTTTGTTGGCTAAAGATGATCGTAAAATTGCCATTCAAACGGGTTACGGGATTGAACATTTACTAACCGATGCTTTATCTAAAAGAATTATTCAACAGGTAATAATTCCTGAATTTAAAAAAGGCGATTATTATACAGGTTTAGACTACGGAACTTATGCTATTTTTGAAGTTTTAAATGGATCGTATAAAAACAAAAATCCTAAAAAAGGTACATCTTCGGGGTTACCAAGTGGTGTAATTATTTTTATCATCTTTATCATTCTAATGATTATTTTTTCAAAAAAAGATAAAGGAGGAAGCAGCGGAGGAAATAGAGGGAACAGAGGCAATGCAACTGATATTTTAACTGCAATTTTACTAAGTAGAGCAGGTAGAGGCGGTTTTGGAGGTGGAAGTTTTGGTGGCGGAAGCTCAGGCGGAAGTTTTGGAGGTGGCGGCTTCGGCGGTGGCTTTGGAGGCGGTGGCTTTGGCGGCGGAGGTGCAAGTGGAGGTTGGTAGTTTTTTTTAAAACTATAAATTTACTTAAATGAAATCAGATATTTATTTTACCCTAATTTTGTGTTAAAAAATAACCTATCAATGCTAGCAGTTCTCCAGTTATACTGCACCTTTAATTTTTTTGTGTTTCCATAACTTATTATTTTAAAAGTACTTGGAATTATAAAGTATATGTTTAAAAAAATTTAGTTATTAATTTTTCTAAAGCAGTTATATGCTTTTTAAATTCTAGTGCCCCAAGCTGTGTAATGCTATATTTGGTATTTGGTTTTTTTTCAATAAATTGTTTTTCAATTTTAATATAAGTTGCTTTTTCTAATGCTTTTATATGGCTGGCTAAGTTGCCATCAGTTACTCCTAAAAGATCTTTTAAGGAGTTAAAATCTAAATAATCATTTACCATTAAAGCCGCCATAATTCCTAGGCGAACCTTATTGTCAAATACTTTATTTATATTTTTAAGAATATTTTTCATTAAAAATTTACTTATCGTATTTATGGTACATTAGTATGCCATATACAATGTGGCAAACACCAAATCCCAATGCTCAAAAACACAAACTATATTCAATAAATTGTGTTGAAATTAATCCAATTAAAACTTCAGTAATACCTAAATATTTAATAGTGCCAATGGTATATTTACTTGTATTTATACAAGTAAATCCATAAAAAATTAAGGTACATGGTGCAATCAAAC
>CBDUAL010000073.1:0-11858 GCA_965365125.1 uncultured Lutibacter sp.
CAGGTATTATGAGAAGAGGTTAAGTACAAGTATAAAAAATAAAGAAAATAGTATTTTAAGCCGTAAAACAATCGTTAAAATGCTAACAAAAAAATAACAAATTAATTAACGAACTTACCAAACAGTTAACAGAATTAGAAAGGGAAATTTCACAATTAATCTCAAATAATAATTCACTAAAAAAACTTAAGTATTTGTTCATTTATACTTCGACTCCGCTTAATAAAAAGCTATTAAGCGAAGTCGAAGTAAAATTTCTATACTCTTTGAGAATCAGTGTAGCCCATTCAAAATAATGAATTTTGACACTTTTTATACAGCTATATTTTATGAATTATATTTAAAATACTATTCAAAAATAGTATCTAAATTAATGTAATCCATAAATTCTTTTTTAACTGCTGGGTCTTTAAATTTACCGCCAAATTCGGCTGTAACTGTACTACTAGCAATATCTTTAACTCCTCTTGAATTTACACATAAATGTTTCGCATCAATTACACAAGCAACATTTTCAGTTCCCATAGCTTCTTGCAAAGCTTGAACTACTTGCATTGTTAAACGCTCTTGTACCTGAGGTCGTTTTGCATAATAATCTACAATACGATTCATTTTAGACAATCCTATAACATTTCCGTTTGAAATATAAGCAACATGTGCTCTACCAATAATTGGCAATAAATGATGTTCACAAGTAGAATACACCGTGATGTTTTTTTCTACCAACATTTCACCATATTTATAATTATTGTCAAACGTTGATAATTTTGGCTTATTTGCAGGATTTAAACCTCCAAAAATTTCATTTACATACGCTTTTGCAACTCTTCTTGGTGTTCCTTTTATACTGTCATCATCCAAATCCATTCCTAACGTATCCAAAATATCTCTAACACTGGCTTCAATACGCTTTCTTTTTTCTTCATTAGAAATATCAAAAGCATCGGCTCTTAGTGGTGTTTTAGCAGAAGATCCTACGTGATCTTCTCCCATTTCATCTATTTTATCTATCATTATATTTTTCCCTTCAAACATTCTCTATATAATTAGCTTGCAAATTTACAACTTTGTTTTAAAGTTTTATGGTGATTTCAAGTAATTCTTCCAAACTACACGCTTGCTGTTCACCAGTTTGCATATTTTTTAATGCATACTTGTTATTTTTAACCTCATCAGCACCTACCAAAACTACAAACGGAATTGCTCTTTTGTTTGCATAATTTAGTTGCTTTTTCATTTTAGCATTCTCAGGATATAACTCTGATTTTATACCTGATTTACGTAACTGTGTTAATGCTTTCATACAAAAAGCAGCTTCTGTTTCGCCAAAATTAATAAACAAAACGCGGGGTTTTGGTAACTCAACAGCGTTAAATAAATTCAATTCTTCTAACACTAAATAAATTCGATCTAATCCAAATGAAATACCTACACCACTTACATCCTTCAACCCAAAAATCCCTGTTAAATCATCGTATCTTCCACCGCCTCCAATAGACCCCATACTTACTCCCTCTGGTGCAGAAACCTCATAGATTGCACCCGTGTAATAATTTAAACCACGAGCCAAGGTTACATCTAGTTCTAATTTTGCAGATTGTAAACCTAATACTTCAATATGATCTACAACAAAACGTAACTCTTTTACTCCCTGTAAACCTTCTTCTGATTCAGCCAATAGCGCTTGTAACTGATCTAATTTTTCTTGATTACTTCCGTTAAAACTAAATAATGGTTGTACTTTTTCAATAGCTGTTTCAGTAATCCCTTTTGAAATCATTTCGTTTGTAACGCCTTCAGCACCAATTTTATCTAACTTATCTAAAGCAACTGTAAAATCTATTAATTTATCTTTTTCCCCAATAATTTCTGCAATTCCTGCTAAAATTTTACGGTTGTTTAACTTGATAGTCGTACCCGTTAATTTTAACTTACTAAAAACTTCATCGTACAACTGTACAAACTCTATTTCTTGCCAAAGACCTTTACTTCCAACTACATCAGCATCACATTGGTAAAATTCTCTAAAACGTCCTTTTTGCGGTCTATCAGCACGCCAAACCGGTTGCATTTGATATCTTTTAAAAGGAAATTCTATTTCGTTTTGATGTTGTACCACATAACGTGCAAATGGAACAGTTAAATCGTAACGCAATGCCTTTTCAGAAATTTTTGGTATTATTTTATTGCTTTCTTTATTTACCAAAAGATGTTCATCAACTTTCTTTAAATAATCACCTGAGTTTAAAATTTTAAAAATCAAGCGATCTCCTTCTTCCCCATATTTTCCCATTAATGTTCCGTAATTTTCAAACGAAGGGGTTTCAATAGGTTGAAATCCGAACGTTTCAAAAACTTGTTTGATGGTTGAAAATATATAGTTACGTTTTGCAACTTCAGTGGGTGAAAAATCACGAGTTCCTTTTGGTATGCTTGGTTTTTGTGCCATTTTAAAAAATTAGTTTGCAAATATCTGAAATAAAAAATACTAATTAAAGCTTTTCAAGCATTGATTTTTCCTTTGTTGATAATGGAATATCACTTTCAAACTTGGTTTTAGTAGGAAATAACGCTAACATCATAAAAGCCAAGATGCCTACCAAAATAAAGTAAAAGCTATTGTTTGAGTACAACACAAAAATTGCACACATTAATGCGGGAAACTCTAACATTGCAATTCTAAAAATATGTGCTGTGCTATATTTTACTGCTTTTTGAGCAAAATCTAACTTTGCTGAGATTTGCTTGATTAGTTTTGCATATAAAAATTTACTTGATAAATTTCCTAAAAATGCAATGATAATGGCTAAATATAAAAATGCCTTCCCTTCTTGATAAGAAAAAAATAATTGTTCTTTAACTGTTAAGGCCACGTAGGCTGAAAACCCTAAAACACCTACTAGTAAAATGGTGTGAATAATTTGTAACGACTTTATAAAGTCTTTTGGTTCTTTTGAATAACTCATTTTATGTTAATGTTTAATTGTTTGAAGTAAAACTATAATTACGAATCCTACTTATTGATTGTTTTTAAAAATTGCATTGGCCTTTTCTAAATCTTCAGGAGTGTCTATCCCAATAGCTATTTCGTTTGTTTCAACCATTTTCACTTTCAATCCGTTGGCTAAGAAACGTAAATTTTCTAATTTTTCAGTGGCTTCCAATGCATTCATTGGTAATTGGGTGAATTTTAATAAAGCCTCTTTTCTGAAGGCGTAAATACCAATATGTTTGAAATATTCAGCGGTTGATTTTTCTCTTGGATAAGGAATTGGCGAACGTGAAAAATACATGGCGAAATTTTGCTCATCTGTAACAACTTTTACATTGTTTGGATTGTTAATTTCATCTTCAACATCCATTTTAATTTTTAAAGATGCAATTGCTATTTCTTTTTCAACATCGGTTTTAAAAACTGCTAACAAATTAAATAAGGCCTCTTTTTGAATAAAAGGCTCATCACCTTGCACATTTACTACAATATCTACCTCTAAATCCTCCACAGCTTCAGCAATACGATCGCTCCCAGATTCATGTGCCTTTTTACTCATAATTGCTTCACCACCGTTGGAAGTAATTTCATTAAAAATGATTTCACTATCGGTTACCACATACACTTCTGAAAACAACTTCGCATTTTTGGCTGCTTCATAAGTTCTTAAAATCACTGTTTTTCCAGCTAAATCTTTCATTAATTTCCCTGGAAAACGGCTCGCTTCATAACGGGCTGGTATCATAGCTATAACTTTCATATTCTATTTCGTATGTAATTTTTTCAAACGGTTAATACTAGCATTTAATTCAAACCCAAGCAACAAAATTATAGAGTTCAACCAAACAAACAACATTAATACAAGTAAAGTTCCAATAGAACCGTACAACTCGTTATAGGTTGAAAACTTCACTACATAAATAGCAAATAGCCTGAACATTACTATGGTTAATAAAGTGGTTAATATGGCGCCCGGTAAATAAGTAAAATCTTTTGATTTCTTGGTTCCGTATTTATATAAGAACGAAACTGATACTAAAATAAGGACTAAAAAGAAGATACTTCCTCCTGTGGTTACCCAAAAACCTTCGTTTTGTAACCAACCTTTTTCGGTTAAATCGTGAATTCCTATGGCAAAATAAACATTTATGGCAATAGAACTTAATAAAATCGCCGACAACATTAAAGCCATTCCCATTGACACTAAATATTGCTTTATTACATTTCGCATTTCTTTAATGTGATATGAATATTCAAAAGCTCCTAAAACGGCATTTACACCGTTAGTCATTAAAAAAATTGATGCTATAAAACCAAAGGAAAGTAACCCTCCATACCTATTATTAGCAATATCGGAAATTACGTCCTTTACCACATCACCTGTATTTGGCGGCAATAAGGTTTCAAGAGCCTTTATAAAATCTGCTTGAAAACCTTCAATAGGCACAAAAGGAATTAAAGTTAAAATAAATAACAAAAAAGGAAATAGGGCCATAAAAAAACTAAAAGCAATACCCCCTGCTCTTGAAGTTAAAGCACCTCTTACAATGCCAATAATGTACATTTCCAAAATATCGTATAAGGACAAACCTTGTAAACCAGGTATTTTAATTTTCTTACCGATAACTACCAATGAACTTATTAATGGTATCTTGGCTAATTTGTCTTCTACAATTTTTGTCATTACGTATTACGAATCTAAACGAATATCAAAGGATTTTAACAAACCAATTACATTGCTACTTGAAAATAGTGCTTTTTTTAGTTGGTTTTTAGCTGGATTGATTTCAAAATTAAACGCTGTTGCAAAATTAGCGTTTTCCAAATCAGTTTCATCAAAAATGGCATTTTTTAAATCGCAATTATCAAAAATAGTCTTTGAAATATTGGCTTCTGTAAAATCAACTTCTTGTAAATTACAGTTTATAAATTGTGTGTTAGGAATACTTAATTGATAAAATGAAGCTAAATTTAACTGGCAATTGATGAATTTGAACGCCAATAAAAAAGGGTCGCATTCATTAAATTTTAAACCTACTAATTTACAATCTTCAAAAGAAACATCTTTAAATGCTGTATTTGAAATCATAGCATTGCTAAAATTACAATTGATAAATTCACATTCAATAAAGCCTATATTTGATGCATGAATGCCAGAAAAATTGCAATATGTAAATGTACAATGATCGTATTCACCTTTTACAATATCTTTCTTAGTATAATCTACACATTTAAATATTTCATCATCAAAATAAGCATCCATTCTAATTATTTTACAGCTTTTAAACTTAAATCCATATTATATACAGAATGTGTTAAAGCACCTGATGATATATAATCTACACCACATTCAGCATATTTTCTGGCAGTTTGCAAATTAATTCCACCAGAAGATTCTGACTGACATTGATTTCCAATTAATTCAACCGCTTTACGCGTATCGGCATAATTAAAATTATCAATTAAAATTCTATGGATACCTCCGCAAGACAATATTTCCTTAATTTCATCCAAACTTCTACCTTCAACAATAATTTTTAAATCTAAATTATTATCCTTTAAATACTGTTTTGTTTTTTCAATAGCTTTTGTAACACCTCCTGAAAAATCAATATGATTATCTTTTAACATAATCATATCATACAATGCAAACCTATGATTTTCTCCACCACCAATAAGTACAGCCCATTTCTCAATGGCTCTAATTCCTGGGGTTGTTTTACGGGTATCTAACACTTTTGTTTTTGTACCCTCCAACAAATGCATAAATTCATTTGTTTTGGTGGCAATAGCACTCATACGCTGCATAATATTTAGCACCAAACGTTCCGATTTTAAAATAGCTTGTGAGCTTCCTTCCACATAAAAAACAACATCGCCATATTTTACGTGATCACCATCATTTATAATTGTTTCAATTTTTAAGGTAGCATCTACGTAATGAAACACTCTTTTTGCCATTTCAACTCCAGCAATAATACCGTTGTCTTTTACTAATAGTTTGGCTTTTCCTGTGGCCTCTTTTGGAATACAAGCCAATGAACTATGATCGCCTTCCCCAATATCTTCTCTAATTGCGTTTGAAATTATTAAATCTAGTTCTTTTTCAAATTGTTCTTTACTTATCATATTGTATGCGCATTTAATTACAAAAATAACTTTTTTATTTTCAAAAAAATCATCTTAATTTCTTTTTATATTTGCAATATGAAAATTAAATTATTGGCCATTGGGAAAACCGATGATAAAAATTTACAAACGCTTATTGAAACCTATCAAAATAGGTTAAAACATTATATCAACTTTCAATTAGAAGTGATTCTTGATATAAAAAATGTAAAAAACCTAAGCGAAGTTCAGCAAAAAGAAAAAGAAGGTGAACTTATTTTAAAAAAATTAGCTGCTACAGACCAATTAATTTTATTAGATGAAAAAGGAAAAGAGTTTCGTTCGCTAGAATTTTCATCATTCCTTCAGAAAAAAATGAATGCAGGAATTAAACAATTGGTGTTTGTAATTGGTGGTCCTTACGGATTTTCAGAAGCTGTTTACAAAAAAGCACAAGGAAAAATTTCTTTGTCTAAAATGACCTTTTCTCATCAAATGATTCGTTTATTTGTGGTTGAACAATTGTACCGTGGATTTACGATTTTAAAAAACGAACCTTATCACCATGAGTAAATTAAAACTGGTTTTTGCCACCAATAATAAAAACAAACTGAAAGAAGTTCAAGCAATGCTTACCAACTTTGAAATTGTTAGTTTAGCCGATATTAATTGTTTTGATGATATTCCTGAAACTGCCAATACACTTGAAGGAAATGCCATTTTAAAAGCCAACTACGTGACTGAAAAATACCATTTAAATTGTTTTGCCGATGATACTGGTTTGGAAGTTGAAGCATTAAATAATGAGCCTGGAGTATATTCTGCACGTTATGCTGGTGCTGAAAATAATGCAAATGCCAATATGGATAAGTTATTAAATAACCTTGAAAATAATACCCATAAAAAAGCACAATTTAGAACTGCTGTGGCATTAAATATTGAAGGCAAACAGTTTGTATTTGAAGGGATTTGTAAGGGTGAAATTTTAACCAAAAAAACGGGTAATAGTGGTTTTGGGTACGACCCAATTTTTAAGCCTGAAGGCTTTAACAACTCTTTTGCTGAAATGGATATGATTGAAAAAGGAGCCATAAGTCATAGAGGAAAAGCCATTCATCAATTAGTCGAATTCTTAAAAAATTACACTTGTTAAATCCAATTAAATCATATAGAAATACCTTTATATTATTAATAATTGTTTTACTCTTTATTAGTCTTATCAACATCAGTTTAGGTTCTGTAAGCATTCCGCTAAAACAACTGTTTTTATCATTGATAAATGGTGAAGTTGAAAAAGAATCATGGCGAACAATTATTTTGAATTACCGCTTACCTAAAGCAATTACAGCTGTAATTGTAGGTTCAGGATTATCCATAAGTGGGTTGTTAATGCAAACGTTGTTTAGAAACCCGTTGGCAGGTCCGTTTGTTTTAGGTATTAGTTCTGGAGCCAGTTTAGGAGTTGCTATTTTAATTTTAGGTGCATCCTTTTTAGGCGCCAATATTACAAGCTATGCTTTTACTAATTTCGGACTTGCAATTGCTGCCAGTTTAGGTTCGTTTATGGTGCTTTTGGCAGTAATGCTTGCAGCTATAAAAGTGCGAAACACCATGTCTATATTAATTATTGGATTAATGTTTGGTAGCATTACATCTTCGGTAATTAGTGTATTGGCTTATTTTAGTAGCGCTAGTGAATTGCAACAATATATGTTTTGGAGTTTTGGAAGTTTAGGCAATTTAAGTTGGAAAGAAATTACGGTATTGTTTAGTATTTTTCTTATTGGTGTTTCTTTGGTTACCTTCATTATAAAACCATTAAACAGCTTACTTTTAGGTGAAAATTATGCAAAAAGCATGGGGGTTAATGTTAAATTAACTAGAAATCTCACATTAATTGCAACAAGCTTGCTAACTGGTGTTATTACCGCTTTCTCAGGACCTATAGCATTTATAGGTTTGGCTGTACCGCATTTAACTAAGCTAGTTTTTAACACCTCTAATCATAAAACATTATTACCTGCAGTAGCTATTTGTGGCGCTATTGTTATGTTGATTTGTGATAGTATTGCACAAATGCCTAACAGTGAATACACATTGCCTATCAATGCAATTACATCGTTATTTGGTGCTCCTATTATTATTTGGTTATTGGTTAGAAAAAGAAAGATATATTACTAATGAAACAAGCAACTAGTCCTATCATAAAAACAGCTAATTTAAGTATTGGATATGCATCAAAAAAAGGCATAAATACCATTGCTTCAAATCTAAATATTCATTTAGAACCAGGAAACCTTGTTTGTTTATTAGGTAAAAACGGAATTGGAAAATCTACCTTACTTAGAACCATTACTAAAGTACAACCTGCTTTAGATGGTGATGTTTTAATTGACAATGCGCTCTTAGAAACATTCACCAACCATTCCCTTGCCAAAACATTAAGTTTGGTGCTTACAGAAAGATTACCAGATACTAGTTTAACCGTTTATGAATTGGTTGCCTTAGGCAGACAGCCTTTTACAAACTGGATTGGTTACTTAACTACAAATGATCTTGAAATTATTCAAGCTTCGTTTGAAAAAACAAACACACAGCATTTAATGAATGCGAAGTGCCATGAGTTAAGTGACGGACAATTACAAAAGGTTTTAATAGCGCGTGCGCTGGCTCAAGATACACCTATCATTGTTTTAGATGAACCTACGGCACATTTAGATTTACACCACACTATTAATACCTTTACACTTTTAAAAAAGCTGGCAAAAGATTTCAACAAAACAATTATTGTATCTACACACGAAATAAATTTAGCCCTTCAAATTGCGGATGCTCTTTGGTTAATGACGCCCTCAAAATTTATTGCAGGTACAACTGTTGAATTAATTTCAAACAACGATTTAAATCTACTTTTTGATTCAGAATTAATTAGCTTTAACAAAACTTTAAAGCAGTTTACTATAAATAACTCTTAAATATTTTTGATATATTTGGAGAACACAAGTTTTATACAATGAAATATTTTATATACCTAATTCTTGCTATACCACTGGTTTTCTGTGGAAATAGCGATCCTATTTTAACCAACACTAAAGCCGAAATAATTACGGGTAAATTAGCAGAAAAATATGCTGAAGTCATATCTTCGGAAGCCTTAAAAGTTCATTTATATGAAGTTGCTTCTGATGAATTTGAAGGAAGAGCTACGGGGGAACCTGGTCAAAAAAAAGCAGCTGATTATTTAAAGAATTTTTATATTGAACATCGTATTGCTTCACCTTTAGGAGGAACAAACTATTTTCAAGACATTCCTACAGAAGCATTAAAACCTGGCATAAAACCTTCGGAAAATGTAGTTGCATTTATTAAGGGGTCTGAACATCCTGAAGAAATTATAGTGCTTTCTGCTCATTTTGACCACCTAGGAAGTACCAATGAAGAAATTTTTAATGGTGCTGACGATAACGGCTCGGGTACTGTAGCATTGTTAAAAATTGCAGAAGCATTTCAAACTGCAAAAGACAATGGTGTTGGTCCAAAACGCTCTATTTTATTATTGCATGTTACGGGCGAAGAAAAAGGGTTATTGGGATCTAAATACTACGTAAACCACCCTATTTTCCCCTTAAAGAATACCGTTGCCAATTTAAATATTGACATGATTGGTAGAGTTGATGATGCGCATACAAAAACACCCAATTTTGTGTATTTAATTGGTAGCGATAAGTTGAGTTCTGAACTTCATGAAATCTCAGAAAACATCAATAAAAAGTTTACAAATTTGTTATTAGATTATACTTATAACGATGATAATGACCCAAATCGTTATTATTACAGATCTGACCATTATAATTTTGCGAAAAATAACATTCCAATTATTTTTTATTTTAACGGCACACATCAAGATTATCATAGACCTTCAGATACACCCGACAAAATTAATTATGACGTTTTGGCAAAAAGAACTCAATTGGTTTTTTATACTGCTTGGGAATTAGCGAATAGGTCTGAAAGGATTGTTGTGGATAAATAGGTTTGAATTTCCACTTTGAAGGAATCTGTATCCAACTACTTATTGCTTATTAAAAAATCATATTTTATATAGGATCAATTGTGATACCTGCTCAGGTAAGCATCAAAACAATTGAGGATTTACTTCTCTAACCGTGTTATAAATTCATGTTTTTACAGGAACGACATTTTTTTTATACACACTTTAGTTTAAATAAATGAGACCCTGAAATAAATTCAGGGTGACGTTTCCCTTTCTTATTTGTGATACCTGCTCAGGTAAGCATCAAAACAATTGAGGATTTACTTCTCTAACCGTGTTATAAATTCATGTTTTTACAGGAACGACATTTTTTTTATACACACTTTAGTTTAAATAAATGAGACCCTGAAATAAATTCAAGGTGACGTTTCCCTTTCTTATTTGTAATACAGTGCAAGTAGTGTAATATCCCCTTTTTAAGAGACCTTTAGAATAGACTTTTTATTATACACATTTTACGGAATAACATCGAATATTGTAGTTGATACTAATTCAACTATAAGTCTAAATTTTATGGATTGATGGACCTAGTTGTTAATTTGTATATTGTTTTGTTTTTTTCTCCAATTTTAAGAAACAATTCAAGTTTTATACCTTGTTTTAAATCTCGACTTGCAGTGGCAGAAGAAATATCTTTAAAAATGTTCATATAATCTTTTCTAGAAAATTGAAACTTACTTAAAGAAATAAAATAATCAAGTCTATCTTTTTGATTCAGAGTTCTATTATTGAAAGTTAATAACTCACTTATAGATAAATCTATCACACTTAACATATACTCTATAAATTTTGTAGATTTTCCAACTTTATCACACTCAGATAAAGCATTGTAATATTTTTCTTGGTCTTTACTTATAAGCGTTTCAAAAGGTAAAAATTCAAACACAGGATATTTTCTCATTAAAATTAATGTTTGCCACAATCTACCCATTCTACCATTTCCATCTAAAAATGGATGTATAAATTCCATTTCGTAATGAAATACACAACATTTTATCAATTCTAATTCTTCTGAATCGCTCAAATATTCAAATAAATCTTTCATTAGAAATGGTACATTCTCATAAGGAGGAGCTAGGTGTTCAACCTTATATCCTTTTACAATTCCAACACCCTGCTTTCTATATTCACCAGGACTCTCAATAAGATTATTCATTAAATTTTGATGAGCTTTTAAAAATGATTTTTCACTCAAAGGATTGTATTTTTCTAAATTCTCATATATTTCAATTGCATTTAGAACCTCTTTTACATCTTTTTTAGGTCCAATAACGCTCTTATTTTCAATTAATGCAGTAATTTGTTCTTCTGTTAATGTATTTCCCTCTATTTTTAATGAAGAATGAATTGTTCTAATTTTGTTCTGTTTTCTTAGCTGAGGAGAAGGTCTGTTTAATAAATTTGCATTTACTTCTCCAATTTTCTCAGAAATTGTGGTTAATAGCTTTAATATTTTAGGTGTTATTTCGTAGGGTGGCTTCATTTTGATACTATCATTTGATAGTATCAAATATAGTATCATTTAATTAATAACACTATTATTATGTAAAATTTTAATTGCGTAAAACTCCTTATCTTTCATACTACGCAGGCAGGTATCCAAAACAATTTAGGGTATATTTCTCAAAACGTGTTATAAATTCATGTTTTACAGGAAATTATTTTATTTGTACATACTTTAGTTTAAATAGATGAGACCCTGAA
>CBDUAL010000074.1:0-11842 GCA_965365125.1 uncultured Lutibacter sp.
AATCCGTTTTTACGTGCAGTTTCAGCCTTTGTCTTCCGTTTTTTCTTATATGGAAGATAGATGTCTTCTAAAACTCTTAAATCTGTTGTTGCCTCAATTTTTTGTTTTAATTCTGAAGTTAAAACTTCTTGTTCTTCTAAAGCTTTTAAAATGGCTTTTTTTCGTTTTTCTAACTCTTCAAATTGTGCTTTATATGTTACAATAGCACCAATTTGAACTTCGTCTAAATTTCCTGTACGCTCTTTTCTATAACGCGAAATAAACGGAATGGTACAATCTTCGTTTAATAATTTAATAGTGTTTTCTATGCCTTTTGAAGGAAGATTGGTTTGTGATTTTATATAGTTGAGTAGTTGCATGGTTGAATATTGAGTGCTGCAAATATATTATTTAACAAAGTAATAAAATGAAAAAACCAATGAAATTAATTGCATTGGTTTTTAAAAATAGTGATCAAAAAATAGTGTTTACATATCAAAACGCAATCCTAAAGAAATGTTGTTTTGTTTTACATTTGGATCGTTAAAAATGGTGTTTAAATCGTATTTACAGTACAACGAAATATCATCAACACCAATATAACTGCTTAAACCATAAATAAAATTGGAAGTATTGTAACTCTTTTTAATTTTATCTTTTTGCTTTGATCCATCTTCAGAGTATTTTAATTTTTGACGTGTTCCTAAGTTAAATCCGGCATAGCCTCCAATACCAAATTTGAATTTTTTACGTGTTGAATATCTAAAATAATTTTTGCGTTCAATTTTTTTAGAAGGCCCAAATTCAAAATGAATAGGAAACACTAAATTATCCATGCGAAGTTTAGATTTTGTTATGTTTGTTGGAAAATTTTCTAACACGGTATATGCTCCATTTTGAACAAAATATTGATTATCGGTAGGATTTAAACCGTTAAACGTAAATGAAAATCCGTATCTAAAACGCACTGCATTTGAATTTTGTAACAATCGTGTAGACCAAACCCAACCCATTTCAAAATATTTACTTTTTCCTACTTTGTAAGGCGACTTGTCAAAAGATTGCCCTTCAATAATTGCATTATTCAACCCAAAAGAAATCAATAAATTTGAAAAGGTTCTTTTGTCGTAAATTCTTTTTTTACCAGTATAATTTATGGCAACCATAGTACCATCATCTCCATCAAAATCAAAAAGAGTAAGTTCAACTTTTTCAACTGAATTTTCATCAACATTATTATCGATGCGCTTCATTAAGGCTGCTGAATTGTCAATAATTGCTAATTTATTTTCAATATTTAACGCATGTATTTCTGCTGCTTCCTCCTTTAATTTTGTGGCTTCAGCTTCTGAAATTTCACCATTATTATAGCGTGTATTTATGGCGAGTACTTCTTTTTTTAAAGCCTCTTTTTCCTCTTTAATTATACGCTCCTTTTTTTGATTAATTTGCGCTTCTTTTTCTGAAGTTGGTTTTGTTTCTTGTGCAGATAAAGGTTGACACAAAAACGCCTGACTTAACAATAAGCCTATAAATAGTATTCTTTTCATAATTGTTTGTTTTAAATTAATTTCCTCGATCTGTAATGATAACTTTTCGGGGAGTTTTTAAGGTGTTTACAATGGTTTCAACTAATTTTTCTTTAAAATCTTTGTCTAAATCATCTTCAACTTCAGTTAAAAGAGCTTGAGCGCTCACTGTTCTTTTAGCTAAAAGCTGACGATTTACACGTAATTTAATTGTTGAATTTTTTAATAATTGATCTACTTCAGTAGTTAAAATATCTTCTTCGGAAGGTTGCTCAACTACTAAAATTTCTTCGGTTTTAATTTCAGCCTGCTCAATTTTTTTATCTATTTCTTCTGAAATTAAAATGTCGTTTTTGGAGGTTTTTAAAGCTATAAACGCTGTTTTTGTAGTAGTTGTTTTTGGGTAATTAGTTGGTTTATTTTTTTGAATAGGCTGCGGAATTACTTCCTCTTTTTTAACGGGTGTTTCTGCAACTCTAATTTCAGGTTCTAATTTAGTTTCGGGTAAATTTTTAAACTCTTTTTTAATTGTTGGTGCTGCAATAACAGGTGTTTCAATAGATTGTTTAGTAGGTTTAAAAAAGTACAAACCAACAGAAATAAACACTAGAATAATGGCTGCATATTTAAAAAAAATCCATTTATTTCCCTTTTGAATAGTTTCCTGTTCGGCCAATTTTTGACTTAACTGTTCCCAAGAATTTTTAGAAGGAACAATACTTCTTTTCTTTAATTTATCTCTTAACTTATGTTGTTCCATGATATCTTTTTTTATTATTGGAAATCATTTTTTGCAATGCTTTCCTTGCTCTTGATAGTTGTGTTTTTGAAGTCCCTTCTGAAATTTGCAGCATTTTAGCAATTTCAAAATGTTTATATCCTTCAATAACATATAAGTTAAAAACTACCTTACTACCTGTAGGTAATTCGTTAATATATAGCTGTAAATCTTCAACAGCTATTGTTCGTTCAACTTCATTTTCAACAACGGTTTCATAGTTTTCAATCTCGTTGGTAAGCGTTAATTCTTTTTTTGTTCTTAAATACGAAATACTTTCCCAAACCATTATTTTTCGAATCCAACCTTCAAAGCTACCTTCATTAGAAAACTGATGTAGTTTTGTAAAAACTTTAAAAAAGCCGTTCAACATTACTTCTTCGCTTTGCTGAAGATCTTTTATATAATACGCACACAAACCCAACATTTTTGGCGCATATTTATCGTACAACAATTTTTGAGCCTTTCTATTATGCTTTAGCGATTGCTTTATTAATTGTGAATCGTTATGTAGTTTTATTACTTTCAACATGCTTTTTTAAAGGCCCTTCATTTATATAGACGAGTTTAAATTTAAAATGGTTGACAAAGAGGTGCTTTTTATTTCAATTTTTTTGAGTATCCAAGTTACTTATTTCATTTTTGAATTTATAAATTCATAGTTGGTCTAACTATTGATACATTTGAGTCTTAAAACAAACGTATGAAAAAATTAGTAGTTACCTTATTTTTATGTGGAATCACTTTAATTATTAAAGCGCAAGATGTAAGTGTAGAAAAGTCAATATTTGGTGTTCAAACAGGAATATTAGGTGTTTGGGTGCATAATGAAGTTCGATTATCGGATAAGTTTGTATTGCGAAGCGAAATAGGTTTAGATAGTGGGATTCACAACGATGATTTTTTGATGGCTCCTGGAATATCTGTAGAGCCAAAATTTTATTACAATTTAAATAAGCGTTTGTCTAAATCAAAAGACATTACAGGAAACAGTGGTAATTTTTTATCGTTAAAAACAAGTTTTCACCCAGATTGGTTTATCATTTCAAAATCTGATAATTACAATGTTTCCAATCAAATATCCATAATTCCAACTTGGGGAATGCGAAGAAATATTGGCAAACATTTTAATTATGAACTTGGGTTTGGAGTTGGGTGGTTACATGAGTTTGCTGAAACTGTAAATAATTTTAAATTTAAAGCGAATAATGAAGCTGCAATTAATTTACATACAAGAATTGGTTACCGATTTTAATGTGAATTTTTAAAATAAAATAAAATAAAAGGCTTTCTAAAAGTGAATTTTCGTCAACCTGAACTTGATTCAGGTTCCCATAATGATTAATTATCAGTATAATGAGATTCTGAATCAAGTTCAGAATGACGGATTCAATACTTTTTAAAAAGCCTTCTGTTTTGGATGTATTATTTTTATCTAATTAGATAACTCCAAGATCTAGCATGGCATCGGCAACTTTTATAAAACCAGCAATATTTGCTCCTTTTACATAGTTTATATAGCCATCTTCTTCGGTACCGTATTTTTCACAAGCTATATGAATTGAAGACATAATTTGATGTAATTTAGCATCAACCTCTTCTTTTGTCCAGCTTATTTTCATGGCGTTTTGAGACATTTCTAATCCTGAAACACCAACACCACCTGCATTTGCAGCTTTTCCTGGTGCAAACGGAATTTTATTGTTGTGAAACACATCAATCGCTTCAGGAGTACAACCCATATTAGAAACTTCAGCAACATATTGCACACCATTTGCAACTAATTGCGCTGCATCTTCACCATTCAATTCATTTTGAATTGCTGAAGGCATGGCTATATCACATTTAACCTCCCAAGGTTTTTTACCTGGATAGAAAACAGCTTCTGGAAATTCCTCCACATACGGAGAAACAATGTCATTATTTGAAGCTCTTAAAGCCAATAAATAATCTATTTTATCTTCATCTAAACCATCTTTATCATACACATAACCATCAGGGCCCGAAATTGTTACAACTTTTCCACCCAATTCTGTTACTTTTAAAGCAACACCCCAAGTTACATTTCCAAAACCTGAACAGCATACTATTTTCCCTTTAAAAGTATCGTTCTGTGTTTTTAACATATCGTTGGTGAAATAAGTGGCTCCAAAACCTGTAGCTTCTGGTCGTATTAAACTTCCACCCCAGTTTAACCCTTTACCGGTTAAAACACCTGAGTTTTCCATTTGTAGTTTTTTATACATTCCGTACATAAAACCAATTTCTCTACCGCCGGTTCCAATATCACCAGCTGGCACATCGGTACTTGGGCCAATTACGCGCCACAGCTCTAGCATAAAAGCTTGACAAAAACGCATAATTTCAGCATCTGATTTTCCTTTAGGGTTGAAATCTGAGCCTCCTTTACCACCACCCATTGGCAATGTTGTTAAGGCATTTTTAAAGATTTGTTCGAAACCTAAAAATTTCAAAATACTTAAATTCACACTTGGATGTAAACGAATGCCTCCTTTGTATGGACCAATTGCGTTGTTAAACTGCACTCTATGCCCTAAATTCACATGTACATTTCCTTCATCATCAACCCAAGAAATTCTAAAGGTTAAAATACGATCAGGTTCTACCAAGCGTTCAATAATTTTGGCTGCTTCGTATTGTGGATTTTCGTTATAGATTGTTTCAATAGACTCTAATACTTCTTGCACTGCTTGTAAGTATTCTTTTTCCCCTGGATGCTTTGTTTCAAGGTTCGTTAGTATCTCGTGTACATTCATATTTATATAATTAATGGCTATTAAAATTTAATATTATTTAATTTTAATCAAAAATAATCAAATTAATTACAATATTCATAAAGTTAATAGGTGAATTTTTTCAAATCTGTTACTTTTATGACTTTTAAAATTTACATAAATCCATCGGGAGGCAAGTCATCTGCCAATTCCTCTAAAGAAGCTCCTGTTTTTTTGGGATGAATGCCTTCTTTATAAATTACTGCTTTGTTATTTTTACCTTCAATAATAACACTTAAAGGCTCTTTAAAGCGGATATGTTTTACATACGTATCTTCAAAAATAGCGTCTTGTGCATTTAAATAATCTAGGTCTAAAAAACCATCATTTATAAAAGGATTGATGGTTAAATAACCTACCTTAAACGAAGTTAAATTTTGGAAGAAATGTGTTCCCTGACTTGGGTCTATTCTAAAATCGTTTAAACCAGCTTCTACAATTATTTTTGCTGAAGAAATTTGTGGCCAAATAACAGGGATTCCTAACCACGGATCGCTTGAACCCCATCTTCCTGGGCCAACTAAAATATATTGACTTTCAGTAGCGCTAAACATTTTGTTTATTTTTTCTACTGAAGTTGCTATATCTCTTGTGTTTGCTGCATTAAAGGTTGCGGGTTTTACATATACAAAATCGTAAATATGCTCATATTTCCCATTTCCTAAAGCCGATTCGGAATAAATAATTGCTTCACTTTGTTTAAAATTGCTTGGAATTTTACTCTGATTATCATTGCTTTCAACAATAGGTCTTATTTGTAAAAAACTAAACTCCTTTGGCTCTCCTTTAGGAACATCTAAATTTACCGCAAATTCCATTTCAATAGGATTTCTCATTTCACGCTGACTTATACGCAATAAATCTTGTAAAATTTCAGGTAGTGGAAAAGTGTTGTATTTTAACACATGGTCAAATGTAATTACGCGTATTCCATCGTGCATTACACCTGGCTTAATTACATTATTTTGTAAATCGTAGGTTGAAGCTACAAATTTTAGAGATCCATGTTTTTCAGCTTTACGAATGCTAATTTTCTTTTTATTAATGGCTTCAGAAGTTGACGTTTGATAACTTTCTGGATTCATATCTAATCCATAAAAATACTGCTGTGTATCTCGCTGTGTTGACCCTGGAGATGAAAGTTGCAATACTTTTTTAGGATGATATGGTGAAAAACGCAATACTTTTCCGCCGCCAACAATAATTTCACCCAAACCAACAGCAATGTTCGCAATACCTTCATTAGGTTTTTCGTTTCCTATGGGGTAAAAATTGATTGAACGTGCAACCCCTGAAATATTAGGATAGTAAACATCATCGTATTGCTTACCAATTACTTCTTGTAAAATTACCGCCATTTTACTTTCTTCAATGGTATGCGATGTTGCTTTTAAGTAGATTTTACTTGCACTAAAAAAAGAAGATGCAATAACCGATTTTACCGCGTTACAAACCATTTTTAGCATTTCTTCCTCTTCAGTATTTGGCAACATATATGTTGAAAAAATACCTGCAAACGGCTGGTAATGTGAATCTTCTAAAACGCTAGAAGACCTTACTGCTATAGGGCACTTAGTAACTTTTAAAAAAGCTTTAATATCTTCAACAACCCAATTTGGCAGTGGCTTAGAAATAAATTTATTTAAAATTTCTTCATCATTACCACACTTATCTACAAAACGAATTAATTCATGAGTTTCAACAAACTCATCAAAAACATCGGTGCTTAAAACAACTGTTCTAGGAATTGAAATTTTAACATCTTTGTATTGTTGACGTAATTTGTGCTGTTTTAAAAACGAATCAATGAATGCCAAACCTCTACCTTTTCCACCTAAAGACCCATCTCCAATTCTGGCAAAACCTAAATATTCATCGTATTTATTTTTATTGAATTTTGAAATAATTCCACGTGCCCTAAAACCTCTATACGCTTTTATGGCTTTAATTAAATAAGTTCTTGCTTGTTCAGGATCATCAAAATCGTCATATTCAACTTTACTAAATAAATTAGCTAACGGAAATAGAACTCTTGATTTTAACCATTTTGAATACTCACTTCGTTTGGCATGATACGCTATACAATCGGTAGTTACAACGCTTAAAGCTTTTTGAAAAGTGGTTAAATCTTTAGCTACCACAAGTACTTTCATTTGAATTGGATC
Organism: uncultured Lutibacter sp.; assembly: GCA_965365125.1. GTDB lineage: Bacteria > Bacteroidota > Bacteroidia > Flavobacteriales > Flavobacteriaceae > Lutibacter. Next base: position 7,247 of record CBDUAL010000074.1, read on the forward strand.
CCAAAATTCAAAATCTCCAAATGAAAAATATTGATTGATGTAGTTTTTAATTTCTTCTTCTAATGTTTGCGTATGCTTGTATAAAAACTTCCCTTTTAATTCAAGCGCATATTTTTCGTTATTGCTATCTGAAGACTGAATTAAAAATGGAAAATAACGCTTAAAACTTCTCACATATTTTAAAAAATGAAATCCTGCTTTTGCATCTCGTTTTCCTTCTCTAAAATACGAAACATCTGAAATTACCCCTAAAAGATTGTTTTTATATTGTTTAAACAGGTGTAAGCCTTCTTCATAATTAGTTGCCAATAAAATTTTTGGGCGACCTCTCATTAACATCATTGTTCGGTGCGCATTTAACCCTTCCGACATAAAAGAACGGGTTTGGTTCAGCAGAATTTTATAAAAAATAGGCAAATATTTTGAATAGAACTTTAGTGAATCTTCAACCAATAAAATAGCTTTTACACCAATTTCATTGATATCTTTTTCGGCATTCATTCTATCTTCCGTTAATTTTATGATGGCTAAAATAATATCGGCGTTTCCATTCCAATGAAAAACATAATCAATATCCCCAGAGCATTCGCTACTTATTTTTTCTCTTAATTGGGTTGAATAATGACTAATAGCGGCAATTGGAACATTAGGGAAAGCTTCCTTAATTTCTTTTGAAGTTTCAACTGTTTTAAAATCACCTATATCTAGCCACGTAATAACCAAATCAATTTTATTGGCTTCCATTGCTTTAATGGCACTTTTGGCAGAATTTGCGTGTTCGAAGCTTGGTGGATAACGAAGGTTTAGCGCGGTGTATTCATTAAAAATACGTTCATCAATTCTACCGTCTTCCTCTAGCATATAGTAATCGTAGTTTGAGCAAACTATTAGAATTCTATAAATTCGTTTTTGCATTAATTGCTCAAATGCAACGTCTTCAAATTCATACGATTTTAAATCGGGTAATGGATTTTTATTCATTATTGAAGTCATTTATTTCCTATGCAAGATATAATTTTTAATAAATTTAAGAAGATTAATTGTACCTATAAAAAAAAGGACCGCAAATTGCAGTCCTTTTTTAAGTATTTTGTAAATATGTTATCTTAACTCACTTGCTCTCCATTAGCTACTGAATCATTTTCCGGCTCAATAAATGCTAATTTCCCATCAGGTGTATCTGTCATTAAAATCATTCCTTGGCTTTCAACACCACGTAATTTTCTTGGGGCTAAATTTACCAAAACAGTAACTTTTTGTCCAATAATATCTTCAGGCTTAAAACTTTCTGCAATTCCTGAAACAATGGTACGCACATCCAATCCAACATCAACTTTTAGTTGTAATAACTTTTTAGTTTTTGGTACTTTTACCGCTTCTAAAATAGTTCCAACTCGCATATCAAGTTTCGTGAAATCATCAAATTCAATGGTTTCTTTTTGTGGTTCTACTACTTTATTTTCAGCTTCGTTTGCTAATTTTGTTGCTTCTAACTTATCTAATTGAGCTTGAATTTCAGTATCTTCAATTTTTGCAAACAGCAATTCAGCTTTTCCTATTTGATGGTTTGCTTCAATTAATTCGGTAGTTTCTTTAATTGCTTCCCAAGAAATATCTTCAGAAATAGATAAAATTCCCTTTAATTTAGTCGCTGTAAAAGGTAAAAATGGCTCAGCAACAACCGATAATCCTGCTGCAATTTGCAATGCCACATACATAATGGTTTTTACGCGCTCAGGATCTGTTTTTATTTGTTTCCAAGGTTCTTCATCAGCTAAGTATTTATTTCCTAATCGTGCTAAATTCATTAATTCTTGCGATGCTTCTCTAAAACGGTAACGTTCTATTGAACTAGCAATTATTGAAGGAAATTTTTGTAACTTTTCTAACGTTTCATTATCAATAGCACTAAACTCATTTGGTTCAGGAACAATTCCATTGTAATATTTATTGGTAAGTACCACCACGCGATTGATGAAGTTTCCAAAAATGGCAACCAATTCATTGTTGTTTCTTGCCTGATAATCTTTCCACGTAAAATCGTTGTCCTTCGTTTCAGGAGCATTTGCTGTTAAAGCATAGCGCAATACATCTTGCTTTCCTGGGAAATCTTCTAAATATTCGTGCAACCAAACCGCCCAATTTTTTGAAGTTGAAATTTTGTTTCCTTCTAAATTTAAAAACTCGTTTGCTGGTACATTTTCAGGTAAAATATAACTTCCTTCAGCTTTTAACATTGCAGGAAAAATAATACAGTGAAATACAATATTATCTTTTCCAATAAAGTGAACCAACTTGGTGTTTTCATCTTTCCAATATGGTTCCCAATTTTTTCCTTCGCGTGCTGCCCATTCTTTGGTTGATGAAATATAGCCAATAGGCGCATCAAACCAAACGTACAATACTTTACCTTCTCCACCTTCAACAGGCACCGGAATTCCCCAATCTAAATCGCGTGTTACGGCTCTTGGTTTTAAACCGTCATCTAACCACGATTTTACTTGCCCTAGTACATTTGTTTTCCAGTCGTTTTTATGGCCGTCAACAATCCACTCGCGCAACCATTTTTCGTATTTATCTAATGGTAAATACCAGTGTTTTGTAATTTTAGTTGTTGGTGTGTTTCCTGTAATTGCAGATTTTGGGTTGATTAAATCTGTGGCGTTATGGCTAGTACCACAGTGCTCGCATTGATCTCCATAACTTTCTTCGTTCCCACATTTTGGGCACGTTCCAACTACAAAACGATCTGCTAAAAACTGCTTAGCCTCCTCATCGTATAATTGCTCTGTAGACTCTTCAATAAACTTATCTTCATCGTATAATTTCTTGAAAAATTCTGAAGCTGTATCGTGATGAACTTTTGCCGAAGTACGCGAATAATTATCAAATGAAATTCCAAAATCACTAAACGATTGCTTAATAATTGCGTGGTATTTATCTACAATATCTTGAGGCGTTACACCTTCCTTTTTTGCTTTTAAAGTAATTGGCACACCGTGCTCATCAGATCCACAAATGTACAATACATCGTTACCTGTGTTTCTTAAATAGCGTGCGTAAATATCGGCTGGTACATAAACACCTGCTAAATGACCAATATGAACTGGTCCGTTAGTGTATGGCAATGCTGCCGTTATAGTATATCTTTTTGGATTGCTCATCAATATAAATTTTGAAAGTGCAAAAATACGGATTGTTTGTTAGAAAAGTGAATAGTTGTTTCGGTTTTCGTAATTTGCAGGTTGATTTAGTTTAAAATCAATAGAAAAAAATAGTATTTGCAAAATGAAAAAGGAAAAATTGAAAGATTATCATCGTTTTTTAGATGAAGCAGGAGATACAACTTACTACGGAAAAGGAAAGAAAAATTTAATAGGAACAAACGGCGTCTCAAATACTTTCATTCTTGGAATGATAATAATAATGGACCCATTAGATGAAGTAAGGCAAAAAATAGACTTGTTGCAAAACAAATTCACAAAGCACCCTAAACTTGTTTTACATATTTCGGAAAGAGGAAAAAGCACTAAAAATCATAATTTAGATTTAGCATTTGCAAAAGCTAAACAACGATTCAATAAAAGCAATAATGGGGTCGCAATAAAAACAAGGATAGTTTTTAATGTGAATTATCCTACTCTTGATCCATTATTGAATTTAGCTGATTATTTTTGTTGGACAATTCAACGAATATTTGAAAAAGGAGAAGTTCGCTATTATAATTATATAAGCGATCAAATAAAGTTAGTTGTTGATTTGTACGATGCATCAAAATATAATAATTGGGATAATTACTACAATAAAAAGAATCCATTAACCTCAAAAAATAGAATAAGCCCACCAAAACACTAATTTTAAATACAATTTAAAAAACGACATGGAGTCGACTTTCGTGTTTCGCAGACTTATAATGCAAAGATACAAATTCTAGAATAATAAACAATAATTAAGATGATTCAACCCAAATATTTACAAAAAAACGATACTGTTGCCATTGTTTCAACAGCTCGTAAAATTTCTTTAACTGAAATTCAACCTGCAATTGATTTGCTTAAAAGTTGGGGGTTAAGTGTAGTTGTAGGAGAAACTATTGGTTTTGAAGCGCATCAGTTTGCAGGCACTGATGCACAACGCACATTGGATTTTCAAAAAATGTTAAACAACCCTAAAGTGAAAGCTATTTGGTGCGCTCGTGGCGGTTATGGAACGGTGCGAATTATTGATACTTTAGATTTTACTGAATTCAAAAAGCATCCAAAATGGATTGTTGGTTATTCTGATATAACTGTTTTGCACAGTCATATTCACAAGTTGGGGGTTCAAACGTTACACGCCACAATGCCTCTAGATGTTCAAAAAAATCCCAAAACAGCATTAACTTCCTTAAAAAAATGTTTGTTTGGAAAACCAATTTCTTATGAAATAAATGCTTCCGAAGAAAATAAAACAGGTAAAACTGAAGGTGTTTTAGTGGGTGGGAATTTATCGATGCTATATAGTTTGTTGGGAAGCGAAACCAGTATAAAAACCGAAGGGAATATTTTATTTATTGAAGACTTAGACGAATATTTATATCATATAGATCGTATGCTT